>CAZMCT010000081.1:0-19193 GCA_964564785.1 uncultured Planctomycetales bacterium
GTTTCCGCCGGTGACGCAGGTGCTGAATCTGCGTCGGCTCGAGCTGGAGGCGGGGTTCGAGACCTCGTATGACGAGCGTGCGGTGACGTACACGCAGGGGCGGACGACGGCGCGCGGGTCGCGACAGGTGGACCAGGCGCTGACACTGGAGGAGACGCTGGGGCTGTCGGCGGAGGGGTCGCTGTTCAGCGACAAGATCGCGCTATTCGACACGATGGTGCGGTACGGGCTGCGGCAGGATCGCTACCGGGAATCAGGCAGCGGTCGCGAACTGGATGAGCAGCCGAACGGCGATCTGCTCGAGTACGACGTGGCGCTGAACCTGCTGCCGCGGGGAAAGATCTCGGGGATGGCGTTCGCCTCGCGGCTGGATTCGCGGGTGCCGCGTGCGTTCCAGCCGAGCTTGGACCGGACGCGGGAGCGGTATGGCGGGACGCTGCTCTTCAACGACGCGGCGCTGCCGATGCGGCTGTCGTTCGAGCATGTGTGGGACGAGTTGACGAGTCGCACGAAAGAGCTGCTGGACGACGAGCAGCGTGGGGACGACACGCTGCGGTACGAGGCGACGTGGCAGATTGCCCGCAACCACGCGGTCACGTTCAGCTACCAATATGCCGACCGGACGGAGCAGTACTCGGGGACGCGGACGCGGTTCGACACGTACGGGAACTACGGGACGCTCAGCCATGTGCTCCGCTTTGGGGAGGACGACCGGAGCTCGTGGGAGAACCTGCTGCGATTCCAGGACGAGACCGGCGACCTGGCGCGGGACCAGGCCGAGTTCCTGACGCGGCTGCGGCTACAGCACAGCAAGGCGCTGGCGACGAACTGGGCGGCCCAGTATTACCGGGATGCGTTCCAGGAGCTGGAGACCGCGACCTGGCGGGGCGAGGGGGGGGTAACGTGGCAGCCGCTGCCGGAGCTGGTGACGACGGCGCAGTTCTGGGGCTACCAGCAGCAGGACGACGACAACGCGGATTTCTGCGAGCTGGGGACGCTGCTGAACGCGAGCTACGCCCGCGACAACGCCCTCGGTCGGTTCTCGGCGAACGCGTCGTACAACGGCACGACGACCGACACGCGCAACGGCGACCGTCGCGGGATCGTGATCGGCGAATCGGTCACGTTCCGCGATCCGCTGCTGGCGTTCCTGCTCCAGCCGGACGTGGACTGGAGCAGCATCGTCGTGACTGACGCGACGCGCGCCCGGACGTACCTGCCGGGGCGGGACTACGTCAAGATCCGCGTGGGCCGCTATACCGCGCTGCGGCGGGTCGTAACGGGGCAGATTCCGGACCGCGCGACCGTGCTCGTGACGTACACCTACCGGCTGGCCGAGGATATCGACATCCAGCGCAACCGGTTCGACGTGCGGTTGCAGCAAGACTTCAAGTCCGGGCTGTCCATCTACTACGCTGCGGCTCTCCAGGACGAGCGCGTCGAGCCGTCCACGTTCGTGCCCTGGCGCGACCGGAATATCAACCGCCAGCGGGTCGGGGCGACCTTCCGACGAAATCGCTGGTCGGTCGGCGGCGAGTACGAGTACAACGACGACTCGATCGACCCGTACCAGGCCCTGCACGGCAACGGCGACTGGGTCGTCTGGCAGGCCGCCCGGCACCAGCTCGACGCCAAGCTGACCGGCTCGCAGTTCTGGTTCCGCGGCGCCGACGACCTCGAGGAACGCAACGTGTTCCTGCTCGACCTGGGCGCGTCATACCGCTACCTGCTGGCCCAGCATCTCGAAGCCAACGCCAGCGCACTGTATCGCTTCGAGGATGACTCGCTGTGGGGCCGGACGAACGGCGTCGACCTGACGGCCGCAATCGACTGGCGGATCGGACAGTTCGATCTGCGCTTCGAGGCGGAGTACGACCTGCTCGACCTGCCGGGCGCCCGCGAGAACAGCTTCGCCTTCTGGCTGAAACTCAAGCGCACCTTCCCGCTCATCAACCAGGAGGCGCAGCGATGACCCGCGCCCCCCGCATCGCCAGCGCCCTGCTCGCCGCCGCCCTGCTCGTCGGCTGCGGCGGGCCGCCCGCGCCGATCTTCCCCGCCCTCTCCCGGCCGGTCGTCTGGCCCCCCCCGCCCGAAGCGGCCCGCGTCCGTTATGTGGGAGAGCTCAGGGGCGAGGCGTCGCTCGGCGCCCGCCCCACGGGCTGGGAGACGCTGGCGGCCGCGCTTGCCGGGCCCCGACCGCCGGCCGAGTTCGTCCGCCCGGCGGCGGTGGCCGTACACGGCGAACGGGTGTTCGTGGCGGATATCGGTGCGGGGTTGGTGCATCTGCTCGACTTGGCGGAGCGCCGCTACGCGCCGCTGCGGGGCAACCCGGCGGATCCGCTGCGGCTGCCCGTCGACGTCGACGTCACGGCCGACGGCCGGCTGCTGGTGCTCGACCGGCGGCGCGCGGCGCTCGACGTGCTCGACCTGGACGGCACGTGGCGGGCGACGCAGCGGTGGCCCGAGATCGCCGCGCCGGTCGCGCTGACGCACGATGCGACGGGGCGGGTGTGGATCGCCGACGTCGCGGTCCACGCGTGCTTCGGAATCGACCACGGGCGACTTGTCGCGCGGCTCGGCGACCACGGCACCGCGCCGGGCCAGTTCAATTTCCCGTCGGCCGTGGCTTGCGAGGCCGCGGGTGGGCTGGTCGTGGCGGATGCGATGAACTTCCGGGTGCAGGTGCTGGATGAGACGGGCCCCCGCGCTGTCTTCGGGCGCAAGGGCGATGCGGCCGGTGATTTTGCCCGGCCGCGGGATGTGGCCGTCGACGGCGACGGGCACATCTGGGTGCTCGACAACCAGTTTGAGAACATTCAGGTGTTCGATGCGGCCGGGCGGCTGCTGCTGGCGATCGGGGAGGGGGGCGCGGGTCCGGGCCAGTTCTCGGTGCCGAGCGGACTGACGATCGACGAGCGGGGGCGGGTGTGGGTGGCCGACAGTTACAACCGGCGGGTGCAGGTTCTCCAGTACCTCGGGGACCGAACGGAAACCACCGAGACCCAGAACGGGCGGCTGCGGGAGAGCGGGCCGCCGACCAGTGACGGGCCCGGGCGGGGCGCCGATCAGGAGTTCCCGCGCGATGCCGCCGGGCCTCTACGGTGATGCTCTTGCGGAGGGTGTGCGATGAAACGGCTGTGGCTGACGCTGGTCGCGGCCTGCGGAACGGCGGTGCTGGCGGACGACACGATTCTGAACTCGAAGCACGACCTGTCGGCGATGGGGCCGGGGCCGGTGCGGTCGCTCAACGAGGACCAGGTGTGCGTTTTCTGCCACGCGCCGCACAACACCGACCCTGCGACGCCGCTGTGGAACCGGTACAACCCGACGGCCTACTACCGGATCTATCGTAGCCCGTCGCTGGACGCGCGGGCGGACCAGCCCGGGCCCGCCAGCAAGCTGTGCCTGTCGTGCCACGACGGGACGATCGCGCTAGGACTGACGCTCGACCGGCCGATCACCGATCCGATCCTGATGACGAGCACGTTCATGCCGTCGGGCCCGAGCAACCTGACCACGGACCTCTCGGACGATCACCCGGTCGGGTTCCGCTACGATCGGGCGCTGGCGAACCGGGATCCGCAGCTCCGCGCGCCGCAACTGGTCGATCACCGCGTCCCCCTGGGTCGACTGGGCGAGCTCGAATGCACCGCCTGCCACGACCCGCACAACAACGAACTCGGCAATTTCCTGCGGATCACCGAGCGCGAAGGGGCCCTGTGCCGCACGTGCCACGACATGCTCGGCTGGGAGCTGAGCGCGCACCGGCTCAGCCCGCGGACGGTGCCGATCACGGCCACAAACGGGCAGCAACTGCCGTACCGCTCGATGTCCGAGAACGCGTGCCTGGCCTGCCACGTGACGCACAGCGCGCCGTGGCGCGAGCAGCTCCTGTACGACCGGCCGACGATCCTGTGCCTCAACTGCCACGACGGGGTCGGGGCCCAAGCGATGCTGCCGGTCATCGACCAGCGCTTCGGCCACCGCATCAACCGGCTGGTCGGCCACCGCCGCGATCCCGAGGACCGGCTGCGGGCGGTGGACTTCGTCGAGTGCCCCGACTGTCACAACCCGCACGCCGTGGCGCGCGACGTGAGCATTGGACCGCTGGCGGAGGCGAGCCACGGGCCGCTGCTGCCGGCGGCGATGCGCGCCGTGCCGGGCGTGTCCATCGCGGGCGTGCCGGTCGAGCCGGCACGCCTGTACTACGAGGTGTGCTTCCGCTGCCATGGCGACCTGCCGGTGCGGATCGCCGACCGGATCATCCGCCAGCGCGACGACGGCGGCAACGTGCGGCGGCAATTCTCGCCCACGGCCGCGTCGGCGCACCCGGTCGCGGTGCCGAGCCGTGGGCTGGACGAGGTGCCGAGCCTGCGCCCGGATGCGCGGGGGCGCCGTTTCGTGAGCTGTCAGGACTGTCACAACAACCCGGACGGGCGCAGCGCCGGCGGGCTGGGGCCCGACGGGCCGCACACCTCGCGGTACCCGTTCCTGCTGGTGGAGCGCTACGAAACCCGGGACTACACGATTGAGACCCCGCAGGCCTACGCCCTGTGCTACGCGTGCCACGACCGCAATTCGATCCTGGGCGACGAGAGCTTCGCGCTGCACCGGGTGCACGTGGTTCGCGGGCGCAGTCCGTGCAGCGCCTGTCACACCGCGCACGGCGTCAGCGGCAGCTCCACGCAACACAGCCACCTGATCAACTTCGACCTGGCGATCGTCGAGGGGCAGCGGCTGTACGTGGATACCGGGCGGTTCAGCGGGAGCTGCACGCTGACGTGCCACGGCGTGGTGCACGTGAACTTCACCTACGCCCGGTGAGCGTCAACCGCAGAGACCCCGCGAGCGAAGAGGGCCGCCTGGGACAGAGAAAAACCGCTGAACAGGAACCCCGCAACCGCGGATTGCAAACGGGTGGCGGCCGGAGGCGGGGCCCCACATCCGTTCCCGTGTGCAGTTGCCGGGGGCCTGTCGTTCGTGGTCCCGTTTTCTGCCTCGCGGCCCGCGGCGCTCTCTACGACGCTGCGGTCAGAGCAGGGCGAGAATGCGGTCCACGAGCTTCTGGATGCCCTCGTTCACGGCGGCCGGGCCGGGGCCGAGCATGTACGCCGGCGTGGTGACGATCTTGTGATCGGCGTCCACGCACACGTCGTCGACGGGGCGGTTCTCGTGCGTGCAGCCCATGGCCACGATGGCCTTGGCCGTGCCGGCGTCGTTGCCGATCGTCAGCCGGGCGTGGATGCCGCGCGCCGCGGCGATGCGGGCCAGGGTGGCCGGGGCGATGCAGATCGCGCCGACCGGCTTGCGGGCCGCGAGCATATCGCCGACGAGCCGCTCGACGTCGCGATTCACGGTGCAGTTGGGGCCCTCTTCCGCGAACGTCGAAAGGTTCTTGGCCGCGCCGAAGCCGCCGGGCAGGATCAGCGCATCGAGCTGGTCGGCCCGGACCGTCGCGACGTCGCGGATCTCGCCGCGAGCGATGCGGGCAGACTCGCGCAGCACGTTCCGCTTCTGGCCGGTGGGCTTCTTCGTGAGATGGTCGATCTCGGCCAGTTCGATGTTCGGCGCACAACAGATGGAGTGCGCCTGACGCTGGTCGAGCGCGAGCAGCGTCAGCACGGCCTCGTGGATCTCGGAGCCGTCGAACACGCCGCAGCCCGACAGCAGTACGCCGATGTTCCTGGGCATGCCTGGATCTCCTGAAGCTGTCAGCTCTCAGCCCTCCGCTTCCCGCCGGATTGTACCCGCGGCGCGGGCGAAACGCCCGGTGGGTGGCGGACACGTCCGCTCTCGTCCGGGGGGCGCTTGGGGCGGGAAGGGGCGGGCGCGCAGTTTCAGCAGTTTTGAAATTATCCGAATAGACTGCCCTCCGGGCCGCGGGCGGCGGGACCGGGCTTTATACTCCGAAAGGGGCGCCCCGCCGGCGGGGCGCCGGTGTCGAAGGTGCGAGCGTGTTCCGGCTGGGCGTGGTTTCGTTTCTGAATTCGCGGCCGCTCATCGAAGGGCTGGACGACAATCCGGCCGTGTCGCTGCGTTTCGACGTGCCGGCCCGGCTGCCGATGCTGCTGGAGGAGCGGCTGGTGGACGCGTCGCTCGTCCCGGTGCTGGACGTGCTGCGCGAGCCGCGGCGCTACGCCGTCGTGTCCGACGCGTGCATCGCGTGCGACGGCGAGACCATGACCGTGCGCGTCTTCTCGCAGGTGCCGCCCGACCGGCTGCGGACCCTGCACGTCGATCCCGATTCGCATACCTCCGTCGCGCTGGCCCGGGTGCTGTGGCGCGCGCTGTACGGCCGCACGCTCGAGGTCCGCCCACTGCCTCAGCCGGCGGTGGCCGCGACGCGGGCGGGTCTCGAGGCGGTACTGCTGATCGGGGACAAGGTGGTGGACGCGGGCCGCGGGCGGTTTGCGTACGAGACGGACCTGGGCGGGGCGTGGCGGGCGCAGACCGGGCTGCCGTTCGTGTTCGCGGTCTGGGCGGCCGGCGGTGACAAGCCGGACTCGCCTGACCTGCGGTCGCTGGAGGCGCTGCTGGAGGCGGCACGCGATCGGGGCGAAGCCCAAGCGGCGGAGATCGCCCGCCGCGAGGGCCCCCGGCACGGCTGGCCGGCGGCGCTGGCCGAGCGCTACTTGGTGCGCTGCCTGCGCTATCGTCTGGATGCGCGCGCCCTCGCGGGTGTGGAGCGGTTTGCGGAACTGTGTCGCGCGGCCGGGTTGCTGCCGGCGGGTGCCGCAACCGGAATCGAGGCTGCGGCGGTCGATGCGCGGGTGCCGAGCCCGGTGGTGCGGCCATGACGTGCGGTGCGCGGCTGAGTGAGGCCGAGGCGCTTGCGCTGTACCAAGAGGCGAGCATCCACGAGCTGGGCCGGCGAGCGTTCGAGCGCTGTGCCGCGCTGCACCCCGAGCCGTATCGCACCTACGTTGTGGATCGCAACATCAATTACGCGAACGTGTGCACGGCCCGGTGCACCTTCTGCAACTTCTACCGCAAGCCGGGCCACGCCGAGGCGTACATCCTCAGTTACGAGGAGATCGGGCGCAAGATCGAGGAACTGCTCGAGATCGGTGGGACCCAGATTCTGATGCAGGGCGGGCTGGTGCCGGCCGCGGATCACCCGAGCGGGCAGGGGCTGCCGTTCGAGTGGTACCTGGAGCTGCTGCGTTTCATCCGCCGCGAGTATCCGACGATCCACGTGCACGCATTCAGCCCGCCGGAGATCTGGGCGTTTCACCGGGTCTACCGCATGTCGCTGCGTGACGTGCTGTGCCGGCTGCGCGAGGCCGGGCTGGACACGATCCCCGGCGGCGGGGGCGAGATCCTGGTCGATCGCGTGCGGCGGAAGATCGGCCAGGGCAAGACGCTGACGGATGAATGGCTCGAGGTCATGCGCCAGGCCCACCGGCTGGGGATGAAGACGAGCTGCACGATGATGTTCGGGCACATCGAGACCCGGCCGGAGCGCATCGAGCACCTGCGGCGGCTCCGCGCGCTCCAAGATGAAACCGGCGGGTTCACCGCCTTCATCCACTGGCCGTTTCAGCCCGAAGGCACGCCGCTAGGGCGGTGGAAGACGATCGCGGCCGGCCGCGAGCCACGACGCGAGCCGGACGGGGAACATCTGTTTCTGGCCGATGCGACGGAGTACTTGCGGCTGCTCGCGGTGGCGCGGCTGTATCTCGACAACATCCCGAACCTCCAGTCGAGCTGGGTGACGATGGGGCCGAAGATCGGTCAGCTCGCGCTGTTCTTCGGCGCGAACGACATGGGCTCGGTGATGATGGAGGAGAACGTCGTGTCGGCCGCGGGCGCGACCTTCCGGCTCAGCGAGGAGGAGATCCGCCGGCTGATCGCCGACGCGGGCTGGATGCCGCAGCAGCGCGACCAGTACTACCGCCCGGTCGATCCTCGGCGGACGCGATTCACCCCACAGACACGGAGGGCGCAGAGGGCCGCAGAGGTTGATGAAGTGACAGAGTAGCAACGGGAGAACGTGTTGCCGGTTCACCGGGGGAAGCGGCCCGCGGTCACCTTTTTCCCTCGTCACTTCATTCCGATCGCGCTGTGGCCCCCCGGTGCTCCGCGCGTCGCGGTGGTAAGCGGGCTTGGTCGCGGGTGCCGCGCGGGAGGATAACGAGTACGATCGCGGCGGCATGCCCACCCCCTGCCCCAGGCCGCCGCCGCACCCTCTGCTGTCCCCCGACGGCTCTCCGTCGCGGTTCGCCGGGGCGGCCCTGCTCGCTGCGGCGCTGTGCCTGGCCGCCATCGTCGCCAACCAAACCTCGGTTCACTGGCGGGTAAACGTCGTTGACAGCGACCTGTTCGCCTGGCACGGCTGGTGCGTGGTGCAGGGCGCAGTGCCGTACCTCGACATCTGGGACAACAAGCCGCCGGGGACCTGGTGGCTGAACGCGGCCGCGATTCGGCTGTGCGGGCCGGGCAGCGGGGCGGACGTGCTACTGGGGACGGTCGCCCTCGTGGTCACCCTCCTGGGCAGCGTGGCGATCGCCCGGCGTGCGTACGGTCCGGCACTGACCTTGCCGGCCGGCGTGGCGGCCGCAGTGCTGCTGACGCATGCCGGACTCGAGTGCGGGTCGAACCGCACGGAGACGTTTGTCGCGGCGTGTGAGACGGGCGCGGTGCTGGGGTACGGGGTGTGGGAGACGTGTGGCCGGCGGCGCTGGTTGATGCTGGCGGGGCTGTGCGCGGGGGCGGCCCCGCTGTTCAAGCAAGCGGGACTCGCCGCAGGGCTGGCGTGTGCGGCACATCTGGCGTGGGCGCGGTGGCGACTGGGGCGCGAGCAACGCCGCGTCGAGCCGTGGCTGGCGTTCATCGCGGGCGGAATCGTAGCGCCGCTCGCATCCGCGGCGGTACTGGCGACGCAGGGGGCGCTAGGCGAGGCATGGTTCGCGGTCGGGCCGTTCAACCGGGTGTATTTCGAGGCAGGCGATGCGACGTGGTGGCGGATGGACCTGGCCCTCCCGCACTACGGGCCGGTGCTCGTGCGGCTCAGCGGAGTCTTGCTGATTGCGGCCGTTGGTCTCGTGGCCGGGCTCGCGTTGCGACGGCGGTGCGGGGCACGGGCCGAGGATGCGCCGTTCGAGCCGGCGCAGCGGCCGGCCGTACTCGGGCTGTTCGTGCTGTGGTTTGCACTGGCGTTTTACCTGGCGAATGTGGCGCCCGGACGGCGCGGGCACCACCTCATGCCGGTGCTGCCCCCGCTGACGCTCCTGGTGGTGTACCCCCTGCACTTGCTGGCGGGCGCCGCGGGGCTCGCGACACAACTGGCACGGCGGCCGACCCGGATCGTCCTGCTGGTCCTGTGGCTATTCGTCCTGGGCAGCACCGCCGCGGACAGTCTCGTGGAAGCGCGGCAGGGTTGGCGGACCAAGCCGCACTGGGCCGCACTGAACCGCAAGGTGCCGACGGCGACCGAGCGGCAGGGGCGGGCGGTAGCGGCGCTGACGCGGCCGGACGAGGTCATCTACATCTGGGGCTGGAGCCCGGGGACGTACCGATACGCCGAGCGGCGGGCGGCCTCGCGTTTCGCGACGTTCGAGAAGCTCGGGCAGGTCGGCGCCCGGGCCCGCTTCATCTTCGACGCCGCGGTGACCGATGTGCGGAGGGCCGAGCCGGCCGTGATGGTGATTTCGGAGGTGGACCGACCGAACCTCGTGGCCGAGCGGCCGGACATCGGGGCGTGGATCACGGCAGAGTACGAGGAGGTGGAAGTGATCGAGGGGATGGTGGTCCTGCGGCGGCGGCCGCGGACACCTCCACCGCCGAGCGCGGCCACGCTGCCGCGCGCGGAGGCCCCCTCCTACCGCCTGCCCACGTGCCGCGGGTTCCCGCAGACGCTACGTCATCACGGATACGTGTACTCGACGCCGTACACACCCGGCGCGGTCACCCGCACCACCGCCTGGCCGCTCGCGGGAACACGCTCGAGCGCGTCGGGGAGGCGCGCTACGGCCGGCCCAGGGTCGCTGCCGGGCGACCAGACCTGCACGAGCCGCACGACGCCCGCGGCGACCCAGCTTTGCGCGTCGCGCGAGAACGTGTCGGTGCCGGAGGTCGTGATCTCGTCGGCCACTGCCCGCAGGAGGTCGATCGGTCCGGCGCCGGCCAGACGCAGCATCTCGGGGCTGAGCTCGCCGACCAGCCGGTAGCGCAGGTGGGGTGGCCGGGCCCACTTGTTCTCCTCGTATGTGGCGAGCAGCTTGCCGGCCACGCGGCGGTCGGGCGTGAGCAGCAGGACGATGGCGTCGGTGCGCCCCATCCAGGCGTCGGTCTGCATCCAGCACAGGCCGGACTCGGTCCGCCGGTGCTCGCCCTCGGGGAACGCCTTCTGGTACTCGCGCTGGGTCTGTCCGAGCAAAACGCGGTCATAGGTCATCTGGACGCAGCCGGCCACCGGGAGCAGCGCGAGGCCGAGCAAGAGCCGGTGGCAGGCGCCGGGCTGAGGGGAGTTGCGCATGGCGGGATGATCGCGGGAATACGGAGGCGCGGCAAGCGGCCGAGGGGGTCGATGTCGGGTGCGGGACCGATCCGATATAATGGATTGGACGCCGGCGGCAGGTTCACGGCGGCCCGCACCGGAAGGGCCGCGGCCGGGCCGGTGGCGAACGAGACGCCTGATGCAACCAGAAGATATCGAGGCCGTGCTGGAACGGGCCAACCGACTGCTGGAGGCCGGGAAGCCGGACGAGTCGCTGCGTTGCCTGGACGAGGTTCAGGCCGAGGCGCTGGAGACGGACGACCGGATCGAGTGGGCGAGCCTGCGGGCGTGGGCGCTGACGGAGATGGGGCGGGACGAAGAGGCGCTGGAGACGCTGGACCCGCTGCTGGAGGAGTTTCCGCGGTCGGCGCGGTTGCTGGGGACGCTGGGGGTCGTGCTGTCGAACTCGGAGGAGCTGGAGGATGCGCGGGATGCGCTCGAGGAAGCGCTCGAGCTGAACGCCGAGGACGAAGTCGCGCTGGCGAACCTGGCGCTGGTGTACGAGAAGCTGCGCGACTACGAGCAGGCCCTGGCGCTGTACGACCGGGCCCTGTCGCAAGGGGCGGACATCGACTGGGTGCTGGCGCGGCGCGCAGCGACGCTGACGGACATGGGCCGCTACGACGAGGCCAAAACCGCGCTGAAGCGCTACCTGTCGCTGGTGCCGGATGATGCGGCGCAGTGGATCGCGCTGGCCATCCTGCACAGCGACGACGAGGAGTACGAGGACGCGTTCGCCTGCTACCGCCAGGCCGAGAAGCTCGACCCCGACCTGTCGGCTCTGCGGCTGAACTGGGGCGTGACGGCCGTACGGGCCCGCAACCTGCGCGTGGCCCGCAAGCAGTTGCGGCACCTCCAGAAGCTCGAGCCGCGCTCGACCCGGCCGTGGCTGCTGCGGGCGTTCATCCTCGAAGAAGAGGGGCAGATCACGGCGGCCCGCGTGATTTACGAGCGCATCTTGGGGCGCAACCGTTTTTCGGACCGCGGCGAGCTTACCTACGCGCTCGAGATGGCGATGGATTTCTTCGCGCGGCGCGAGCTGCGCAGCCGCTGCAATCAACTGCTCGCACGGGCCTACGCGGCGAACGTCTGCACGGTGGAGCTGTGCGAGGCGTACCGCGAGCTGACGGGCGAAGCGGTGGACCGGGCGTACTGGTTCAGCCTGATGGTGGAGGCGGACTGGCGGCCGGGGCTGGACGAGGTGCGCGATGCGGGCCCGCCGCCGCCGCGTTTCACACGCTTCGTGCGAAACTTCCAGGTGGTGGCCCGCAACCACGACGAGGCGCTCGAGATCGTCCTGGACTTCACACGGCGCATGGGCGAATCGAACGCGGCGGTGCGCGAGTTCGTCGGCGAGGAGGAAATCCAGGACACGCACACCGGGCTGTACGAGGTCGAGGCCGAGAGCTTCGTGTTCGCCGACGACCAGTAGGCATCGGCCCAGCCGAAATGAAACGGCGGATGCGGCGCCGCGGGCTGCCGCACCCGCCGTTCCTCTTGCCGTCCGGGGCTGCCGAAGCAGGCCCGCGAAGTCAGCTACCGCCGCCGCAGTGCCAGGCCGGCCAGCAGCATCAGGATTGCAGCCGGCTCGGGGACCACGCTCGTCCGCCAGCGGCCGCCGGGCAGGTCGAGCTCGAACAGGATCGGCGTCGCATCGGCCAGGACATCGAGCTGAATGTCGTAGCCGAAGTTGCTGAAATCGGAGCCGATGGAGACGTCCCAGTTGCCCTGTTCGCGGAACTTGAAGAAATACGTCCCGGCGGTCGGCACCGTGTACGCGCCGCTGAACTGCCCGCCGCCGAGCGGGGTCAGCACCGCGACCGGGCTGGACCAGCCGTTGAACGAGCCCATGATGTCCCAGCCGGCGATGGCGTCGCCGCTGTAGCCCACGCGGTTGGCCGGCGGGTTCCAGCCGTCGGCGGCCGGCGCGGGATAGAAGTTGATCGTCAGCTCGCCGTCGGTGCCGAAGTCGGTGCGGACGTTGTTGCCGGGCCAGTTCTGGCTCCATTCACCGATCGTGACCTTGAACTCGTGCCGGCCGGGGGCATTGGTGACGGTGGTCTGCCACTGCCCGGGTACGACCTCGTTCATGAGCTGGCCGGCGGCGTTCCAGCCGTTGAAATCGCCGGCGACGTAGTAGTCCGCCAGCGCCGGCGCGACCACGAGCGCCAGCAGTGCCAAGAGACTTGCGAACCTCATGTACTCCTCCTCCTGCGGTTTTCGGGGTTCCAGGAAGGCGGGGGGGGGGGAAGGCTGCCGCAACAGGGCCGCCGTCCGGCGCCCCGCGTCGAACTCACTACGGGCACGGGCCGCCGCCACCCGAAAGCAGCGCGACGAACGGGTTGATGTCATCGAACCCGATGGTGCCGTTGCCGTTGATGTCAAAGTTGAACGGGTTGCACTGCGGGCCGCCGGTCAGGCCGGCCACGAACGGGTTGATGTCGCCGAATCCGACCACTCCGTCGCAGTTGGTGTCGCCGACGCAGCCCTGGGGCGGTGAAACGACCTCGAACTTCACCGTGCCGGCGAGGGCATTGACCCAGAACGTCACCTCGTCGTCGGTCGAGCCGACCGTGAACGGGATGTTTTCGGCGTTGACCGAGCGATTGTCGCCGCCGATCGCGTCCCACGAGCCGGTGCGGACGGCCTTCCAGACGTAGTTGCCGGGCGCAAGGTTGGTGACTGTCAAGCTGTGGATGCCCCCGCCCTGCGGAACCATGGCGGTGGCCGGGTTGGCGTTGTTCCAGCCCTGCCAGTCGCCGACCGCGGTCCAGCTGCCGGGATCGACCTCGACCGGGAGCCGGTCGCGGGCCGGGATCCAGCCGTCGGCGTAGTAGTTGCCGTCGTAGGTCACGACGACCGTGCCGCTGGCCGGCGTGAAGAACCAGGCGTTGCCGCTGCTCGGCAGGCTGAGGCTCCAGGAGCCGCCGGTGATCTTGAACTCGTGGCGGCTGCCCGCGTCGAGGGTGTAGCTGCGGGTCCAGATGCGGCTGCCGGGGGCCGTCTCGGTCATCGGGTCGCTGCCCGCGTTCCAGCCCTGGAAATCACCCGCCACGAACGGCGTGGTAATCGTCGGCTCGGCGCAGGGGTCGCCGCTGCAGTCGGTGCCAGGGCCGATGAACCGGCCGGTGCACTCGAAGCGCCGCACGACCGAGCAAGCCAGTCCGACGCAGCAGGCGCCCGTGTCGCAGGGCCCGCTGTCGCAGTTCGTGTAATCGCCCACGTACGCGCCGCCGGCTGCCAGGCAGTCGGCCTCGGTCTCGATGCTGCACACGCCGCCGATGCAGCAGGCGCCGGTGGCGGCGAGCAGACACGGGCAGCCCTCGCAGGTCGCGCCCGGCGTGAAAACGCCGCCCAGCACGGCGCACTCGGCCGCGGTCGTGATCTCGCACAGGCCGCTGTAACCGTCATCAATGCAGCAGCGGCCCGACGGCGTGGCGTCGCAGGGGTTCGCGTCGCAGTTCGTGTTGTCGCCCAGATAGATGCCGCCGCCCGCAACGCACTGGGCCTGCGTCTTGATCGCGCACACCGTCCCGTTGCAGCACGCGCCGACCGGCGGGTCGACCAGCGCGATCGTCACCGGGAAATGGAAGGTCGTGTTCAGATCGGCGCTGCGCGGCTCGCCGAGGTTGTTCGAAGGAATACCGAAAATACCGCCCAGGAACTGGTTCGAGATGAAGTCGTGCTGCTGGCCGTTGATGAACGCCGTGAGCTGGATGCTGCCGGCCGGGTTGCCCAGCGCGGCCAGCGGGATCGCGATCTCGATGCCGGTCATCACGCCTGTGCCGTCCGACAGACCGAAGCCGCCGTCGACGCCCAGGACGTTGCTGTTGTCCGCCGTGGCCAACATGACCGGGGCACCGGCATCACCGCCGGTCAGCAGCCCACCGGTCGTTTCGCACTTGGTGGCGCCCGCGCCGACGAAATAGTTCACGCCGGGGTTGCCGTTGTCCACGTACAGCTCGGCATAGTCCACGAACAAGCCGACCGGATTTCCGAACAAGCTCACCGAAACCCAGAAGTCAGCCTCGAAGCCGCTCGTGAACGTCAGGCCGTTCCCGCTGCCGTCGTCGGACATCCGCAGCAGGCCCTGGTTCGGTGTGCCGGGGTTCGTGCTGAGCAGGCGGTTCTGTCCGCCCGGGCGCGTGTCGAAGAACAGCTCGAGCTTGTTGCCGTTCGTCTCGAAATTGCCGGTTGCGACCAAGTACAGGTTGCCGCCGTAGACGGTCGCGTACAACGCGTCGAGCTCCGAACCGTTGGCGACGTCGGGGCGACCGAGCGACGAGTTGCCGAATCCGGTCTGGGTGTCCTGCACGGCAAGGGCATCGCCGTAAAGGACGTCCGCGGCCGAGCCATCGATCAACGGCTGGGCCAGGACAGGGAGGGCGAGAAGACACGTACACAACGCGGCGATTGTTCTCATGTCAGACTCTCCATTCTTGAATGTGACCTGCGTACGAACCGCTTAAACTGGTTTGAACTCGAGGCCCGCCGTGAGAACCCCGATCACCCGGTACGGGATCGGGCTGGAACTTCACAAGAAAGGCGACGACGTTCGCGGCGGGTTGGCGTCCTGTTCCCTGCTCCTGATTTCGCGGCCCCCGCTCGCCAGCTTGGCACGCGGAGCGCGCCGATCTCAGACTTCATGCTGACAGTATCGGGGTCTGGTCGATCTGTCAAGTAAAGTCTCTGGTTTCATGGGTTTCGGTGCCGGAGCGCGGCGCAGGATTCTGAACCGTTTCATCGGATCAATCACTGTGGCGCGGGCCGGACGTTGTGCAGACCCTCGCCCGCTGTGCTACAATGAATGCAGCGACCACCACTCTGATTGGCCGCATGCTTGACTTGACAACTCAATCCGAGCGCGTCCAGGATGCCGCAAGTGCATATAAAACGGTTTAAGTTCTCCGGAGTGCTGGTCATGCCCACGAATCCTGCATCTCCCGTGCCGCGTCGGGCGTTCACCCTCATCGAGCTGCTCGTCGTCGTCGCCATCATCGCCCTGCTCGTCTCCATCCTCCTGCCCAGCCTCGGCAACGCCCGCCAGCAAGCCAAAAGCGCCAAATGCCGGGCCAGCCTGCACTCCATCGGCCAAGCTCTCGCGGCCTGCTATGCCGAGAACAACGACTACGGGCCGAGCTGGGACGACGGCGAGTCGGTCAACGGTCGGCCGCTGATGTACACTTGGGCCGATGTGCTGTTCGACATGGGGTACCTGGGCGATGAGAAGGCGCAGATCTGTCCGAACGACCAGCGGCCCGACGACCCGGCACGGCGCACTGGGCTGACGCGCGGGTTCTCGTTCGTGAAGACGCCCGGGACCGGTGAGCAGCCGATTCCCGGCGTGCGCTCGAGCTACGGGATCAACGGGATCATGCATTTCAACTTTCCGCAGGATCGCTACAAGGATACGGCCAAGCAGGTGTACATTGCCGATGCCTGGTGGACGTGGTTCGCGTCGCTGAATGCGGCGTGGCTGTTCGCCTCGAAGATCAACGTGCCGCAACAGGACCCTGCGAACTGGCCGGGCGAGGGGGTCAGCTCGATCGGCTGGCGGCACGGGCGCGAGATGTCGGCCAACGTTCTGCTCCGCGATGGTCACGCGGCGGGTCTGACTCCCAAGTCAAGCGGCATCACAAATCCGCAGACGCTGCTGACGACCACCGTGGATACGACGAAGTACTTCACCTGGCTGCCCGGTGAGCATCCCTGCCGGCGGCTGGAGAGCGCGTACGCGCAGGGCTCGGGGCCCGGCGAGGTTCCGTATCTGAACCCCTACTTGAAGTTCGAGGACGACGGGACCACGCCGCGCAAGCCCGAGTGGAAGAAGGCCAAGGAACGCGACCGCTGCAAGTGGCTGGGCCCGAAGGGGAGCGCCGACGCCTTCCGCAACTTGCATCCCTACGGCTACCCCGACTATCTCAGCGCCACGTGGCGCTCGGACAAACTCGCGTGGGAGAAGCTCCCCGCGCCGCAAGGCGCGCGAAACTGACGGAGGCTGTCGTGTCCCGCTCTGCTCGCCAAGGCCTGCTGGCCGTGCTCGGGATCCTCGCGCTCGGGGGCGCCGGGTACTTCTTCCTCTCCGGGCAGCGCGGAGAGGCGGCGATCCCGCGCCAAATCACGACCTTCGGCGTGTGCCTCTCCTGCAAGAAGGAAGCCGAGCTCAAGCACTCGTTCGCCGAAGTCCCCCCGTACCGCTGCCCGACCTGCGGCACCGATGCGTTTTACCCGCTCATGTTCTGCAACGATTGCCGCACGCGTTTCGTGCCCCAGCCTGAAAAAGTCGACGCATCCGGCCCGCCCCGACCGCCGGCCGTGCCCATCTGCCCCAAGTGTCGGCAGGGCAACGTCTCGAGCTACATTCCGATGATGTGCGAAGTCGCCGGCGACGCGCCGCTGCCGCGCTGGCCATAGATGCCCTACAGGAACCTCGCGGACCGGCGGGACGCGCAGCCGCCCGATAACGGCTACTGCGGAGCTCGGCCGCCGCATTCTTGACGGCGGGGCTTGCGGTCGCTAAACTCTTTGTGAATATTAACCTCCGCGATTATCCGCGACTGTCGTTTGTTCCAGTATTGAAACGCACAATGCGGGCCATGCGGTACATCCCGGCGTTTCTCGCGATCGTCATGATCTTCACGCCGTCGCACGCGCTGCCCTGCTGCTGCACGTCGGCCGACGAGGGCCACGCGGGCCCGGCCGGTCGGGCGGGGGCTGAGCGCGTGAGGAGTTGCTGCACCGCGAAGCCTGCGCTGGAATCCAAGCCGGCCAAGCGGTCCTGCTGCTCGGGCAAAACCGCGGCCAGTGCCGCGCGGCCGCAGGGATCGCCCGGCGAGCCCGGCCCGGCCCATCCCGATGCGCCTCACGGCTGCAACGGCTGCAACTCGCCGTGCTGCCTCGGTCAGTCGGTTGCGTCGACCGAGGTCGGCATGGGCGGGGTCGACCTCCGCCTCGGTGACGGCGGCTCGGCGCTGCTCGAGCCGTTCGATTTGCCCGCCTCACTCCCCCTCGACGGGCTGCTTCGTCCACCCCGAACCTGAACTCCCGAACGGTCGCTGATGCTGCGCGCAGCGGTTCTGCGCTGTGCGCCGCGCGGTTGCATCTGGCACCGGTTTCCAACCGGTGATTGAGTTCAGGAGAATCCCATGTCGGGCGATCTTTCGATTTTGGCCCGCGGCCGCGACCGGCCCGAATTCGCGGAGGTTTCGGCAGCCGAGCGGGTGCCGGCGCCGCGGCGGCGCTGGCGGACGCGGGTGGCGTTGCCGGGGGTGATCTTCGCGGCCACGGCCGGCGTGCTGCTGTATGCAGCGGGCGATGCGCTTTGGCCGGCGACGCCGGTGCGCGTGGTGCCGGTGGTCGTCAAGACCGGCTCGCAGGGTGGGGGCGGCAAGGTCGTGGCGCAGGCGCCGGGGTGGGTCGAGGCGGACCCGTATTCGACCTCAGTGACAGCCCTCGCGGACGGAGTGGTCGAGGAGGTGCTGGTGCTGGAGGGGCAGGCCGTGACGGCCGGCCAGGTGGTGGCGCGGCTGGTCGCGGACGATGCGCAGTTGGCCCTGGCGCGCGCCGAGGCCGGCCTGAGCCAGGCGGAGGCCCGGCTGAAGACCGCGCAGGCGACGCTCACGGCCGCGCAACGCGACTGGGACAACCCCGTCGAGTTGAAGCGCAAGCTGGCGACGGCCGAGGCCATGCACGCCGAGAAGCAGGCCGAACTGGAGCGCTGGCCGGCCGAACTGGCGGCCGAAGAGGCACTGTCGGCCGAACTGGAGGCCGAGTACCGGCGGCTCGAGCCGCTGTACCGGTCGGGGACGTCGAGCCAGATCGAGTTCATCCAGGCCGAGCAGCGTTACCGGGCGCAACAGGCGAAGACGGCGGCGGTGCGCGGGCGGAAGCCGATTCTGGAAGCGCAAGTGCGGGCGCTGGAGGCGGAAGTGGCCGCGGCTCGCGACAACCTGCGGCTGCGGATCGCGGACACGCGGGCCTTGGACGAGGCCCGGGCGGCCGTCGCGAGCGCGGAGGCCGAGCTGGCGGCGGCGCGGGCGATGCGCGCCGAGGCGGCGCTGCGGCTGAGTCGGATGGAGGTGCGTTCGCCGGCTGACGGGATCGTGATGACGCGGCTGGTCGAGCCCGGGGCGAAGCTGATGCTGCACTCGGACACGATGCTGTCGGCCACTGTGGCACGGCTGTACGACCCGCAGCGTCTCCAGGTGCGCGTGGATGTGCCGCTGGCGGACGCGGCCAACGTGGGCGTGGGCCAGCCGGCGGAAGTCGTGGTCGATGTCCTGCCCGAGCGGGTGTTTGCCGGAACCGTCACGCGGATCGTGAACGAGGCCGACGTCCAGAAAAACACGCTCCAGGTGAAGGTCGCGATTCACGACCCGGCGGCGGAGCTCAAGCCCGAGATGCTGGCGCGGGCAAGATTCCTGTCGACCGAAAAGCAGACCGCGGCCGCGACGGCCGTGCCGCGGGTCTTCGTGCCGGCCCGGGTGCTCCAGCAGGGCGGGGGACAACTGCATGTGTGGCTCGCGGACCAGGCGCGGCGCGTCGCACTGCGGCGCGCGGTGACGCCGGGACGGGGGGAGCAGGACGGCTGGGTGGAGATCGAGAGCGGGCTGCGGCCGGGCGACCGGGTGATTGCGGACCCGCCGGCGGACATTCGGGACGGACAGCGGATCCGGATCGTGGGCGAGGCGGCCGA
>CAZMCT010000082.1:0-8178 GCA_964564785.1 uncultured Planctomycetales bacterium
TCCCCCTTCAGGTCGCGCGCCAAAGCCCCCATGAACACGTCCACCGCCGCCAGCCGCTGCCGCGCCAACATCCGCGTCGACTCGTAGCGAAAACCGTCCGCCAGCCGCACATCCCAGTAGTGATATTCCTGCTGCCGGCGCCAACTGTCCACCAGTTGTTGCAACGGCCGTCCCTCCCCCTGGTACTGCCGAAACTGCCGCAGAACGTACAGCGTCCCCACCTCGTCCAACGCTTCCGCCTCCGCCAGAATCCGCGCTTCCAGCAGCGTCGTCCGCCGATCATTGCACAGGCGGATCGCCTCGCTCGCCAGCCGCGCCGTCGCCCCAGGCAGCAGCGGCCCCGCCTCCTCCTGTAGCATCGCCGCCCCCAACTCGCGCTGAATCTCGCTTGTCGGACGCGTCAACAATTGCCAGCGCTCGAACCGCTTCTGGTGATACTCGAGCACCCAACCCGCGTCGTGAAACAGCGCCGCGGCCGCCAGCGCCGTCCGGTCGGCCCCCGCCCCCCCGACATCCGGCAGCGCGGCCACCAGCTGCGCCAGCCGCATCACCCGTTCGGCGTGCTCCCACAGCCACGTGTCGCGCTGCGCATCCCCCACCGGCAGCGATAACAACTGCCGGGCGAGCGGAATGACTCGGTCGATCGGCATGCGGGGTCCCAGAAAACTGCCCGCGCCTCGCCGGACGCCACCCGCCGCCCTGCCTTGGCCCAAGTGGCGCTCCCGGCCGCAGTTGCGTGCAGTCTAATCGGCGCCTCGCCACCCGGCAAGTCGGCACTACCGCACCGCGTGCCGAGCGCGAGATCTTCACCCCGCTGCCGAAGGTTCTCCCACGACGGTCCGATGAATACCGCTGGATACCGCAACGGATCACAATGGCCGCGCTGCGCTTACCGGACGTGTCGCTGCCGGCCGGTCCGATCCGGCACTCCCGAGGAACCGCATGGCCACCGCGACCGGCGTGGGAAAAGCGTTGCCGCCCGAAATCCAGCGGGCGATCGACGGCATGGGGGAAATCAGCTCGCTGCCGGAGATCACCGCCAAGATCGTCCACGTGGTCGAGGACCCCAAGGCAACGGCCCACGAGATGCACGAGATCGTGCGCACCGACCCCGCGCTGGCGGCCAAGATCCTGCGGGTCGTCAACTCGGCCTTCTACGGACTCCCGTCACAGGTCGCCAGCCTCGATCGCGCCATCCTGATGCTCGGGCTTTCCGCGGTCAAGAACATCGCCCTGGCCGCATCGCTGGCGCGGCTCTTCCGCGCCGAGGGCATCGCCGACCAGACCGCGGCCCGCGAGCTGTGGCGTCATTCGGTGGCCGTCGCCGTGGCGTCGCGCATCCTGGCCGGCGTCGGGAATGCCGTTCAGACCGACGAGGCGTTCGTCGCCGGGCTGGTGCACGACGTGGGCCTGATCCTCTCGCACCAGCTCTTCGGCCCGAAGATCCGCCAGGTGATCGAGCTCTGCCACGCCACGCCCCAGCGCTTCTGCGACGTCGAGGAGCGCATCGTGGGCGCCGACCACCAGGCCCTCGGCGCCGCGCTGGCCGCCCGCTGGAGATTCCCGCCCGCGCTGCGCTTCGCCATCGCCTGTCACCACGGCCTGACCGGCGTCGCCCCCGCCTTCCAGCGGGTGCTGGCGATCGTCTATACCGCCGACACGCTCTGCGCCCGCGCCCGCTACGGCTTCTGGCTCACCGGCCGAATGCAGGAGATTCCCGACTCGCTGTTGCAGTCGATCGCCGTACCCGCCGAGCGGCTCGACGACGTGGTACAGGAGCTGCCCGAGCGCATCGATGAGGCGGAGCAGCTCTTCGCCGAGTAGCGCCGCGGAGGATGGGCCGATGTCCGGAGTTGCTGCCAACGCCCACTCGGACCAGAGCACGAGCAAACCGCTGCCGCCCGAACTCCAGAAGGCGCTCGGCACCGTCACTCAGCTCGCCTCGCTCCCGGAGATCACCACCCGCATCGTCCAGGTCGTCGAGGACCCCAAGGCCACCGCCCGCGAAATCCAGGACCTCGTCCGTTCAGATCCCGCGCTCGCCACCAAGGTCCTCAAGATCGTCAATTCCGCCTTCTACGGCCTGCCCGCCAAGATCGCCAGTCTCGAGCGCGCCATCCTGATGCTCGGTCTGAACTCCATCAAGAACCTGGCGCTGGCCGCCTCGCTCACCCGACTCCTGCGCGACGGCTCGATTTGCAGCCAGTTCTCCACCCGCGATCTCTGGCGCCACAGCATCGCCGTCGCCGTCGCCGCCCGCAGCCTCGCCCAGGCCGGCAAGGCCCTCCAGGCCGACGAGGCCTTCGTGGCCGGCCTCGTCCATGACATGGGCCTGATCGTCTCCCAGCAACTGTTCCCCGACAAGGTGCGCGACGCGGCCGAGGAGTGCCTCGCCAGCCCCCAACCCTTCTGCCCCCTCGAGGAGCGCCACGTCGGCGCCGACCACCAGGCCTTCGGCGGGGCCTTGGCCGCCAAGTGGAAGTTCCCACCCGGACTACGCAGCGCCATCGCCTACCACCACGAGCCCGCCGCCCTCCAGGCCGAGTTCCAGACCGTCGCGGCCCTGATCTACCTCGCCGACGGCCTCTGCTGTCGCGCCCAGCTCGGCTTCTGGCTCACCGGCTTCCAGCACGAGGACGCCGACTGGATGCTCGAGCTCACCGGCCTCAAAGCCCCCCTGCTGGAACAAATCATGACCGCACTCCCCGAACGCCTCGCCGAAGCCGAGCAGATTTTTACCGCCGCCTGAACGTCCTCTTACCGCCGCCTGACCGTCGAGCCGACACCGTTCCGCACCGAACCGGCCGCGCGCGATGGCGCCCTTGCGGCCCCCTGCCCGCCTTCGCACGTTCCTCCCTCCTGCCGTTCCCCTGACGAGCTCGCTGACAAAGCTGGCCCGCTCCGCGCCAACCCACCCTCACGGCAGCGCCAACGGCCAATTCCACGGTGCCTGTCCCCTTTTTCGACGGACTATTAGAATCCGCTCCAGGTCCTTGCAGGAGACATGGATGGCCGCCGGCGAAGCGCAAGTCGAGCAGCAGGTCGCCCGGTTTCGAGACGAGTTCAAGGCGCTCCGCGACGAAATCGGCAAGATGATCGTCGGCCACGCCGACATCGTCGAAGGCGTTCTCGTCTGCCTCTTCGCGGGCGGGCACGCCCTGCTCGAGGGCGTCCCCGGACTGGGAAAAACCCTGCTCATCCGCACCCTCTCCGAAGCCCTCTCGCTCGACTTCAACCGCATCCAGTTCACCCCCGACCTGATGCCGGCCGACATCATCGGTACGAACATCATCACCGAGGACCCCGCCACCGGCCGCCGTGAATTCCAGTTCCAGCGCGGCCCGCTGTTCGCGCAGATGATCCTCGCCGACGAGATCAACCGCGCCACGCCCAAGACCCAGTCCGCCCTGCTCGAAGCCATGCAGGAGCACACCGTCACCAGCGGCGGAACCCGGTACGCCTTGAAAGAGCCGTTTTTCGTGATGGCCACCCAGAACCCGATCGAGCAGGAGGGCACCTACCCCCTGCCCGAGGCCCAGCTCGACCGCTTCTTCTTCAAGCTCATCGTCGGCTATTCCGACCGCGACGAGCTCAAGACGATTCTGGACCGCACCACCTCGGGCTACCGGCCGCAGATCCGGCCGGTGATGACGGGTGAGCGGATCATCGCCGGCCAAGAGCTGGTGCGGCGCATCATCGTCGCCCCGCACGTGCAGGACTACGCCATCCGGCTCACGCTCGCCACGCATCCCAATGGGGCCTTCGCGCCGCCGACGGTGAGCAAGTACGTCCGCTGGGGCAGCAGCCCGCGCGGGGCCCAGGCCCTCACGCTCGCGGCCAAGATCTACGCCATGCTCGACGGGCGCTACAACGTCGGCTTCGACGACGTGAAGAAGGCCGCCCTGCCGGCCTTGCGTCACCGCCTGCTGCTGAACTTCGAGGGCGAGGCCGAGGGTCTGAGCACTGATTTCGTGCTGAATGAGATCCTTGGCGCGCTACCGACGATGGCCGAGAAGGCGGCGTGAACCGTAGCGTCCGACGCCCGTAGCCTCCGGCGGCTCGCCGGCCGTCGCACATTCGGCCGACGGGCCCTCGGCCGCTGCAAATCCGTACGCGCCGTCGGCCTTGACGAACGTGGGCGGCCCGTCGGGTGCCCCCGGTGTATGTTGCTTGAACGTGTGGCTCGAGGGGCGCGTATCGTACCTCTTGCGCGGCAATTGGGGTGGGGTCAAAGCCCAACGCGCAGTAAGATGCCGGCATGGGTTCCGCCCAGCCCGCCCCGTCCATCCCGCCCCGGCCGCGGGCCGCCGAGCCGCTGCTCTCGCCCGAGTTCATGGCCAGGCTCGAGCAGCTCGAGATCCTCTCGCGCAAAATCTTCATCGGCCGCATGAAAGGCGAGCGGCGCAGCAAGAAGAAGGGGGAGTCGGTCGAGTTCGCCGACTACCGCAACTACGTCGTCGGCGACGACCTGCGGTTTCTGGACTGGAACATCTACGCCCGGCTGGAGCGCCCGCTGCTGAAGCTCTTCATGGAGGAGGAGGACCTCAACATCACGGTCCTCTTCGACACCTCGCGGAGTATGGACTGGGGCGATCCACACAAGGGGCTGTACGTCAAGCGCGTCGCAGCCGCCCTGGCCTACATCGGCCTGTGCAACTACGACCGCGTGTCGCTATATGGTTACTCGAGCACGCTCGCGGCCGAGATGCGCGGCATTCGCGGCCGGCGGCTGGCGTCGCAGATGATCCGCTGGCTGGAGGGCCTGCCGCTGGAAGGCGTCTCGGACTTCACCGCCGTCGCGAAGCGCTTCGCTGTCCGCCACGCCGGCAAGGGCGTGGTGATCGTGCTCAGCGATTTCCTCGACAAGGGCGGCTACGCGGACGGGTTGCGCTACCTCCTGAGCCGCGACCTCGACCTGTACGTGGTCCAGGTCCTTTCCCCAGAAGAGTTCGACCCCGCCCTGGCCGGCGATCTGAAGCTCCGCGACGTGGAGGACGACGACCTGGCCGAGGTCACGATCAGCAAGCCGCTGCTCGACCGCTACAAGGCCAACCTCCAGGCATACTGCCAGGGGCTGAAGGATCACTGCACGCGGCGCGGCATCACTTATCTCTTCACCAGCACGCGCGTCAGCTTCGACGTGCTCGTGATGGCCTACCTCCGCCAGCGCGGGCTGTTGCGGTAGCGTCCGGCGAAACACCGGGCGTCGTACATTCGGCCGACGGGCCGTCGGCCGCTGCGAATGCGAGCCCCCCGGGGCCGCTTCGGCGGTGTGTTCGCGGACTCCGCGCCCGCGGTACAATCATCGCTCGAGGCATAACCATGGCACAAGGAAGCAACCCCCAGCCGCCCCGCCCCCCAGTGCCCGGCAATCCGTTCGCCTCCAGCCCGCCACCCGGCCTGCGCAACCCCTTCGCGTCGGAGCCGGCACCCGCCCCCCAGAATCCGTTTGCGCCGCCGCCTGCGAGTCACCCCTCTGGGCAGCCGGCACCCGCCGGCGCGATCCCCGTCGAGACGCTCAAAAACGCGCTCAAGGCCTTCAAGAAGCGGCTGAAGCTCGCCCGGCTCGACGACGAGTCGCGCCTCGGCCACGGCCCGATGAGCGGCGGCGGCCGGTCCGGCATCACGGCCATCACGCCACCCGCCAAGTACCCGGCCGAGGTGTGGGAAGAGCTCCACCGCCAGGGGAAGCTGCGGCGAGCGGGGAGCGGTATGTACGAGCTGCCCGAATAGAGAAAGCAGCGCTCGCGGGTACCTTCGGCCAAGGCCCGGATGACCTCTTTCGTCCGCGCCCGTAGCGTCCGGCGGCTCGCCGGACGTCATGCATTCGGCCGACGGGCCGTCGCCCGCTACAGACGTGGACGCGCAGCGCCACGCACTCGCCCGCGGGAACCCGCGCTACCCCAACCGCTCAAACTCCGCCAGGCAGTACCGGTCCGTCATCCCCGCCACGTAGTCCGCGACGACGCGCCGCAGCCCATCCGCCGCAATCCGCCGCCGAAAGCGCTCCGGCATTCGCTCCGGCTGCGCGACGCACGCCTCGAAGACCGTGCTCAGCGTCCGCCGCGCCCGCTCGTCGGCCGCCGTCAGCAGCCGACTCTGGTACAGGTGCGCCCGCAGAAACGCGTCCAGTGCGGCCAGCCGCCGATCCGCGACCGCGCTCAAGCGCACCGAGCGCAGACCGCCCGACCAGGTGACCACCGCGGCCGCCTCGACGAGCTCGCGCTGCATGCGGTCGATCGCCGGCCGCAGATGCCCGCGCCAGCCCTCCCCCGGCGGCCCTTCATACGCCGCCCGCCAAAGCTCAACCTCGCCGAGTGCTTCGAGCGTCAGCAGGCCCGCATACAGCCCGTCTTGCACGTCGTGCAGCGCATACGCCAGCCGGTCGGCCAGGTCCACCACCGCACTTTCCACCGGCACATCCGCGGCCGCCGACTCGCCGGCCGGCCGGTCATAGGGCGTGCAATGTGCGGCCAGGCACTGCCGCACCGCGCGCGTCAGGTTCAATCCGCGGAACGCCGGATACGGATGCTCCAGCAGCTCGACCACCCGCAACGTCTGGCGGTTGTGCTCGAAACCGCCTTCTGCGGCCAGGCAGGCGTCCAGCGCCCGCTCGCCTGCGTGGCCGAACGGCGGATGCCCGAGGTCGTGCGCCAGGGCGGCCACTTCGGCCAGCTCCGCACTCAGCCCCAAGTGCTCGGCCAACACGCGCGCCAGGTGCGCCACCTCCAGCGTGTGCGTCAGCCGCGTCCGGAAATGGTCGCTCTCGGGCGCGACGAAAACCTGCGTCTTGTGCTGAAGGCGACGGAACGCAGCCGCGTGGACCACGCGCTGCCGATCGAGCACCAGCGGCGCCAGCCCCCCGGCCGCCGGGTCTGCGTGTTCGCGGGTGAGATCCAAGGTCCGTACCCAGCAGATTCCGCCGCGTGCCGCCGGGCGCTTCGGCCGGCATTGGAAGCCCGCTTGCCAGGTGCAACCTGCCCGCCACCTCGCGAACACAAACACACGCCCGGAATCGGGCCCGCCGCCGTCTACGCCCCGTCGCCCGTCGCGGCCCCCTCACTCGCATCCTCGGGCGCCTCGCGCAGCGAGTAGTTCTGCCCGGTCGCGTTCTGGAGCAGCAGCACCCACTTTTCCCAGGCGAGTTTGATCGGCGTCGTGTCCGCCTTGCGGAGCGCGTCGGCCAGGTCCGGCCCCGGCGGCGGCGGCTTCAGCAGTGCGAGCAGCAGCTCTTCGCCGACCAATCCCAGGCGCTCCATCCCGTTTCGCAGCTCCAACTGCTCGCGTGACGCCGTCTTGTCGCGCACGTCCACCAGCTTCGACTCGCCCGTCGCGTATTGCTCCAGCGCGTAGCGGACCATCACCGCCACCACCTCTGTCAGCCGTTTTCGCTCGGCCTCATCCAGCGAGCCGACCACCTTCGTCAAAATCCGCAGCCCCGCATCGTCAGCCCCGGCCGCCGAAACCGCCCCCACCGCGTACTCGCGGCCCCGTGCCTCCAGCAGGTCCAGCAACGCCCCCGCCACCGCCTTCGCCTCCGCACCCGGCACCTCGGTGAAGTTCATCGCCCCGTAGATCGTCTTCAGCGTGTCACGCGATTTCTCACGTTTCCCGGCCTCTTTCAGCGCATCCAGCACCCGCTGATACGAATCACGCCCCGCCGCGACCAGCTTCGGACGCAGGCCCCGCAGCCCCACCACCGCCGCCGCCCGCACGCCCACACGCTCGTCTTGCAGCAGTTCCACCAGCAGCGCCTGGCTCTCCACCACGTTAAACTGGTTGACCAGTGTCACCAGCCGGGTGGCCGGCACCAGGTCCGCCCGCTTCACGGCCGGGCCGATCAGCTCGAGCCCGACCGCGGCGTACGCCCGCTTGAACGCCTCGCTGCCGTCGTACGCCGCGCGCAGTTCCTCGCTCGCGGCCCGGGCCTCGGCGTCGTTCGCGACGATCTTCGCCAGTCGCGCAGTGACGTAGGCACGTATCTGCCCCCGGTCCTCCTCGGTCACGTCGGTTCGCGTATTCAGGGCCGACAAGTCGGCCGGGGGGTCCTGGGCCGTGGCCGCCATCCCCAAAACCCCCAACAGCAATGCGAAGGCAAGGCGCTGCATGCGAGTCTCCGATTCAGGCCGGCGCGAAACAGCCGGGGGGCATTCTACTGGCCCGCGGGCGGCGTGCCAC
>CAZMCT010000082.1:8197-18906 GCA_964564785.1 uncultured Planctomycetales bacterium
GCCCGGGGGGGGGGGGGCCCCCGGCCGCCCCCCCGACGCTCCCCGGCGCGCAAGCAACGGTCCGAGAACCCGTGCCGCCCACTTCGTGATTGACGAGTAGAACGCGTGTATGATACGTTGATAACGCTTGCAGAATCCCGAGAGCAACGCCGATGCCCGAGAAGACCACCACGCCGGAGGTACTCGAGCAGCAGCAAACCCGCCGGCTGCCACCGTACCGGGTGATCCTCCATAACGACGACGTGAACACCTTCGATCACGTCATCGCCTCCATCTTGCGACTGACCCCCCTCCAGGTCGAGGAGGCCGTCGCCCGCACGCTCGAGGCTCACGAGCGGGGTCAGAGCCTGCTCCTGGTCACCCATCGCGAACGGGCCGAGCTCTACGTCGAGCAATTCGCCTCGCGCCAGCTCACCGTCACTTGCGAGCCCGCCGGCTAGCCGGTCCGGTGCCACGACCGGGTCGGCAGTCTCTCGTGCGGGCGTGCCGCGGCCGTGTCGGCCGTTTCCGCACCTCGTCACTCGACCGTGACCGACTTCGCCAGGTTGCGCGGCTTGTCCACGTCGCAACCCCGAAGCACGGCCGCGTGGTAGGCCAGGAGTTGCAGGGGTGCGACCGTCACCAGGGGAGCCAGCAGTTCGGGCACGTCAGGGACGTAAAGCACATCCTCCGCCAGTTCCCGGATGTGCGTGTCGCCCTCCGTGGCGATCGCGATCACGTGCCCGCCCCGGCTGCGCACCTCCTCGATGTTGCTGATCACCTTCTCGTACAGATGGTCGCGCACGGCGATCACCACCACCGGCATCCCCTCGCTGATCAGCGCGATCGGGCCGTGCTTCATCTCCGCGGCCGGCAACCCCTCGGCGTGGATGTAGCTGATTTCCTTGAGCTTCAAGGCCCCCTCCAGCGCGATCGGGTATTGCAGCCCACGCCCCAGATACAGCCAGTTGTTGACCTCGATGAAGCGGGCCGCGATGCGCCGCGTCTGGCTCGATAGCTCGAGCGCCTTCTCGATCGCGTCCGGCACCTTCGACAGCGCCGTCAGGTACTCGCAGCACGCGCTGTGGCTCATGTGCCGCCGCCGGCCCAGCAGCGCGGCCAGCATCGACAGCACCACCACCTGCCCCGTAAACGCCTTGGTCGATGCCACCCCGATCTCCGGCCCCACGTGCAGGTACACGCCCGCGTCGGTCTCCCGGGCGATCGTCGAGCCCACCGCGTTGACGATCCCCAGCGCCAGCGCCCCCTTGTCCTTCGCCTCCCGCAGTGCTGCCAGCGTGTCGGCCGTTTCGCCGCTCTGCGAGATCGCCACCACCACCGTGCGGTCGCTCACCAACGGGTTGCGGTAGCGGAACTCGCTCGCATATTCCACCTCGCACGGGATCCGCGCCAGCTCCTCGATCAAGTACTCCCCCACCAGGCACGCGTGCCACGCCGTCCCGCAGCCTGTCAGGATCATGCGCTCGCAGCGCACCAGCTCGCGCATCACCCGGTCCAGGCCGCCTAGCACCACCCGCCCCTCCTGCGCGTCCACCCGCCCCCGCATTCCCGTCCGCAGCGACTCCGGCTGTTCGAATATCTCCTTCGCCATGAAGTGCTGGTGCTCACCCAGCTCGAGCTGCTCCAGCGTGAACTCGACGTCCTCGATTTCCTTTGTGACCGGTGCCGCATCCAGGTTCATCGTCCGGAACCCGTCACGCGTCACCGTCGCCACCTCGTTGTCCGACAGGTAGATCACCTGCGGCGTGTGCTGCACGATCGCCGCCGCGTCCGACGCGATCACGTACTCGTCCTGCCCCACGCCGACAATCAGCGGGCTCCCGCGCCGCGCCGCGACGATCTTGTCCGGTTCCGCCGTGTGCAGCACCGTAATCCCGAACGTTCCCCGAACGTCCCGCAGCGCTCGCCGCACCGCCTCTTCCAGACGGCCCTCGTAGAAATGCCCCACCAGCTTCGCCAGCACCTCCGTGTCCGTCTCGCTCTCCAGCTCGATCCCGTTCCGCTCCAGGAACGCCCGCAACGCCCGGTAATTCTCGATGATCCCGTTGTGCACCAGCGCCAATCGGCCGCTCGCGTCACAATGCGGGTGCGCGTTGCATTCCGTGGGCGCCCCATGCGTCGCCCACCGCGTGTGCGCCATCCCCACCGTCGCTCCCGCCAGCTCCCCGTCCAGCTTGGCCTCCAACGCCGCGATCCGCCCCACGCTCCGTCGGATAACCAGCTTGCCCCCCCGGATCACCGCGATCCCCGCCGAGTCGTACCCCCGATATTCAAGCCGTTTCAGCCCCTCCGTCAGGATCGGCGTCGCTTCCCGCTCCCCCAGGTACGCCACGATTCCACACATGGGCATTCTCCCTCTGCGCCGACCGGCGATGCCTCATTCTAATCGTCACACCCGCACCCCGCGGGCCACCATTTCATCCCCGCCTACCGATCATGACCGCCCCGCACGCCGATGATACCACGGGCGGTCGCCCCCGCGGACCAGTTATCTGGATCTTCCCGGCTACCGCCTCTCGTTCGACGTACGCCTGCGGCAACGCCCGGTTCGCCGCCATCACCGGCGCCGCACGATCGAGGGTAGCGATGAGCTCGGCACCCGAACCTTCTCGCATTCACAAGCTCGTCTCGCAACTCCTTCTGGAGGACGGCGACCTCCGTGACATCGTCGAGGAATTCGTCGCCGGCCTCGCCCAACGCATGGATGAGCTCCGGCAGGCGCACGAGAAACTCGATTTCGACCAGCTCACCATGCTGGCCCACCGCCTCAAGGGCGCCGCCGGGTCATACGGCTACCCCGACATCAGCCAACTCTGCGCGAAACTCGAGCAGCAGTTCCGAGCCCATCAGGCCGAGGGCTTCGGCCAGCGAATGGCCGAACTGGCAGCGTTCGTCGCGGCCGCGCGCGCGGGCCTGGCCGACAGCAAAAAGTAGCAACCGCCCGGAACCGATTACGCTCGCGGCATCTGTGCGTGCCGACTCGCTCGCCGAACTGTCAGATTGGCAGGATCCGGCGCCAAAAGCCGCGCCGCGCAACATCGCAAGATCATTCCTGACAATTATTTAGGCGCATTCCACGCCACCCGCGAATCGTGGTATCAGCTTTGCCGTGCCGACCACCGGCCGGTCGCGCGCCTACCGCGCGACCGCGAGCGCCAGGGAGACTGGAATGTCCTCAAAGATCATCGGTATCGATCTCGGAACCACGAACTCAGTGGTCGCAATCATGGAGGGTGGCCAGCCGAAAGTGCTCATCAACGAGTCGGGCTCCCGTCTGACACCATCCGTGGTCGCGTTTACGGATAAAGGCGAGCGGCTGGTCGGTCAGCGGGCCCGCAATCAGCAGGTAACGAACCCGCGGCGGACCGTGTTCTCGATCAAGCGTTTCATGGGCCGCCGGCACAACGAGGTGGCCCAGGAAGAGAAGATGGTGCCGTACAAGATTGTGGGCGGCGCCGACGAGCTGGTCAAAGTCGAGATCGACGGCAAGCAGTACGCTCCCCCGGAGATCTCGGCCATGATTCTCCGCGACCTCAAGGCGACCGCCGAGCGCTACCTGGGCGAGAGTGTCGACCGCGCGGTGATCACCGTTCCCGCGTACTTCAATGACGCCCAGCGCCAGGCCACGAAGGAGGCGGGCCAGATCGCCGGGCTCAAGGTCGAGCGGATCATCAACGAACCGACGGCCGCGGCGCTGGCCTACGGGCTGGAAAAGAAAGCCAACGAGAAAATCGCGGTCTTCGACCTGGGCGGCGGCACCTTCGACATCTCGATCCTCGACGTCGGGGAGAACGTCTTTGAGGTGCTGAGCACGAACGGTGACACGCACCTGGGCGGCGATGACTTCGACGAGGAGCTGATCAACTACCTGGCCGAGGAGTTCCGTCGGAAGGAAGGGATCGACCTGCGCAAGGACCCGATGGCGCTCCAGCGACTCAAGGAGGCCTCCGAACGGGCCAAGATCGAGCTCTCCACGAGCATGGAGACGACGGTCAACCTGCCCTACATCACGGCCGATGCCAGCGGGCCCAAGCACCTGCAAATGACGCTGACGCGGGCGAAGTTCGAGCAGCTCGTGGACCACCTCATCGAGCGCTGCCGCGGGCCGGTGCTCCAGGCCCTGCGCGACGCCAAGCTCGCCCCGAAGGATGTCGACGAGGTCGTGCTGGTCGGCGGCTCGATCCGCATCCCCAAGGTACAGCAGCTCGTCCGCGATATTTTCGGCAAGGAGCCCAACCGCAGCATCAACCCCGACGAGGTCGTCGCCGTCGGCGCCGCCATCCAGGGCGCGGTGCTCACCGGCGAAAAGCAGGACATCGTCCTGCTGGACGTCACGCCGCTGTCGCTGGGCGTCGAGACGCTCGGCGGCGTGATGACCGTGCTGATCCCGCGCAATACGACCATTCCCACCAGCAAGAAGGAAATCTTCTCGACCGCCGCCGACAGTCAGCCCGCGGTCGATATCCACGTGCTCCAGGGCGAGCGGAAGATGGCCGGCGACAACCGGACGCTCGGACGGTTCCAGCTCACGGGCATCCCACCGGCTCCGCGCGGCGTGCCGCAGATCGAAGTCACGTTCGACATCGACGCCAACGGCATCCTCAACGTCTCCGCCAAAGACCTCGGCACAGGCAAGGAGCAGGCCATCCAGATCAAGTCCAGCTCGGGCCTCAGCGAGGACGAGATCCAGCGGATGATCAAGGACGCCGAGAGCCACGCGGCCGAGGACGAGAACAAGCGCAAGCTGATCGACGCCCGCAACCACGCGGACCAACTGGTCTACCAAACCGAGAAGACGCTTCGCGAATACGGCGACAAGGTCGACGCCGGCACGCGCACCGAGATCGAGCAGGCCGTCAACCACCTGAAGGACGTCGCCAAGGGCGAGGACGCCGCGGTCATCGAACGGGCCATGCAGGAAGTCACGAACAAGGCCCACAAGCTGGCCGAGGAGATGTACAAGGCCAAGGCCGCCGCCGGCGCGGGCGGCCCCGCCGGCCCCGGCAGCCCGCCGCCAGGCGGTCAGCCCGGCGGCGGCAAGGACGAGGACGTCATCGACGCCGAGTTCGAGGTCAAGAAGTAATCGCGCGCCCCGCGCGAACCGCGAACGCACGGACCACCGCAGCAGGCCGCAAAGACGACCCGATCCGGGCGTGATGACGTCCGCCGCGCGCATCGCGCGGTGAGTCGTGCTGCCAGCACGCAGCGCCGCCGCAGGCCCGTCATCGCGCGCAGCGCAGCGACGACGGTACCGGCCGCGCACGCGCGACGCCCGGTGCTCGGAACCGGGCTCACGCCCCGCGGCTGAGGGCGAACAGCTCCCCCAGTCCCCACCGCAGATTCCGCAGGTGCGCCATGTGATCCTCGCCCGTGTCGCCCGCGCACCCGTAGACCCGCAGCCGACCGGCTTCCGCGCGCGAGACGATTCGCAGCCGCGCGGCCGCGCCCTCATCCACCGCCCGCGGCTCGACGCCCACATGTCCCAGCAGGTCGGCCGCCGTCTCGTGCGTACCGGCGTACGTGCCCGGCGCCAGATACGAGTGCGTGATGATGAGCACCTTGCGGCCGGCGACGGCCGCGGCCGCGAACCGGCGAAACGGCGCGACGTGCGCGGGATTCACGCGCCGCGGCGGGGTCATCTCGGGCGTGGCCGGCGCCCGCTGCGTGGCGGGGACGGCAGCCGGTGCGTCATCGGCATACCCCGCGTACAGCGAATCGGCCAGGTAGATGCCGTCGACGCGCTCGAACGACTCGGGCTGAGCCAGAATCGCCCGCACCGCCCCATAACCCGCGCTGAACGACGACAGCCACACGCGACCCCAATCGCCGCTCGACCGCAAGACGCCCCGCTCGACCAGCCGTGGCCGGGCCGCTTCCAGCAACTCCGCGAACCGGCCCGGCTCTGAGAGCGGGCGCTCGTACGCGGTCGAGAGCCCAGGGTAGTTCACGACGACCAGCGCCGCCGGCAGTCCGGCCGCGGTGAATTCGCGCCGTACCACGTCGGGCGCGCCGTGGAAGTGCACCAGCAGGTCGCAGCGCTCGAGACCGCGGCCGAGAACGGCCGGGGCGAACACGACCGCATTTTCGCCCAACGGCTCGGGGGCGGGCGTTGCCCGCCGCTCGGCTGAGACGGCGGACGCCGCCGATTCGGGCGGCGGATGCGGACGCGCGCAGCCGCACAGCCCGAACAGGACGATTGCAGCCGGAATCGGAGCCCACTGCTGCACGGCGGAATGTTGGCGAATCAGCTCCAGCATTGAAAGCACGTCGCGTTCTCCTTGACCGCTTGCCGTGTGCCTCCGTGAACCGGCACAACACGGATCGGGAGCGGCGCTTGGCGCGCCGCCCCGCCGGATCGACACTGACCGCATGCGTCCGGTCCTCGAGCGTGTCCGCGTCGGACCGCGCCGCCCCGCGTGCGCGTGGCGCGCTCGGCTCTGGCGCGAGTGGTGCTTCGCCCGCGTCGCGTTCCGCCACGCGCGGGTCAATTTTCTGCTGCTCGGTTCCCTGCTGCTCGGCGGCGCGCTGCTCTTTCGCTGGGCCGAGCCGGAAAAGGGCCACTCGTTCCCGAAGGCGCTCTACTACACCTGGTCGCTCATCTTCGGCCAGCCTCCGGAAGAATATCCTCGCTCGCCCGCGCTTCAGATCCTTTTCTTTGTCGTGCCCCTCGTCGGCCTGCTGGTGATCATCGAGGGGCTGGTCGACTTCTCGCTCGTCGTCCGCGACCGCCGCCGGAACGAGCGCGGCTGGTGCAGAGTCATGGCCAACGCCCTGTCCAATCACATCATCCTCGTCGGTCTCGGCAAGCTCGGCTATCGCACGTTCCGCCTGCTCCGGCAGATCGGCGAGCCGGTCGCGGTGATCGAGTCGGATCCCGCCAACCAGTTCCTCGAGGAAATCCGCCGCGAGGGCTCACCGCTGTTCGTCGGTGACGCCCGCCGTGAGACCCTGCTCGCCGATGCCAACGTGACCCGCGCCCGCAGCATCATCCTCGCCACCAACGACGACCTGGCCAACCTCGAGGTGGCCCTCGACGCCCGCCGCATGAACCCTCAAATCCGCGTCGTCCTCCGCATGTTCGACCAGAACATGGCCGATAAGGTCTGCGCCGGCTTCGGTATCCAGACCGCCATGTCGCAGTCCGCCATCTCCGCCCCCGCCTTTGTCACGGCCGCGCTACAGGAGCGCATCGTCGCCAGCCAGGTCATCGGCGACACGCTGGTCGTCATGCAAACGTGGACGGTCGGGCCACGCGGCCCGCTGGCCGACAAGACCATCGCCGACGTCATGACCGAGTTCGGCGTCACCGCGGTCGAACACCGCCGCGCCGGCCGGCGCCGGCTCATGCCGCCGCTCGGCTTGCGGCTCGAGCCCGGCGACGAACTCCTCATCCAAGGACCGTTCGAGACGCTGGCCGCACTTCGCCTCTGAAGTCGCGGCGGCTCCGGCCGACTTACAGACGCCGCGCGAGCTGCTTGCGGGCCGCTTCCACCGTATTCCGCAGCAGCATCGCCACCGTCAGCGGACCCACACCCCCCGGAACGGGCGTGAGGTACCCCGCCACCGGCGCAACCGCGTCAAAATCCACATCTCCAACCGTGCGCTGCACGTCGCTCCCCGTCGCATCGCGCTCCACCACGCGGTTGATCCCCACGTCGATCACGACGGCGCCCGGCTTCACATGCCCTGCACCGATCAGTCGCGGCTTGCCCACTGCCACGATCAGGATGTCCGCCCGCCGCGTATGCGCGGCCAGGTCCCGCGTTGCCGCATGGCAGCCCGTCACCGTCGCCATGCGCGTCAGCAGGAACATCGTCACCGGCCGGCCGACGATCGCGCTCTGCCCCACCACGACCGCCTCCGCCCCGCGTTCGACCACCCCGCTGCGCCGCAGCAGCTCGCGCACGGCCAGCGCCGTGCAGGGGGCGATGATCGGTTCGCCGTAGAACAGCAGCCCGATGTTGGCCGGGTTCACCCCCTCGACGTCCTTGTACGGATCAATTTGGTATTGCGCCAGCGCCGGCTCAATCTGCGACGGCAACGGAAGCTGAAGGATGACGCCGTTCACGCTCGGGTCCGCGTTCAACCCCGCCAGCGTCGTGTGCAGCTCGGTCTGCGTGGTGCCCTCCGGCAACTCGACCAACTGGTAGTCGACCCCCACCTGCGTGCTCAGGTGTCGCTGACGCTCGGCGTAGAGCCGACCGGCCGCGTCGCTGCCCACCAGCACCGCGCACAGCCGGATCGGCCCGTGGTGGGCGTTGTACCACGCGACCTGCCGCGTCACTTCGTGCCGGATCTCCGCCGCGTACGCGGCGCCGTCCAGGATGGTCGCCGGCATACTGCTCCCTCGGCCGGCGGTCTGCGCGGGCTCGACCGACCGGCCCACCGGGTCCGATCATCGCGTGCCCCCGCGCGCTCCGCAAGCCGGGCGGCCGCCCACCAGCGCCGTTTTGGGAGAGGGTCCTCAAGTCCAACGCCCCGGATGTCCAATAGGAAAAGAAACCGGAAAGGAGAAACCATGCCACTCATCAATTGGACCCCGGCCTACAGCGTGCAGGTTCCCGAAATCGATCAACAGCACCAGAAACTCGTGCAGATGATCAACCAGTTGCACGACGCGATGAGCTCCGGCCAGGGGCGCAACGCCCTCAAGTCGCTGCTGGCCAGCCTGATTCAGTACACCGTGACGCACTTTAGCTTCGAAGAGCAGCTCATGCAGAAGGCGAATTACCCGGATCTCGACCAGCACCGCCAGCAGCACGAACTCCTGAAGAAGCAAGTGCACGACATGAATGCACGGCTCCAAAGCGGCGAGATGTCGCTGACCATCGACGTGTTGAACTTCCTGCGCGACTGGCTCATCAAGCACATTCAGGGCACCGACCAGAAATACGTGCCCTACCTCGCCAAGACGGCCGCCGCGGCGAGCCGGTAGCGGCGCCGCCCGTCCCGCCCACCGCGGACGGGGCCGAAGAAGAACGGGCCTCAGGATCCCCCGGCCGCTCCCCCCGGCCTTCGCCCGGCCGCCCGGAAGACGTGGCACCGCAGCGCGGGCTCACGCCGCCGCGCTGCGCCGGGCCGCGTCGCGCTTCAGCCAGAAATGGTAGCCCACCATCGCCAGCGTCGCGGCCAGACCGACGGCCGCGCACAGCACCCAGAACGACTGCGGGTGGTAGTGATCCCACAGCCGCGCCTGCGCCGCGGCCTCCGATTGTCCGAGCAGCTCGGCCAGCCGCGGCAGGGCCTCCGCCCGCGTCAGGCGCTCGACTGCGGCGGGGTCCTGGCCCAGGTTCTCGACCAGGTAGCGGCGCGACAGCTCGACCTTGTCGGAGAGCCGGTCGTACAGCGGCCCGCCGATGAAGTTCGCCCCGGCCCAGCCGAAGGCGAACGGGATGTTCGAGAAGCCCATGTACAGGGCCTTCTTCTCGGGCGGGGCCATCAGCCCGATGTACTCGCTGAACTTCGGGCTACAGATCATCTCGCCCACCGCGAAGATGAAGATCGCCAGCGCCACGGCCGCGCCGGTCGTCACTGACCCGGCCATCAGCAGCCCGAAGCACGCGATGAACATCCCCACGATCATCGCGCTGATGTGCCGGAACTTGCCCGCCAGGTACGAGATCGGCAGCACCAGCAGGATGATCGAGCCGGAGTCGATGTTCACCACCCACTCCGGGTTCACCTGCCCGCCCGCGGCCGCCAGGTTGCGGAAAAACTCGAGCCCCGTGGCGCGGGCCAGGAACCGCGCCAGGTCGTTCGTGTCCACCCACTGGTCGATGAACACCGAGAGCTGGTCGAACAGCTGCATGAACATGAACCAGAACCCCGAGAAGATCGCCAGGAAAACCACGAACCGCAGATCCGCAAAGACCTCGAGGCTCTCGAGCAACACCGCCCCGGCGCTCTTCCGCCGCGGCCCGGACGACGCGCTGGGAGCGTAGTCCTTCAGCAGCGTCAGCGTGATCAGTACGTTGACCAGGATGATGCTCGCGGCCGCGAAAAACGCGTACTTCCACTCCAGCAGCCGCAGGTAGCCGCACACCATCGGACCGATGAATCCGCCGATGTTCACGACCTGGTAGAACATTCCCCAGCCCAACGACGAGTTGCGCTCGGTCACGCAGTGGGCCAGCGTCCCGTGCAACGGCGGCTTGAAGATCGCCGTGCCGGTTCCGATCAGGCAGCACGCCAGCATGAAGCTCCACCACGCGTGCGTGTAACCCATCAGGCCGTAGCCGATGATATTGATGCCGAATGCGACCAGCAGCGACTTGCGGTAGCCGTAGCGGTCGGCGAATCCGCCCGTGAACATCGGCAGCAGACACTGGATCAGCGACCACACCCCAAAGAAGATGCCCTTGTCCGTGTTGCTCAGGCCCAGCCCGCCCTTCTCGGCCGCGGCCACGATGTACAGCGCCGCGATCGTCCGCACGCCGTAGAACGAAAACCGCTCGACGAGCTCGATGACGTTCGCGACCCAGAACGAGGCAGGGAAGCTCGCCAGTTGCGCGAAGAACCCGAGGCGGGCGGGGGCGGCGGTGACGGGCGACTCCGTGGCGGCGGCCTGGCTCATACGCTGCGCCTCCTGTGCAACCCCCGTGGGGCTCAACTTCACCCAGTGTACCGCCCCCGGTCCCGCCCGCCCAAGGCCCGTACGGCCGGGTGCCACCCAAGCGAGCGCCCCCGCCGCCCGCGGGGCCCCCCTTGCG
>CAZMCT010000083.1:0-18264 GCA_964564785.1 uncultured Planctomycetales bacterium
CTACTTGCAGCGGGTCCATGGCAGCGCCGGTTCAGGCGGCTCTGAAGGAAACGCCTCCGGCCAGACCAATCCGTGAGCAAGCTGGTCTGACAAACGCCGGCTGCTTGACCCCTCCCAGGGACTCTTCCGCTTCCGGTTAACGTCCGCGTCCAATTCGCAGCCCCAGTCCGTCATCTCGAACCTCCGGCGGGTATGTATTCAGTAGAGAGAGTCCCGCCGGACAACGCGCCGGCCGCACAGCGGAGGTCGTTGTGGGCGCTTCCCCAAGGAGCGTGCCCATGCACACGACCGACCTGTCCGCCGTAGCCTTGGCGAAGGCGGACGTTCCGCTGTCCGCCGACGAGCGTCTCCGCGAGGTCGCCGGCATCCTCGCGGCCGGCCTGCTGCGGCTGCGAACCCGCCCGCAACTCGCGGCCACATCGGACATGTCCGGCGAACATGTCCTGCCGCAGGAATCCGCAGAATCCGCCCAGAAAGCCCTTGGCTTGCCCGCGCCCCCACGGCCTGATCCCCACGCTGGTTAACGCACGCGAGAACCGGGAAAAGGACGGCCGCATGTTGAACGTGGGCAAGGAAATCGCGGTGCTGAAGCACATGACCGTGACCGAGCTGCGGGCCCGGTATGCCGAGGTCTTCGGCGAGGAGACGCGCTCACACCACAAGGACTTCCTGGTCAAGCGCATCGCCTGGCGGATGCAGGCCAACGCCGAGGGCGGCCTGACGGAGCGCGCCCGCCGCCGGGCCGAGGAACTGGCCAACGACGCCGACCTGCGTGTGCGCCGGCCACCGGACAAGCCCGCGTCTTCGCCGGCGTCCACGATCCGAACGGCCAAGGTGGACTTCGGTGACCGAGCAGGCGAGTTGATGCCCGGCACGATTCTGACGCGACCGTACAAGGGCCGGACGATCACCGTGACGGTTCTGGACAACGGCTTCGAGTTCGAGGGAGACGTGTACCGCAGCCTTTCGGCCGTGGCCAAGGCGGTCACCGGCTCACACTGGAACGGCAACCTCTTCTTCGGCTTGAGGCGTGAGGCTTGAGACCTGAGGTGGTCAGGATGCACGTCGCAACGACTGGATCAACCGTGACAGCACGCGCGCCGTCTCGTCGTAGCGGCCGTTCAGCTCGCGGGCAACGTCGGTCGCCAGATAACCCAACCGGGCCGCGAGGCCGATGTAGTAGCCGACTTCCCGCAGCGAGCCGAAGGCCATACTCAAGAAGTGCAGGTACTCGGCTTCGCCGTCCCGCGCACTGCCCTCCACGATGTTCGCCACCACCGACACCGCCGCACGACGCATTTGTGACGTCAGACCGAAGAGCTCTTCGCGCGGAAAGGCGCGGGTGCTCTCGTAGATGGACACGACCAAGGCATCGGCCAACTCGAACGCCTTCAACTTGCGGTGATCTCGCATGGGACGCATGATGCCACAGGCCGGCCCATCCGCTCAAGCCTCAAGCCCCAAGCCTCAAGCCTCCACGGTCCGCTGCGCGATCTATACGCGCAAGAGCACCGAGGAGGGCCTGGAACAGGAGTTCAACTCGCTCGACGCCCAGCGCGAGAGCGCAGAGGCGTACATCGCCAGCCAGCGGCACGAGGGCTGGACTTGCCTGCCGACGCGCTACGACGATGGCGGGTTCACTGGCGGCAACATGGACCGCCCGGCGCTCCAGCGCCTGCTGGCCGACATCGAGGACGGGAAGGTCGACTGCATCGTCGTCTACAAGGTCGACCGGCTCAGCCGCAGCCTGATCGACTTCGCCAGGATCATGGACGTGCTGGAGCGGCACCACGTCTCGTTCGTCTCGGTCACTCAGCAGTTCAACACCGGCACGTCGATGGGCCGGCTGATGCTCAACGTGCTGCTGTCCTTCGCCCAGTTCGAGCGGGAGATCATCTCCGAGCGGACGCGCGACAAGATCGCAGCCGCCCGCCGCAAGGGCAAGTGGGTCGGCGGTCGCCCCATCCTGGGCTACGACCTCGCCTCCACAGCCGCTGGCGGGCGGGTCACCGTCAACGAGGACGAGGCGGCGCAGGTTCGCCAGATCTTCGAGCTCTACCTGCGGCACCGATCGCTGATCCCCACGCTCCGCGAGGTTGACCGGCGCGGCTGGCGGACCAAGCGGTGGACGACGAAGAAGGGCGACGTCCGCGGCGGCCAGCGCTTCACCAAGGAATCGCTCTACCGGCTGCTGACCAGCATCGCCTACATCGGCAAGGTGCGCTACCGCGACGAAATCTACGCGGGCGAGCACCCGGCCATCGTAAGCGAGGCGCTCTGGCACCGCGTGCAGGACGCCCTTCGCCACAACGGCCGCAACGGTGGAACCAGCTCGGGCGTGACGCGGAACAAGTACGGCGCGCTGCTCAAGGGCCTGCTGCACTGCCGCCCGTGCGGCTGCGGGATGATGCATACCTACACCAGCAAGGGCAATCGCCGCTACCGCTACTACGTCTGCCTCAACGCCCAAAAGCGCGGCTGGGAGAACTGCCTGACCAAGTCGGTGCCCGCCGCCGAGATCGAGCGGTTCGTGGTCGAACGTATCAAGGCCATCGGCAAGGACGACGACGTGCTGGCACGGACGCTCGCCCAGGCGCGGAAGCAGAACCAGGAAGGCTTGGACGAGCTCCAGGCCGAACGCCGCCGCCTGGCACGCGAGCTCGCCAAGCACGGTGCGGAGGTCCGCAAGTTGATCGACCAGGCGGGCGTGCCCGGCGAGACGCCCACGGCGGCGCGACTGGCGGACCTCCAGGAGCGCATCCGTGCGGCCGAGCAACGGGCGACGGAAGTGCGCGAGCAGATCATCGCGTTGAGCGCCAGGGTGGTGGACGAGGGCGAACTGGCCCGGGCGCTGTCGCTGTTCGATCCCGTGTGGGATTCCCTCTCGCCCAGCGAGCAGGCGCGGGTGCTGCACCTGCTGGTCGAGCGGGTCACTTACGACGGCGCGGACGGCACGCTGGCGATCACCTTCCGGCCGACCGGGATCAAGGCCCTGGCCGAGGAACGGGAGGTCGCGGCATGTTGAGGCTTGACAGGTCGCGGCCAACGGTGGCGGACCGGTCGCTTCAAGGCCGCGCGGCTGCAACGGGAGCGGCACAGCGAGGGCTGACTGTCGAGTGCAAGGTCCACTTCGAGGTCGGCCGCAAAGCGCGGAAGAAGCTGAAGGTCGGCAACGCGGCGCCGGCGCGGGAGACGCTGGTCGAGCCGGGTCGCGTGCCGCGTGTTTCGCGGTTGATGGCCTTGGCGATCCGCCTCGAACGGCTCTTGGCCGAAGGCGTGGCCCGCGACTACGCCGACCTGGCCCGGCTCAGCGGCGTCACCCGCGCCCGGCTCACTCAGATCATGAATCTCACGCTCCTGACCCCGGATATCCAGGAAGCGCTGCTCTTCCTGCCCCGCACGCTCCGCGGCCGCGACCCGATCCAGGAACCGCACCTACGCCCGATAACGCTCATATCGGACTGGCGAAAACAGCGACAGCTATGGCGGGAGCTGGTGACCAAAGCCCACGTCGAAAACGCCGAGAGGCCGGCTTGACACCCGCCTGCCGGTACCGTACAGTATCCTAACAGATCGGTCCCGGGCGTCGACCGATGCCAGCCAGGAATGGCCGGCGGCAGGCCACGGAATCGCCACCCACGGATGGGGGCCGCCGGCGTCTATGACCGCACACCGTCCACGTGCCCAGCGGAGGTGCGGCTGTGCTTCCGGCAAGACGGTCGAAGTACGCCGGCGAGCCCTCGGATCCTGCCTTCACGCAGGCTTGGCCATGGCACCGGCCCCGCCACGACCCGGGACGCCGGCGCCAGAAGCGGCCAGTCGAAGTTGGAGCAGTGATGGTGTGCCGAGGCTGGAGGCATGCCATGAGTGCGTGTGGTCCGTTCGACAGCGCGCGGAGCGACGGCAACCGTCGTCGGGGGGATACGAAACAAACCGACATCCGCTCACCGGCCGCCGGCCCTGGTGCACCATTGCGTGTCCGTGTTGCGGATTGCGGCTCTTCGCGGTCCCGTCGCGAGACCATTACAATGACGGCGAATCCCGCATCCGGGTCCGGATTGGCCGGCTCACTGGCTCGCGTTCGAAGGGATATGCGGTCACAGATACCGACTTCAGAATCCGAGTCCTACCTTTTCGCTATCGACCACGGTCCGGAGGGTGTGTCGCCCAACACGGTCTTCTACCGCGCGGCCGACGCCGAACTGGCCGCCTCAATCTGCCGGCTTTGCGAGCGAGAATACGCCGGCCAAGTGAGGTTTAGCCATAGGCCCTCGTCGTCATTCCCGCCGGAAGAGCAGGTGCTCCTAGACGAGGCCCTCGATGAGCTCTCCATCTACGACGACCCCGACCTCGGTGTCTACGATCCACCGCCGACCCGCCAGACGCTTCTCAGGGCGGAGTACGCCCGGCGCTGCCGGCGGTGGGAGGAGATGCTGAAGAGACGGCGAAAGCGGGCGGGCGTGCCAGGACAACCTGTCCCGCAAGCGCGGCGCGCCGGCTGTTCGGAGCTGCACCAAGGCTGGCTGACGGATGGCGATCTGCTGAAGATCTGTGGCATCGCCGGAGACGACACGGAACTGACCCCGGACCACATTGCTGATTTGCGCCGGGTCACTTACCTGATCGGTACGCAGCATATCGAGACGGGCGGCCGTCTCGAACTGGCGCTGTCCCTGCTGGCGTCAGTATTGGGGAGTTTTCCGCGGCACAATCCGACCCATTTGCCGTTCGGCTATCAGGGGCCGACGATCAAGTCGCATGGCTGGATCGACCGCGATATCCTGGAACGCACCGGGAAACAGATTGTGGGGCTGTTGTGGGATGACTGCCCGCCGGACACCGTGGCGTTTCGCGTGGAGCACGCGATCTCCGAAGCGGTTCGGTTGGGCTTCCTTGAGGAGACGCGATACGATGCGTGGCGGCCCGGCATGCCCAGCGGTTCCAGGTGGCGTGTGGCACTGGCGGCGACCACGTATGGTGTGGCGAAGGCGCGTCCAGCGTCGGCGCCGACTGCTGCTGACGATCACGTCACATCGGGCCGACCGAGCGCTGCGGCTGGTCCGATTCCTGATGGGGAGCGAATAGCCGAGGTCCCGACCAATACTACCGAGTCGCCAGATGAGCCCTGCCCCGCGGGCCACAGCGGCGATACTCCGTCGGAGCTGCCGCCTGAAGTCGCGGAGTTTCTTGGGCAACTGCAGCGGCTGACGGCTGCCGAGCGGGCATATGTGCTGCGTTTGCAGCTATTCCTGTACGCGCAGGCATACCACAATCTCGTCGAAGCGGTCGCGAACAGCCCCATCGGGTGGGTCGACGTGGAGTTGAATGGCTGGTACTTGCAGATCGTCAAGGCGATCCAGAATCTGCTGGCCTTGCCTGAGTTCGCCGAGTTTCCGAGCGGTTTCGAGCCCGTCGCTCCCAACCTGTTCCCGTGTTCCGACCTCGACGTCGGCTGGGAGGACTGCATCGGGCCGCCGGTGATGGACTTCCTCGGGCGAGCGCAAGCCTTCCTGCTCGACAGCGGCCCAGTTAGTACCGAGAACCAGGATTTTGTCAACAGCTTGATCGCAGTGTGCAGAGACAAATGCGTGCAGGCGTCCGAAGTCGCGGCTCGTTTTCGCCAGCGCGCTGAGGCGACCTTCAAGAAGATGCTGGATCGCGCTGGCCAGCGTGGGGGCGACAGTCACCCGGCGGTGCCGCCTACGGGCGCGAAAGCCCCTAAGGAGGCCGAGGGATCTCCGCCAGCGCCGGAACCAACCAGCCCGAGGAGTGACCAGGAGCAAGCCACGTTACCGACGTCTTCGGACGACCGTTACGAATGGGCTCGCAAGATCGACCTGGTGCGAGCGACCAACCAAGTGCTCGGTGAAGGCATGCTGAACAAGGGCGTGCTGTCCCGCGCCTGCGCTGACGGCCAGGTCGAGACGAACGGCAAGACCGGCCGGGGCGCGCGGGTCCGCGTGCGGAGCTTTCTCGCCTGGGTCAGCCGTCAGAATGAGCTCGGCGCCGACGAAACGACTCAGATCCGGAATGCCGTGATCGGCGAGATCGCGGCGCGCAACTCGTAGCGCAACCGCTGTAATCAGGTTGCGCAACCAGCCTTTTTCTGCTTCTTTCACGGCCCCGGCTCCAAAGCCGGGCGCACGGGAACGCCCCACGTCGTACGAGCACAGCCACTGCCTCGTTGCGCTTTGGTTGCGCCCCGAAAACCACCTCGATACTCGGCTCCATGATCGCGGTCGCCGAGGCGTCCGCACCAAACCCTCATGGAGGTTCGAGTATGACCAAAGGCCAGTTGTCAGGGCCGAATCGGTGGCTGGTCGAGTGTTGCCAGCACATCAACTTCGGCAGCATCACGTTTCAGGTGCGCGGCGGGCAGCCCGATCTGGGGCGCCCCCGCGCCCAGGTCCGCACGCTCAAGATCGCCGGCGGCGTCAACGGTCCCCGCCCCGAGGTCGCCCGTGAGGACTTCGAATTGCGGCACGAGCACATCGCGCTGCTGGAGCAGTTGAAGCAGCTGCCCGACGGCACGCGGGTGCGGGTGAAGGTCGCGCACGGGCTGCCGGGCGCATTTATCGACCTTCTGGAAGAGCAGCAGGCAGCATAGGGGCACAGGGCACAAACCCCAGACATCAGGCAACCAACCGGCCGCGGAGCGGAGGCGTTGCGGGTGTCGCGGTGAACCGCGAACTCGCAACGCCTTTTCTTTCGCCCGTGCCCCGCGGCCCTCCCGTCGACACCCGCGCGACCTCCCCGGCCAAGGGAGATCGCGAATGTATTCGCAGGAACTGATCGAGTACGTGATGAAGCGGGCCGAGTTCAAGGCCAAGCAGGTCGTCGGCAAGGTACCGGCCCTCGGCGAGGTCGAGGATGTCCAGCAGGATCTGATCGCAGACGTGCTCCGGCGTCTGCCGAAGTTCGACGGCGATCGGGCCGGCGTCAAGACGTTCGTCTGCCGCATCATCAACCACAAGATCGCGGACCTGCTCAAGGGGCATGAGGCCGCCAACCGGGGCAACGGCGGCGCCAAGGAGTCGCTGGACGACTGGGTCCACGACGAGACCGGGAACTGGGTACGACGGGATGCCACCGTCGACGCAGCCCGGAGGCACACCCATCTGGGCGTCTGTGAGCGCAACGACCAGGAGCAGCGCGAGCTGGAGCTGGACATCGCTACCGTGATGGCGTCGCTGCCGCCCGAGCAGCGGGATGTGTGCGCGATGCTGCGGACGAAGACGCCCACCGAAATCGCCCGCGAAACCGGCCTGTCGCGCTCGGCGATCTACAAGCACATCGCCGCCATCCGGACCGCGTTCATCAGGGCGGGGCTCGATCACTACCTGTAATCGCCCCCTCGCTCAGCCGCCGCGCGGACACCTTCGTCCGCGCGGCGGTAGGTAGTGGAGGAGAACGCGACGTGATCGGAGACTTGGACGTGGCCCAGCACATGCCCCTCCCAAGCGGCCCAGAGGAAACCCCAACGAAAAGGCGGAGCCGCCTCTCGTTCCTGATTCGTGAGCCGGAGGACGTGTACCACGCCAAGAGCCGCGACTTCCTGACCGCCCACGCGCTGAACGAGTTCCGGCGGTGCCCATTGCTGTACCGCAAAAAGGAACTCGGTCTGGTACCTGAACGCGACACGACTGCATACCTCATCGGGCGGGCAGCCCACGCGCTGATCTTGGAGGGGCGACAGCGTTATGAGCGCGAGTTCGCCGTCGGCGGGCCGATCAACCCGCGCACCGGCCAGCCGTTCGGCTCGAACACGAAGGCGTTCGCCGAGTGGGCGGAGAAGCAGAACAAGCCGGTGCTCTCGGACTCGCAGGCGGCGCTCGTCGAGCAGATGGCGGCCGCGGTGAAGGCACACGCGGTCGCGGTCGAGCTCCTCGCGGACGGGGTCGCGGAAGGCGTCGTGCGCGCGGACTACGCCGGCCACCGCTGCCAGGCACGGATCGACTGGGTCAGCCGGAACAACGACCACGGCATCGTCGACCTCAAGACCGCCGACGAGCTCGACACGTTCGAGATGGCGATGCGCGCCTTCGGCTACCTGCACCAGGTCGCGTTCTATCGCGCGCTCGTCGCCGCCGTCTCTGGTCACGTTCTCCCAGTTCACATCGTCGCGGTCGAGAAGCGCGAGCCGTTCCGCTGCGGCGTGTGGCGGGTCTCGTCGGCGGTGCTCGACCAGGCGCAGCGCGAAAACGAGGAAGCGATGGCCGACCTGCGGCGCTGCCGCGAGACGGGCGACTGGTTCACGCGCTACGAGTCGCTGCGGCTGGTCGAACGGCTGTGAATCCGGGCCCGGGGCCGAGCGGCCGAAGCGTCCCGGCCACGGAGGGCTCGGCGGGACCGCCGCCGCCCCGGACCCGGAAGCACAGAGGATGAAGCGACCTGGAACGAAGGAGGAATTCATGGGGCTTGAGCAGATTCAGCGAGGCAAGGTCAACGTGCCCCGCCGCACGCTGCTGTACGGCGTCCACGGCGTCGGCAAGAGCACATTCGGCTCGATGGCCGAACGGCCGATCTTCATCCAGACGGAAGACGGCCTCGGCAACATCGAGTGCGAACGCTTCCCCGTCGCCGGCAAGTACGCCGACGTGATCGCGGCGCTGAGCGCGCTCTACACGGAACCGCACGAGTACCGCACCGTTGTCGTCGACTCCCTCGACTGGCTCGAACGGCTGATCTGGGCCGACGTCTGCCAGAAGCGAGGCGTCGAGTCCATCGAGGACATCGGCTACGGCAAGGGCTACGTCTTCGCGCTCACGAACTGGCGCGAAGTGCTCGCCGGTCTCGACGCTCTGCGCAACGAGCGTGGCATGCACGTCATCCTGATTGCCCACGCGCAGATCGAGCGCTTCGCCAATCCGGAGACGGACACCTACGACCGCTACTGCCCGCGCCTGCACAAGCAGGCCTCGGCCCTGGTCCAGGAATGGTGCGACGAGGTGCTGTTCGCCACCTACGCGATCCACACCAAGACGACCGACGAGGGCTTTGGCCGCAAGCGCGTGCAGGGCATCGGGACCGGCGAGCGGATCATCCGCACCAGCGAGCGGCCGGCGCATGTGGCGAAGAACCGCCTGAACCTGCCGGAAGAACTCCCTCTCGATTACCGCATCTACGCCGCCTTCGCACGTGGTGAGAACCCGCTGGAGCAGACCGGAGGCTGGAGGCCGGAGGCGGGAGGCGCGGATGCGTCGAGCTGAGCCGCCGAGCCACGGCCCTCTGTACTCCAGTCTACAGCCTGCGGACTACATGCTTTGCGACTGAAAGGAGCATTCGACATGCCGAATCTGAACGGATTCAACGCCAACGAGGTCGATCCCAACTTCGCGTTCGAGGCCATCCCGGCTGGCAAGTACCTGGCCATCATCACCGAGAGCGCGGAGAAGCCGACCAAGTCAGGCGGCGGCCAGTACCTCCAGTTCACGTTTCAGATCATCGAGGGCGAGTACAAGGGTCGCATGCTCTGGTCGCGGCTCAACCTGGACAACCCGAACGCCACGACGGTCAAGATCGCGCGAGCCGAACTCTCCGCGATTTGCCGCGCCGTAGGTGTGCCGGCACCCAAGGACAGCGTCGAGTTGCACAACATCCCGCTGGTCATCACGGTCGGGCAGAAGAAGCGCTCCGACACGGGCGAGCTGGGCAACGTGATCAAGGGGTACGCCAGGAAGGATGCCGCCGCGCCGCGGGCACCAACAGGCGCCGGCAACAACGGCGCGCCGCCGTGGAAGCGGTGACTGTGAGTGTTCATCGTCAGGTTCGCGGTGGCATGGCTCGGCGAGCCAGGGCGAGGCCTGGCAAGGCCCGGAACGGTGTGGCGAGTCTTGGCTTGGCGGGGCATGTCGAGTTCAGGTGAGGGGCGGCAAGGCACACCTCGTGGCGCGAAGCCACTGCGGCTTCAAGTACGGAGCGACACATGAGTGCGGTGAAAGGAACCACGGCGACTGCCATTGGTCCGGAGGCCACGAACGGCGCATCCGAGGCCATCTCGGCGTGCGTGCCTTACCGGGTCGCCGTGACGATCCGGGGAGACGCGGACCTGCTGCTGCATCGCTGGAACTGTGAGGCGGTCGTGGCCAAGGCCAAATCGGCCAAGGGTTCCGCGGTCAAGAAGAGCGACGACCTTGAGTCCTACGTCTATCGCAACGATGCCGGTGAGCTATGCATACCTGGCGAGTACCTGCGGCAGGCGATCATCAACGCCGCAAAATTCCGCCAGGACCCGCGCTCGCCGCGCAAGAGCGCGATGGACTTGGCCAAGGCCGCCGTGATCAATCTCACTCCGCTGGCCAGTTTGGGCATCTCCGCCTGGGACTATGAACACAAGTGCCCGGTGCAGGTGCAGCGCAACGGCGTGACGCGCACGCGACCGGCGATCAAGAGCGGTTGGTCCGCCAGCTTCGTCTTGCTGGTCAACCTGCCGGAATACGTATCCCCCGAACTGCTGCATGCCTTGATCACCGATGCGGGCCGGCTGATCGGCCTCGCCGACTTCCGCCCGACTTACGGACGATTTCAGATCACCCGGTTCGAGGTGCTGAACTCTTGAGCATAGCAGGAGGCGACGGGTTGGGCATGGCATGGCAAGGCTAGGCTGGACTTGGTTCGGCCTGGTGGGGCGGGGCCAGGCTGGGCAAGGCGTGGTTCCCTTTTCAATGACAGTGGAGGTTGCGGCCGTGAAGCTGACGATTCCGTATCCCCCATCGACCAACCGCTACTACCGCAACGTGGCGGGCCGCACGCTGATCAGCCGCGAGGGGCGCGCCTACCGCAAGCGGGTGGGCGCGATCCTCAAGGCCGCCGGCGTCACGCCGCAGTCCGGTCCGCTGGCGATCCACGTTGAGCTGTACCCGCCCGACCGGCGCAAGCGCGACGTCGACAACGCGCTCAAGAGTCTCAACGACTCGCTCCAGCACGGCGGGGCATTCCACGACGACTCGCAGATCGTCTGGCTGCTGGTCGAGAAGGCTGAGGTCGTGCCCGGTGGGAAGGTCGTGGTGCGCATCGCGGAGCGGAACGGCAAGCCGCTGCCGTTCCCAGTGAACGGGCCGCCGCCCGACCTGAATTGAAGCGCCGGGCGGGCCGTGTTGGTTGAACCGGAGAACCGAATCGTGAAGCATCCAGAGCCGAGCGGAGGCTCGAGGGGTGAGGCCCGAGGCATGAGTGCTCAGGTCTCAGGTTTCAAGCCTCAGGTCTCAAAGCGTATCTACATCGCCGGGCCGATGTCCGGTTATCCGGACTGCAACTTCCAGGCGTTCCACGCAGCGGCGGTGCGCCTGGCCGCGGCGGGCTGGGCGGTCTTCAACCCGGCCGAGAACTTCGGCGGCCGCAAGCACCTGCCGCGCGAGGAATACCTGCGCCTCGACCTGGCGATGCTGACGCAGTGCGACGCGATCGCGCTGCTACCCGGCTGGGAGGACTCGCGCGGGGCGAAGCTGGAGTACCTGGTCGCCTGCGAGCTGGGCTGCGAGGCCATCGACGCGGTCACGCTCCAGCCGCTGGCCAGCGCCCCGACGCCAGCGGTCGCGTTGCATCAACTGCGGTTCGTGCAGCCGCCGGCCGACGAGTCGATCCTCGACGAGGCCAAGCGCATCACTGAGGGCACGCGGCGCGCCGAATACGGCGCTCCCGCCGACGACTTCGCCCGGACGGCGCTGATGTGGACCGGCATCCTGGCCCGCAAGCTGCGCGAGGGCGAGGCCATCACCGCCCTGGACATCCCGCTGTGCATGATCGCCATCAAGCTGGCCCGCCAGAGCCACGGCCACAAGCGCGACAACCTGGTCGATATCGCCGGCTACGCGCGCACTGCGGCGATGGTCGCGGGGGAGGAGTGATGGCCCAGCGCCATAGCCGGACCATGCTGGCCTTCGGCGATGTGCACATCCCGCACCAGAACGAGAAGGCGGTGCGGGTGTTCTGCCGCGCCGCCGAACGCTTGCGGCCCGACCTGATCATCTGCCTCGGCGACCTGTTGGACTGCGGGCAGTTCTCCGCGCACCCGCCCACGTTCGGCGTGCCCCAGACCGAGTACGTGGACGATCTCCGCGTCGCCAATGCCCTGCTAGACCGTTTGCAGAAGGTCTGCGGGCGGCTGGTCATGGTCGAGGGCAACCACGAGTACCGTCTCGACCGCTGGGCCGCCGTGGCGGCCGAAGGACGCGGGGCGTGCTCGATGCTCGCGCCGCGCATCCGGCTGTCCAGGGGGCGATCTCGCTTCGTCTACGTGCCCTACGGCTCGGCGGACGGGACGTATCCGCACTACGCGGTCAACGACCGCATAATCGCCGTGCACGGCTGGTCCTGCGCCCGGCACGCCACCAAGAACCACCTCCAGATCAGTCAGGGCAAGAGCGTCATCCACGGGCACACGCACCGCGCCGACGTGTCGATCATCCAGAACATCTGGTCGCCCGGCAGCGTGATCCAGGCGCGGTCCGCCGGGTGCCTGTGCAAGCCGATCCCGCTGTATGGCACGGGGCGACCCGTCGAGTGGGTCAACGCCTTCATCCTCGGCTACCTCGGTCGGCGCAGCGACACGCTCTACACCATTCCGATCATGGACGACCGCTGCATCCTGCCCGACGGGACGGAGGTGTCGGCGTGACGGAGGCACTTCCGCTCGCTGCTGAGGCGCCGCCGGCGATCCGGCTGCGGCCGTACCAGGTCGAGGCCGTCAATGCCGTCTATGACCACTTGCGCTCGCGGGACGACAACCCGTGCGTCGTCATCCCGACGGCTGGTGGCAAGACGGCCATAATGGCCACCATCTGCCGCGACGCGGTGCAGCGCTGGGATGGCCGCGTGCTGATCCTCGCGCACGTGAAGGAGCTGCTCGAGCAGGCGGTCGAGAAGCTCCACGCGCTGGCCCCCGACTTGTGGCACCGCATCGGGGTGTACTCGGCCGGGCTGCGCAGCCGCGACACCGAGCACCCGATCATCGTCGCCGGCATCCAATCGGTCTATCGCCGGGCGGCGGAGCTGGACCGCTTCGACCTGATCCTGATCGACGAAGCCCACCTGATTCCACCCGACGGCGAAGGGATGTACCGCACGTTCCTCGCGGACGCGAGGGCCGTGAATCCGAACGTGCGGCTGGTCGGCTTCACGGCCACGCCGTACCGCATGACGACCGGCACCATCTGTGGACCCGGCAACCTGCTCAACCACATCTGCTACGAGATCGGCGTCCGCGAGCTGATCGTGCAGGGCTACCTGTGTCCGCTCAGGAGCAAGGCCGGGACGCAGAAGCCGGATTGCGGACGTCTCCATGTCCGCGGCGGCGAGTTCATCGCTGGCGAGGTCGAGCAGCTCATGGACGACGACGTGCTGGTGCGGTCGGCCTGCCGGGAGATCATGGAGTACACGCAGGACCGCCAGAGCGTGCTGATCTTCGCGGCCGGCATCCACCACGCCCGGCATGTGCAGCGGGCCTTGGGGGAGCTCGGCCAGGAGTGCGGCTTCATCTGCGGCAACACGTTGCCGTTCGAACGGGATGAGACGCTGCGCCGCTTCCGCAGTGGCGACCTGAAGTACCTCTGCAACGTGAACGTGCTCACGACCGGCTTCGACGCGCCGAACATCGACTGCGTCGCGCTGCTGCGACCGACGAACTCGCCGGGGCTCTACTACCAGATGGTGGGGCGGGCTTTCAGACTGCGCCCAGGCAAGGCCGACGCGTTGGTGCTCGACTTCGGCGGCAACATCCTCCGCCACGGGCCCGTCGACCAGCTCCGCGTGAGCGGCGGTGGTTCGAGCGGCACCGGGCCGTCGCCGGCGAAGGAATGCCCGCAGTGCCACGAGATCATCGCCGCCGGCTACGCAACGTGCCCGGCGTGCGGCCACCTGTTCCCGCCGCCCGAGCGGCGCACGCACAACGGGACGGCGAGCAGCGAGGGCATCCTCTCCGACCAGGCGTCGCGGAGCGAGTACGAAGTCGAAGAGACGTTCTACGCCGTGCATGTGAAGCGAGATGCGCCGCCGGACGCGCCGCGCACGATGCGTGTGGATTACCGCATCGGCTTCAACCACTACGTCTCCGAGTGGGTCTGCTTCGAGCACGCCGGCTACGCCCGGCAGAGGGCCGTGGCCTGGTGGCGACAGCGCAGCCACGAGCCGGTACCGGACACGATCGAGCAGGCGGTCGAGCTGGCCGACATGGGCGCGCTGGCGCCCACGCTGGCGATCACGGTCCTGCGTAAGCCGGGCGAGAGGTACGACCGGATCGTGGGCTACAAGCTCGGCGAGAAGCCACCCCGGCCAGAGTCCGAGGACGGCTTGCCGGAGTACGCCGGCGCTGAGAACGACGGGGTGCCGTTCTGATGTCGAGCCTCGCCTCGATCTGGAACGCCTGGCCGGGCCCGGACTTGGCGGTCACGTGGGGTCCCTGGCCTGACGAGCGAGCGGCGGAAGACGAGCTCGTCGCTTTTCTCGAAGCGAGCAGGCTGTTCGTGGTGTACCGCCAGGTGGTCGGTCGACCACTCTGGACGCACTGTTTCCAGGCACCGCAGGGCGTGCGGGCCGACCTGCTGCTGATTCCGTCCGAGCGACTGCTGAAGGCCGGTTGGGAGGGCGGCGCGATCGTGATCGAGGTCAAGCGCCCGGGCGAAAAGATCGGGCCGGGGTGCAGCCAGCTCATCGACTACATGAATTCCGCGTGGCGGCTTCCGGAGTCGGGCGGAGTGATGATTGTTCCGTCATTCGGCTTCCTGTTCCCGGCACGCAAGCAGCAGGGGCCGCTGGCCAGCGTGATGGCGCATCAGCACGTCGGGACGGCATGCCTGGACCACGACTGGCTGCACTGCTGGTGCGGCGAGAGCCGCGTTCTGTCGATCACTGCGGCGGGCAACGTCCGGTTGGGCCGCCTGGACTTCGGCCACAGGGTGGGAGCGCGCTGATGGAGGCCTTTCTGCTAGACATCTTCGGCGACGCCATCTCGGCCGAGCGCCGGCTGGTGATCTTCACCACGCCGGATAAGCACGCCCGCCTGTTCATCAGCGCGGAGGAGGCGGTGCGGCACGCGCGGTCGCGCAGCGCTACGCAGAACGTCTACTTCGGCCTGTCGCTGGTGCGAGGCGCCCCGCGCGGGCGCGGCAAGGTTGATGACGCGGCCGCGATCGGCGCACTGTGGGCGGACATCGACGTGGCCAGCGACGTCCATCGCCGGACCGACCTGCCGGCCAGTGTCGACCAGGCCCGGACACTGCTCGCCGCCCTGCCACTGCGTCCCTCATACCTGGTCCACAGCGGCCACGGGCTGCACGCCTACTGGCTGCTGAAGGAGCCGTGGACATTCGACGCGCCGGAGGAGCGGCAGCGCGCCGCTGCGGTCGCCAAGGGCTGGCACGGGGCCGTGTGCGCCGCGGCCGCGGCGCGCGGCTGGCACCTGGAGAACCTGGGCGACCTGACGCGCGTGCTGCGCCTGCCGGGCACGCTGAACCACAACGGGGCGGGCGCCGCGGTCACCGTTCGCGTTCTCGAATGCCAGCGCGATCTGCGCTACGCGCCGGGCGACTTCGAGCCGTACCTCGTCCGCGTCCTTGAATCGCCACGGGCCGTTGACGTGGGCGAACTGACGCTGAGCCCGGACACCGAGCCGCCCGCGCTGAAGCTCGCCGAGGCCTTGGTCGAGTGCCCCCAGTTCCGGCAGACCTGGGAGCGGCAGCGAGCCGACCTGCCCGACCAGTCGCAGAGCGGCTACGACCTCAGCCTGGCGACCATCGCCGCGCTGCGCGGCTGGACCGACCAGGAGATCGCCGACCTGATCATCGCCGCGCGGCGGCGGCACGGACAGAACCCAGCCAAGGCGCTGCGGGCGGACTATGTCCGGCGCACGATCGCGCGGGCCCGAGCGGCCGCCGCGAGCGCCCCCGCCGAGGGCGACATCGACCTGTCCGCACTCGTCGCGGCCGGTCCCGATGAGCGGCCCCGGCCGCGTCCGGGACCGTCCGACCCCGGGCCCTTCCCCGAGCGACTGCTGGCCGTCCCCGGCTTCATCGCGGACGTGATGCGCTACAACCTCGCGACCGCCACCCGTCCGCAGCCGGTGCTGGCCTTGGCCGCCGCCATCGGCCTCCAGGCCGTGCTGGCGGCCCGCAAGGTGCGCGACGCGCGCGGCAACCGCACCAACCTCTACTGCGTCGGCGTGGCCGACTCGGGCGCCGGCAAGGACCATGCTCGCAAGGTCAACAAGAACATCCTGTTCCAGGCCGGCCTGAACGACCTCGAAGGCAACGAGGACCTGGCCAGCGACGCCGGCCTGGTCGCCGCCGTCGAGCACCAGCCGGCGATCCTGTTCCAGCTCGACGAGTTCGGACGCTTCTTGCGGACGATCGGCGATCCGAAGCGGGCCCCGCACCTGTTCAATGTGCTGGGCGCACTGATGAAGCTGTTCTCCTCGGCCGACACCGTGTTCCGCGGCAAGGCCTACGCCGACCGCAAACGCAACAAGATCGTCGACCAGCCGTGTGTCAGCCTGTACGGCACGACCGTGCCCGAGCACTTCTTCGAGTCGCTCACCGGCGACAGCCTCAACGACGGATTCATCGCCCGCCTGCTGGTCTTCGAGGCCGAGGCCACGCCGCCACGCCAGCGCGCCGCCGAGCGGCCCGTGCCGCAGCCGATCCTGGAGGCCGCCCGCTGGTGGGGCGACTTCCAGCCCGGCGGCAACCTGCGCAACGAGCACCCCGAACCGCTGATCGTGCCCTGCACGGATGAGGCCAACGGGCATTTCGACCGACTCGCCGCGACGGTGGACGCCGAGCTCGCCAGACCGGACGGCGACGGACGGTCGCTCTGGGCGCGAGCGGAGGAGAAGGCCTGCCGGCTGGCGCTGGTCTACGCCTGTTCGGCCGACCGCCAACGGCCGTGCATCGACGCCGACGCGGCCCGCTGGGCTTGCGCGCTGGCCGACCACCTGACGCGGCGCATGCTGTTCATCGCCCACGAATGGATCGCGGACGGGCAGTTCGACGCCCGGCAGAAGAAGGTGCTGCGCATCATCCGTCAGGCCGGCGGGCAGATCGGCCGGCGCGAGCTCTCGCGGCGCACGCAGTCGCTGACGCAGCGCGAGCGGCAGGAGGTGATCGACAACCTGATCGAGACCGACCAGATCGAGGTGGTGGTCACGCCCACCGCCACCAAGCCGAAGGTGAGCTATGCCCTCCGCTGAATCGGTCAATGCGTCAATCCGTCAAAGAGGGTCTCTCCATATAGAGAGCGCGCGCGGAGAGAGGAGAGAAGAAGAAGAAGAAGACTTATTGACAGATCTCTCTCTTCCCTACGCAACCCCGGGGCCCGGCGTCACTTGCGCACCGCACATCCGTCAGGGAAATGTCAGCGGGGCGGCTGTCGCGCGATCGAGAACGTCTGGGTGCTCGACCATCAGGTCGACTCGGCCAAAGGCACGCTGTCGCTGGACGAGTTCGTGGCGCTCTGCCGCCACGTGGTGGCGCACCAGGGACGAGGCGACGGATGAGCAGGTCCTCGGAAAAGAGCCCGATTTCCAAGACCGCGGCGGGAACGGTCGGGCGGCGGGTTTTTGTTTGTTGCGCGTAGCGAACCGTCCCCGGGAGCCCTTCCAGGAGAGTGCGACATGGACGTCAAGCTGGTGAACATCGACGACGTGCGGCCCTACGAGGCCAACCCCCGGATCAACGACCAGGCCGTGGACGCCGTGGCGGCCAGCCTGCGCGAGTTCGGCTTCCGCCAGCTGATCGTGGTCGACGAGCGGAACGTGATCATCGTCGGCCACACGCGCTGGAAGGCGGCCAAGAAGCTCGGCCTGACACAGGTGCCGGTCCACGTCGCCCGCGACCTGTCGCCGGAGCGCGTGAAGGCCTATCGCATCGCCGACAACCAGACGGCGACGCTGGCCGAGTGGAACTACGAGCTGCTGCCCATCGAGCTGAAGGACCTCCAGGCGCTGGACTTCGACCTCGGCCTGCTGGGCTTCGATGCCGAGGCGCTGGCGAAGCTGCTGGACCCCGGCGTGCAGGGCGGGCAGTGCGATCCGGACGAGGTCCCCGCGCCGCCGGACGAGGCCGTCACGCGCCCCGGCGACCTGTACATCCTCGGCAATCACCGGCTGCTCTGCGGCGACAGCGGCAACGCGGCCGACGTGGACCGGCTGCTCGATGGCGCCCCCGTCCACCTGGTCAACACCGATCCGCCCTACGGGGTCTGCGTGGAGCCGCGGAGTAATACTAACCAGTGCAGTAAATATATTGCATTTTGTTGGTTTTGTGTTATACTTCA
>CAZMCT010000084.1:0-18222 GCA_964564785.1 uncultured Planctomycetales bacterium
CCTTGGGACCGCCTACAGCCCCAGGATGCGATGGGCCGACATCGAGGTGCCAAACGACTCCGCCGCTATGGACGCTCGGGAGTCATCAGCCTGTTATCCCCGGAGTACCTTTTGTCAGTTGAGCGATGACCCTTCCACGCGGGATCACCGGATCACTAGGGCCTGCTTTCGCATCTGCTCGACCTTTATGTCTCACAGTTAAGCCGGCTTCTGCCCTTGCGCTCCACGCACGATTGCCAACCGTGCTGAGCCGACCTTTGCACTCCTCCGTTACCTTTTGGGAGGAGACCGCCCCAGTCAAACTGCCCACCTAGCACGGTCCCTGGCCCGGATTCACGGGTCCAGGTGAGGTAACTAACAGCACAAGGGTGGTATTTCAACGGTGGCTCCCCGCTGGCCGGAACCAGCGGATCAAAGCCTCCCACCTATCCTACGCATGCGATGCCAGTTACCAATACCAGGCTGCAGTGAAGGTTCACGGGGTCTTTCCGTCTTGCTGCGGGTACGCGGTATCTTCACCGCGACTTCAATTTCACCGAGTCGGTCCTTGAGACACTGCTCCAGTGATTACGCCGTTCATGCACGTCGGAACTTACCCGACAAGGAACTTCGCTACCTTAGGACCGTCATAGTTACGGCCGCCGTTTACCGGGGCTTCGGTTGCCAGCTTCGCCTTGCGGCTGACCGACTTCCTTAACCTTCCGGCACCGAGCAGGCGTCAGTCTGTATACGTCCTCTGTACGAGTTGGCACAGACCTGTGTTTTTGATAAACAGTTCCCAGAGCCGATTCTCTGCGCCCTGCCGCCGAAGCGGCGAGGGTCCCCTTTTCCCGAAGTTACGGGGTCAAATTGCCTAGTTCCTTAAGGACCGTTCTCTCGAGCGCCGTGAGGATACTCTCCTCGCCCACCTGTGTCGGTTTTGGTACGGATCCGCACTTTGTCCCCGGACAGTTTTTCTCGGTCAGCCCGCCATGTGCTTCGGCAACCAAATGGCCTCGCCCTCGCGGGCACCCTCGACTCGTAGTGGGCCACACTTGGGGCTGACGTCCCTGCCGGATCAACCGCATACGGAGTGCCGGAATATTAACCGGCTGTCCATCGTCTACGCCTTTCGGCCTCGACTAAGGCTCCGACTAACCCTGGGCGGATTTCCCTTCCCCAGGAAACCTTGGGCTTACGGCGAGCGGGATTCTCACCCGCTTTATCGTTACTCATACCGGCATTCTCACTACCACCGGCCGACACCGCTCCTTACGGTACGGCTTGTATCTCCGGTGGTACGCTCCCCTACCGCTCCTTGCGGAGCCCGCAGCTTCGGCGCCACGCTTAGTCCCGATCATTATCGGTGCCCATTTTCTCGACCAGTAAGCTATTACGCACTTTTTAAATGGTGGCTGCTTCTAAGCCAACATCCTGGCTGTCACAGAAAACGGACTTCCTTAAGCACTCAGCGTGACTTTGGGGCCTTAGCTGGCGATGTGGGTTTTTTCCCTTTTGACCACCAACATTCGCGCCGGCAGTCTCACTCCCGGGATAGTCGCCGCGGTATTCGGAGTTTGATTGAAGGACGTAGCCGGGAAGGCCCGTCGTTTCATTCAGTAGCTCTACCCCCGCGGCGTAGTGGCCCGAGGCTGTCCCAAAAGACATTTCGGGGAGAACCAGATATCTCCAGGTTTGATTAGACTTTTACTCCTCCCCACAGCTCATGCCAGAACTTTTCAACGTTCACGGCTTCGGTCCTCCAGGACGTTTTACCGTCCCTTCAACCTGGCCATGGGTAGATCACCTGGTTTCGGGTCTGTCGCACGCGACTCATGTCGCCCTATTCAGACTCGCTTTCGCTGCGGCTGCGGGCCGGAGGCCCTTAACCTCGCCGCGTACGACAAGTCGCCGGTCCATTATGCAAAAGGTACGCAGTCAGCCGCTCCCGGCAAGCCGGGAAATCGGCCTTCTACAGCTTGTAGGTACATGGTTTCAGGTACTTTTCACTCCCCTAGAAGGGGTGCTTTTCACCGTTCAGTCGCCTTACTTGTCCACTATCGGTCGTGCAGGAGTACTTAGCCTTGCAGGGTGGGCCCCGCATGTTCAGTCAGAGTTTCACGACATCCGACCTACTCGACCGCCGCCACGCACCCGTCGCCTACAGGACTGTCACCTTCTGTGGTCGCCCTTTCCAGAGCGTTCAACTGGGCTTGCAACGACGTATGGCTCGAAGCCATGGGCTGATCCGCGTTCGCTCGCCGCTACTGACGGAGTCTCGGTTGATGTCCTTTCCTCCAGGTACTGAGATGTGTCAGTTCCCTGGGTTCGCTCCAGACGGCCTATGCATTCAGCCGCCGGTGACTCCATCTGGTTGCCCAGTGAAGTCGGGTTGCCCCATTCGGAAATCCCCGGATCAAAGCCTGTTTGGCGGCTCCCCGAGGCTTATCGCAGCCTACCACGTCCTTCGTCGCCTCTGCACGCCTAGGCATCCACCATGCACCCTTAGTAGCTTGACCACATTTATGAAGCGCTGTGGCCAGCACCTTCTCTCCAATTCGTCAGAGAGAATCTCAAGAGAACGCAGTCCATGCCGGCCCGGGTCCAACGGCTCCCGCGCCGACACCGACTCGTTGGGTCCGGTCTCGACACCTACGCATACCCACCTATGAACTTGTCAAAGAACGCCCGTCAGCCGACGCCACGCACAACCGACGCCGACCCGCACGACCTGCGGTCGCAGGCTTCCAGGCACCCGCAGATGCCCGCAAGCGCACCACCGCCACCGCTCACCCAGTGGAGCCGACCGGGATCGAACCGGCAACCTCCGCCTTGCAAAAGCGGCGCTCTCCCAACTGAGCTACGGCCCCGGGGTCTCGCCAGGTCACGCCTGGCTAACATCGCCCCGGGCCTCAGGTCCCGCCGTGGCGAATGATCCGCCAGACGACCAGACCCAACACTGCCAGCAGGGCGACCAGCTGCAACGCCGCGAAATCCACCGCATGCTCCGCGGAACCGCTGTGCCGCATTGGGCCCGACAGGAGTCGAACCTGTGACCTCGTCCTTATCAGGGACGCGCTCTAACCAACTGAGCTACGAGCCCTTTCGCGTCGAGGCCCCGACCGGCTTCCGCCGCCCGGAGAATCCCTGCGTGCCCAACACCGCAGCACGTCGCCTGCCCCGCCGGGCAGTGCTGCTCCCGCCGCACCAGACGACGGGGTGAGCAGTGTACTTTACTGCCCCGGACGCGTCTGTCAAGCCACCCGCGTCAAAATTACCTCTCTCTCGATCGGCTCGCGCGGAAGCGCCCTCAACCTGCGCGCCTCCAGGCACGTTTCCCGATGACCCCACCGACCTACTTCAATCATAAATGCCCTTCCAGAAACCACTTGAGACAGTAGCCACCGCCCCGCATTCCCCGGCCCGCTACCCCTCCCGGACGCGACGGAAGCAGGGCGAACACCGCCATGAAACCCGTTGCTCACGCCGTTTCCTGCCAGCCCCACGCCTGATTGGCCCTCCAAAAAAAGCAGCACAGGCATCCCGAAAGTCTGTTCACGTTACCCCGCTAATGGGTTGGCGCGGCGCCAGCCCCCTTCTCTCAGCGGGCTGTCGCAGCCGAAACCCGCACCGCCGCCAGCCGTCAGCCCCACCCTCGCAGGACCGATAAACCCCGCGTATCACACGCTGGACGCCGGCCTCCGCAGCCGATTCGGGGCCGGTCACGACCGGCCGCGCGCGACGCCGCGACGCGCTGCACATGTAGCGCGCCGGCCGGGGACGGCCGACGCCGTTCCTCGCTTCGCGGGCAGCTCAGCTCGTTCGATGGGCCGCGCCCTGCTCGAGCGCGCCGGCCGCGTCGGGCACCTTCATGGTGACGCGTACGACGTCGCCCTCGGTCTGGGTCTCGACCACCATTCCGGAGCGGTGGAAGATCTTCAGCATGCCGCTGTTCTCGACCAAGACGTATGCGTGCAAAATGCGGATGCCGTTGTCCTTGGCGATCTTGAGCAGCCGCTCGAAGAAGTACGTGCCGAGCCCCTTGCGTTGCCACGCGTCCTGCACGGTGAACGCGACCTCGGCGCTGGTCTTCTCGGCGTCGGTCATGTAGCGGGCGACCCCGACAACTTCTTCGGAGCCCGGGGCGCCGTGCAGACCGACGATCGCCATCTCCGTGTCGTAGTCGATGGTGCAGAAGACCTGCATTTTGCTGTGCGGCATGAATTTGAGCGCCGCGTGATAGCGCAGGTACTTGGTCTTCTCCGAGAAATCGTAGAACATCTCGCGCATCATCGGTTCGTCGTCCGGCCGGATGGGGCGCACGAAGATCTTCTCGCCGGTGCGGAGCGTGATGGTCTCCTCGTACTGGGCCGGGTACGGAGCCTGGGCCGGCGGCATGATCTGGTTGGGGTAGACGATCCGCCGCCGCTTGGCGGCGTGCAGCAGCTCGCTGCGAAAGTCGGGATGCGCAATGCTGATCAGGGACATGGCCCGCTCGCGCATGGTCTTGCCGTGCAGGAAGGCCACGCCGTATTCGGTGACGATATAGTGCGTGTCGCCGCGGGTTGTGATCACGCCGGCCCCCTCCTGGAGCGTGGCCACGATCCGGCTTCTGAGGCCCTGCGGCGTGTCGGCCGTCGACGGCATGGCGATGATCGGCTTGCCGTTCCGGGCCAGGGCCGCGCCGCGAATGAAGTCCGCGTGCCCGCCGATGCCGCTGTACAGCACCTGCCCGAGCGAGTCGGCGACGACCTGCCCGGTCAGGTCCACCTCGAGCGCTGCGTTGATCGCGATCATCCCGTCGTGCCCGCTGATCACCAGCGGGTTGTTGGTGTAATCCGAGGGGTGCATCTCGATCTGCGGGTTGTCATGCATGTACTCGAACAGCTCGCGCGTGCCGGCCGCGAAGCTGCCCACGATCTTGCCCGGGTTGATGGTCTTGTACCGGCCGGTGATGTTCCCCTGCCGGGCCAGCTTGAGCACGCCGTCCGAGAACATCTCGGTGTGAATGCCCAGGTCGTTCTTGTCCGTGAGGGTGCTGAGCACCGCGTCGGGGATGCGGCCGATGCCGAGCTGTAGCGTGGCGCCGTCCGGCACCAACCGAGAGAGGTAGGTCGCGATGCGGCGCGTGACGTCGTCGGGCTCGCCGCCCACGGGCCACTCCAGCAGCGGCTCGTCGTGCTCGACGAGGGCGTGGATCTGGCGCACGTTCAGGAAGCAGTCGCCGTGCGCCCGCGGCATGTGCCGGTTCACCTGGGCGATGACCAGCTTGGCGGATTCCACCGCCGCCTTGGTAATGTCGACCGAGACGCCCAGCGAGCAGTTGCCGTAATCGTCCGGGGGGCTGACCATGACCAGGGCCACGTCGATCGGCAGCCGCCGCGTGCGAAACAGCTTGGGAACCTGCGAGAGGAAGATCGGGGTGTAGTCCGCCCGGGCCTCGTTCACCGCATCGCGCACCGCGTTGCCGATGAAGAACGCGTTCGGCCGAAAGTTCTGCGCGTAGCGCCGCTCCGCGTACGGCGCAACGCCCAGCGTCAGCACGTGGATCACCTCGGTGTCGGCCAGGTGATCCCCGAATTGCGCCATCGCCCGGACCAGCTCCTGCGGCTCGCCGCAGGCCGAACCCACGAACACCCGGTCGCCCGGCCGGATGCGCTGGATCGCCTCGGCCGCGCTCACGATCTTGTCCGCGCATTTCTCACGCCACTTGCTCATCGCACTTCCTCACGGAAGGTCACCAAGCAACAAAGCGAGAAGGTCACGACGGGTCGCACTCACGGACCCGGAGCCACACTTCGTTGCTTCGTCACGTCGCCGCCTTGTCACCGTCGGGCGCCAGAATGACTCTCGCGTCCGCCACCATCGCCCCCTGCCCGGCCGCGTACACCAGCAGCGGGTTGATGTCCAGTTCCTTGATGCGCTCGTGGTCGGTCACGAGCTGCGACAGCCGCAGCAGGCACTCGGCAATGGCCGGCAGGTCCGACGGCGGCTCGCCGCGGAACCCGCGCAGCAGCTTGTGCGAGCGGATGCTGCCGATCATCTCGAGCGCCACGTTCTCGCGCAGCGGCGCCAGCCGGAACGCGACATCCTTCAGCGCCTCGGTATAGATGCCGCCCAGCCCGAACATCAGCAACGGGCCCATCCGCGGGTCGCGCGTCATGCCCAGGATGATCTCCTTGCCCTTCGGCAGCATCTTCTGCACCAGGACGCCCCAGATCTCGACCTCCGGCCCCAGTTTGCCCCGCACCGCGGCGTGCATCTCGTCGAACGCCGTCCGCACGCTTTCCGCGTCCGGCAGGTTCAGCCGCACCCCACCCACGTCCGTCTTGTGCACGATCTTGGGGCCCGAGATCTTCAGGACCACCGGGAAGCCGATCTGGGTCGCCGCCTCGACCGCTTCGGCCGCCGTCTTCGCCAGCGCGTACGGCACGATCGGGAAACCGTAGTGCCGGAACACCTCCAGGGCCTGTAGTTCCACCAGCGTGTGCCGGCCGGCCGCCAGCTCCTCGTCGAAGATCCTCGCCACCGCCCCCCGATCGACCTCGAACCGCTTGTACGGCGCCTGCGGTTGCCGCGTCCATTCGGCGAACCGGCACTTGGCCGACATGGCCTTCATCGCGTCTTCCGGAAACGCGTACGCCGGCACCCCGCTCTTGCGCAGGAGCTGCACCCCGCTCGACACGTCCACCAGCCCCATCAGGCAGCCCACGATCGGCTTGCCGCAGAAGGTCTTCGTCTCGCGAATCACATCCGCGATCTCGGTCACATCCGTCATGGTCTGCGGCGTCACGATGACGAGAATCTGGTCGACGCCCTCGTCGGCCGAGACCGCATCCAGCGCCGCCCGATAGCGGTCGCTCTTCGCGTCCCCGATCACGTCCACCGGATTCTTCAGACTGGCCGTCGGCGGCAACTGGTAACGCAGCGACTTCAGCGTGTATTCCTGGAACTTCGCCAGCGCCATGCCGTTGCGGATGCACGCATCCGTCGCCATGATCCCCGGCCCGCCCGCATTGGTCACGATCCCCGTCTTCCGTCCCGCCGGCAGCACCGGATCGACGAACATCTCGGCCGTATCGAACAGCTCGTTGACGCTCTCCACCCGCATCACGCCCGCCTGCGCGAGCACTGCGTCGTACACCTCGTCCGAGCCCGCCAGCGAGCCCGTGTGTGACGCGGCCGCCGCGGCCCCCTCCTGCGTCCGGCCGGTCTTGATGGCGATGATCGGCTTGGGGTTGCTCCCGTGCGTGATCTTGTGGCACGTGTCGATGAACTCCTGCCCGTGCGAGAGTTCCTCGACGTACATCAGAATGGCCTTTGTCAACGGGTCGGCCGACAGCGACAGGAGCAGGTCCGTCTCCTTGACCGCGGCCTTGTTGCCGAAGCTCACGAAACGCGAGAAGCCGATCCCCACGCCCTTCGCGTAGTCCAGCAGTGCCGTGCACAGCGCGCCGCTCTGGCTGATCAGCCCGAACGGACCGGGGGCCGGCATCCCCCGGCCGAACGTGGCGTTCATGGAGACGGTGGGCGCGGTGTTGATGATGCCCAGGCAGTTCGGGCCGACGATCGTCAGGCCGCGCTCGGCCGCCAGAGCCTTGAGGTCCTGCTCGCGCTGCACGCCTTCGCCGCCGACCTCCTTGAAGCCGGCCGAAATGACGACAAAGTGCCGCGTGCCCCTGTCGGCGAACTGCTGCACCACGCCCTGGATCGTGCTCGCCGGCACCGCGATCACCGCCAGGTCCACCGGCTCCGGGATCGCCGCCACGTTCGGCACGCAGCGGTTGCCCAGGATGCTCCGGGCTTTCGGGTTCACCGGGTAGATCACGCCCGTGAACCCGCCCAGCACCAGGTTCGACATCAGCGCATTGCCGACCGAGCCCGGCGTGCGCGACGCCCCCACCAGCGCGATCACGTGCGGGGCGAAGAGCGGTTCCAAGTGTGATGCTTGCCCGGCTCGCGCCTCTTCCGTTGTGGTTGCTCGACTCATGCGTGCACTCCCGCAGTGACCACCGCCCGCCGTCCGGGCCGCCGATCCGCTCATCGGGTTGGACCCGGCTACGCCTCCCGCCCGGGCGCGCGCCCCGGGGCAGGCTCAGGCGGCCCTCGAGGGCGGCCGGTTTCCGCTTCCGCAGCCCGCTCAGCCTGCCGGCCGGCCGCGGTGGCGAGGAAGCGGGATGATACCGCGCTCCGCCCGCTTGCCCAGCGGGCTGCGCCCGAAAATCGCCGCCGTGCAACGATCACAATATCCCCCCAACACTGTCCTTCGGACAAGCGCCGCGGCGGTCCCCCCCTACCTCTGCGTCCCCTCGTACCACCGCACGGTGTTCGGGATCCCCACCTCATAAGGCACGGTCGCCTTCCACCCCAGCACCCGCCGGGCCTTGTCGGCCGAGAAGTACGACCGCCGGCCCATGAGCCAGACCGCGTAGCGCGTGATGAATGGCGGCTTCTTCCACCGGAAGGCGTGCCCCAGCAACTCGAGAACGAACCCGGCCGCGTACGCCACGCGGTACGGCACGTGCCGCGTCACCCGCGGCGCGCCAATCGACTTCGCCAGCAGGTCGAAATACTCCTGCTGCGTGATGACACCGTCGTTGCTGCAATTGAACGCCTCGCCGTTGCAATCGGCCCGGCGCGCCGCCTCGATCGCCGCTTCCGCGATGTTGCCCGCGTACACCACGTTCAGCCGGTTGTCGCCGCGGCCGAGGATCTTGGCTTTGCCCGTTCGGATCATGCGGTACAGCCGCGCGATCGTCGCGCGGTCGCGCTCGCCATAGATCCACGCCGGGCGGATCACGGTCAGTTCGATCCGGCCGGCGCGATGGGCCGCCCACGCGAGCTGCTCGGCCGCGATCTTCGACTTGCTGTAGTAGGCCCATTTATAGAGTTTGTAGCCCAGCGGATAGCTCTCATCGACCGTGATCGGGTCGGTGTAGTAGCCGTACGTGCTGATCGAGCTGATGTGCACGAGACGCCGCACACCGGCCGCGACGGCCGCCTCGATCACGTTCCGCGTGCCGTCGATCGTGATCCGTTGGAACTCCGCCCACGGACCCCAGTCGCCCACTTTCGCGGCCGAGTGGTACACGACGTCGCAGCCGCGGCAAGCCGCGTCGAGCGAAACGCGGTCGGTGATGTCGCCCTCGGCGAACTCGACGCCCTGCGTGCGAAGCCACGCCACGTCGCTGCCCGGCCGCACCAGCACGCGCGTCGGCGCGCCGCGCTTGCAGAGCTGCTCGACGATGTGGCTGCCCAGCAGCCCCGTCGCTCCGGTGACAAGGTTCATCGTGCATTCCTGCCACGGCCGGCGCCGTGGGCTACGCGCCGCCACCGCGCCGTGCGCAAACGACCTAACCGGCCTTGATCATCGCCACGGCATGGTCCGCGATCTGCTCCGGCGAAACCCCGCAGTACTCCAGGAGCTCCTGCGGCGCCCGGGCGCTCTTCGGAATCCGCTGGACGTGCAGCGTCGCCACGCGCATGCGGCCGGCCCGGGCGGCCAGCTCCGCCACCGCCGAACCGAACCCGCCGCCGTAATTGTCCTCCACCACCAGCGCCCGTCCGCCGCAACGGCCCAGCGCCTCCAGCAGCCGCCCGCCGTCCACCGGCAGGCAGTACGCGTCAATCAGCGCCGCGCGGATGTTCTGCCTGGCCAGCAGCCCCACCGCCACCCCCGCCGGCCACACCATGTACCCGCTGGCCACGATCGCCAGGTCGTCGCCGCCCGACAGCACGTTGAACCCACCCGCCTCGAACGTCGCATCGTCCGCGTACAGCCGCGGCACATCCGGCCGGTGCGTCCGCAGGTAGCACATGTTCGGCAGCCGCGTCATCAGCCGTGTCAACTGATACGCCGCGACGCCGTCCGCCGGGTGCAACAGCCAGCACAGCGGACTTTCGCGATCATCGCTGCGCACGGTCGTGAACGCGCGGAAGAACGCCACGTCCGGCAGCGCCATCTGGCTCGGCCCGTCGGCCGCCAGCGAGATCCCCGCGTGCGAGCCGACCAGCTTCAGGTTGAGCCGCGAAATGTTCGCCATCTCGACCTGGTCGTACGCCCGCGCGATGAACTTCGCGAACGAGTTCACGAACGGAATGAAACCCGCCGCCGCGAACCCCGCCCCGGCCGAGACCATGTTCTGCTCGGCAATCTTGCACTCGAAGAAACGCCGCGGGTGCGCCCTGGCGAAGATCTCCGAGAACGTCGAGTTGCTCACGTCGCCGTCGAGCGCCACGACCTGCGGCAGCAGGTCACCGGCCACCTTCAGCGCCACCCCGTAGGCCCGCCGCGTGGCGAGCTGGTTCTTCTCCAGCGCCGGGCCCAGCCCCGCGGCCCTCATCGCCTCGCTGAAGCTCGGCCACGTGACCTCACGCGGCTCGACGCGCGAGATCCCCGCGGTGGCTCGGTCCCCGCGGCCCAACCGCGCCGGGCCGTGGTCCGGCGTCAGCGCCCACGGCGTCCGGCACGGTCCTGGCGGCTGTGCCGAACCGGCCCGTGCTTCGTCGTCGGACAGCCCACGGCCCGGTGCCACTTCGTCGCTGCCGACCGTGCCCTCCCGCTCGAGCGCCGCCCTCGCCGCCCGGTCCAGAGACGCCTCCGCCTCCGCCAGCGCGCTCTCCGGCAGGGGCTTGCCATGCCAGTTGCCTTTCAACAGCTCGTCGACGCCCCAGCCCTTCACCGTCCGCGCCACGATTGCCAGCGGTCGCGTGTTCTTCCCGAAGCGTGCGAACGCCCCCGCGATCGAGTCGGGATCGTGCCCGTCGATCTCGACCACCTCCCAATTGAATGCACGCAGCTTCGCGATCAGCCGATCGGCCGACTGCTGCGGCGAAACGTTATCGGCCTGTCCCTGCCCGTTGGCGTTGAAGATCGCACAGAGGTTGGTGAGGTTGTGATCGACAGCGAAATCCGCCGCTTCCCAGATTTGCCCCTCGCGCGACTCACCATCGCCCACCAGGCAGTACACCCGCCGCCCCGTGCCGTCGAGCCGGGCGGCCGCCGCCAGCCCCGCCGCGACGCTCAGCCCCTGCCCCAATGAACCCGTCGCCGCGTCGAAAAACGGCACGCCCTCGGCCGGGTTCGGGTGCCCGTCGAGGACGCTGTCCAGGGCCCGCAGATCGTCCAGCTCCGCCGGCGTCAGCCGATGGGATACGTCGCGCGACTTCCCCACGATCGCCCCGCGATCGGCCAGCGCCGCGTAGATGATGGGCACCGCGTGCCCTTCGGACAGCACCAGCCGGTCGGCGGCCGGATCCCAGAGGTCGGCCGGGTCCCAGCACATCTGGTGGTACATGAGGTAGGCGACGAGGTGCGCGAGGGATAGACCGCTCGACGGGTGGCCCGAGCCGGCCCGGGTCGTCATGCGGACGGCCAGTTTGCCCAGTTCTGCGGCCTTTAGGTGTACTTCCGCGGCCAGCGTCATGCGCACGTCCTCTGCACGAATCAGGGAAACAGCACGGGTCGCGGAGTGTAGCGGTCCGGTGCGGGGGGAGCAAGGTAAGGGGGCAGCGCCCTGCACGGGTCGCTCCGAGAATCGCCCGCAACGCGTCGTTTCGAGAACCCCCGCGACGTGTCATTCCGAGCAGCGCAGCGACGAGGAAGCCGGCCGCGAATGGAAAGCGCTTCGTGCGCGCGACTTTGCCCACCTCCATTCGGGAGCAGGTTCCTCCTCGCTGCGCTCGTCGGAATGACAGCCCGCGGATGCCCCACGCCCAGCAGCACGCCCAGGGCGCCACGCCCAGCGCGTTGCGCCCCATGCGCACCGCGCGCCCGTTGCCAATCCCCAACCCGCGCGCCTACTCTATACACTATGGAACTATCGGTGACCCTCCGCGAACCGCACCGCCGGGCGGAGCTCTTCGGTCCGGGGGACCGGAACCTGCGGCAGATTCGCGACCTCCTGCGGGTCCAACTCCAGGCCCGCAATGCCGTCGTGCGCATTCTTGGCGAGCCGCCGGATGTCGCCCGGGCCGCCGCCGTCCTCGAACACCTCCAGGACCTGCTCCGCCATCGGGCCGATCTCGACGAGGACGCCGTTCAGGCCGCCCTCATCGAGGTCGAAGAGCGCGAGGGTATCCACCGCCCCGACGTCCTCACCGTCTTCGCCCGCGACACCGTCATTACACCCAAGACCGACGGCCAGCGGCACTACCTCGCCGCCATGCTCAGCAGCGACCTGGTCGTCTGCCTCGGCCCGGCCGGCACCGGAAAGACGTACCTCGCCGTAGCCGTCGCCGTGCACCAGCTCAAGCGCGGCCTGGTCAAGCGCATTGTGCTCGTTCGCCCGGCCGTCGAAGCCGGCGAGCGGCTGGGGTTCCTGCCCGGCGATCTTCAGGCCAAGGTCAACCCCTACCTGCGCCCGCTGTTCGACGCGATGCACGACATGATGACCTACGACCAGCTCAAACGCTTCGTGGTCAACGACGTGATCGAGGTCATCCCGCTGGCCTACATGCGCGGCCGCACGCTGAACAATTCACTCATCATTCTGGATGAGGCCCAGAACTCGACCCCCGCCCAGATGCTCATGTTCCTGACGCGCCTCGGCCACCACAGCCGCATGATCGTGACCGGCGACGACAGCCAGGTGGACCTCGAGCCCGGGCAGCCGTCGGGGCTGATCGACGCCGTCCAACGGCTGCGCGGGGTCGCCGGCGTCGAGATCATCCGCCTGACCGACGTCGATATCGTCCGCCACCGGCTCGTGCAGACGATCGTCCATCGCTACGCCGGCGGGCGCGGCGGCCGGCCGGATCTGCGCCCGTCCGATAACAACCGTGCAGGTCTCGGCGTTGCTTCCGAGTCTGCGCCCAACGCCGCGGCCGACGTGAATCCGCGGCCGGGCAGCGACGAAGCTTGATACCATGCGCCTGTTCGGAAAACCCACCGCCCGGCAGAAGGAGATTCGTCGCTCGAAGGCCGAGCGTGGTCTGACCTGGCGGCATCGGCTGCGCGAACAACTGCGTTTTCAGCCGCTCACGTTCCTGCTGTTCTGCGCGGTGATCACGGCCTGGATCGTGAACAGCGGGTCGGACGTCCTACAGTACCGCGTCGGCCAGCGGGTGCCGCGCGACGTCACGTCCCGCGTCACGTTCCGGGTCGAGAACGAGCAAGCCACCGCGCGGCTGCGCGACCAGGCCCGTGACAACGCCGAGCGCTACTACGCGCTCGACGTGTCGCTGCTCCAGGACATCCGCGGTCGGCTCGACAACGCTCTGCGGCTGGCCCGCGAGTATCAGGCCGACCCGTCGCGGCTCCGCGAGAAGGCCGCGGAGATCAAGCTCGAGCTCGACGACGCCGCCCTGGCCGAGCTGACGCGCCTCGGCGGCCTGCCCGACTCGACCGACTATCCCGAAGCGGTGGCCCGCGCTGTCCGCAGCCTGCGGCTCCAGCCGCTGGTCGAGGCCCACGAGCTCGCTCACCGCCGCACGGGCTCCGACGCCGTCCTGGTCGACCCCGATCCGCCCGCCCAGCGCCCGATCCGCAGCAGCGAGCTGCTCTACGCCAGCAACCCCGAGCACGTCAACCGCGTCGCCGAGCATGTCATCCGCGAGGCTCGTTTTCCGGCCCCGCTGCGCGAGGCGCTGCGCAACAGCCTCCTGGCTATGCTGCGCGACGGCGACGCCCCCGACGCTTTCCGTCCACTCTATCGCTACGACACCGAGCGCTCGGCCCGTGCCGCCGAGGAAGCCTACAGCCGCGTCGAGACCCAGTACGACTTTTACCAGGCCGGCGCCCGCCTGGTCGCTGCCGGACCGATTTCCGAACCCGGCCTCGCCCTGCTTCGCGAGGAGCTCCGGCAGTACCGCAACCCCGACCTCAGGCTCCAGGACGAGCAGACCCTTGCCTGGCTCGACGAAGCGCGCGAGCTCGAATACTGGGCCCACTGGGCCCGCGGCGTCGTCGCCGTGCTTCTGGTCTTCGGTCTGGGCGGTTACATCATCCACACGCACCAGCGCGAGGCCGGGAACTTTCGCCGTCGCCTGGCCACGGGCCTCACCCTCCTGCTCGTCGTGCTCCTTACCCGCGTCATCTACCTCTACACCCCTTCCGTGCACCTGGCCGTCGGCGCCTACGCCCTTGCCATCACCCTCATCGCCATCACCGCCAGCGGCCCCGCCACCTACGCCACCGGCGGTCTCCTGGCCCTCGTGGTCGCGATCGCCACCCGCCAGGGACTCGGCTTTGTCGTCGTCCTCGTCACCGTCGCCGTCCTCCTTTTCCTCGGCCTCCGCGATGTCCGCAACCGCGGGCGGATCATCGCGATCGGCGCCCTCACCGCGCTCGCGGCCGGTCTCGCCACGCAGCTCACCGGCCTGACCGACGGCCAGTCATTCAGCTTCGTCTTTTGGAACCAGACCGTGTGGGCCCTGCTCACCACGCTCGCGGCCGCATTCATCGTCGAGGGCATCCTCCCCGGCATCGAGCGGCTGTTCGGCGTGACCACGAGCATGACCCTGCTGGAGTGGTGCGACCCGAACAAGCCCCTGCTGCGGATGATGGCGGCCGAGTCGCCCGGGACCTACAACCACAGCCTGCTGGTCGGCACGCTGGCCGACGCCGCGGCCGAGGCGATCGGCGCCAACGGTCTGCGGGCCCGCGCCGGGGCCTACTACCACGACATCGGAAAGACCAACAAGCCCGAGTACTTCGTCGAAAACCAGGGCCTGGGCAGCCGCAACCGCCACGCCCGGCTCAGCCCGGCCATGAGCCACCTGATCATCATCGGGCACGTCAAGGACGGCATCGAGATGGCCCGCGAGTACGGCGTGCCGGCCGTGCTGCGCGACTTCATCCCCGAACACCACGGCACGACCGTCGTCGAGTACTTCTACCACGCGGCGCACAAGGCGCGCAAGCCCGGCGACCCGGAGATCTCCGACGAGCAGTTCCGCTATCCCGGCCCCAAGCCCCAGTCACGCGAGACCGCGATCGTCATGATCTGCGACGGCGTCGAGGGCGCCGTCCGGGCCATGTCCGAACCCACGCCCAACCGCATCGAGGACACCGTCGACAAGATCATCAAGAAACGCATGATGGACGGCCAGTTCGACGAGTGCGATCTCACCTTCCGCGAATTGCACACGATCCGCAACGCCCTCGTGAAGAGCCTTTGCGCCATCTACCACGGCCGGATTGTGTACCCGGCCGAGAAAGAGCCGGAGACGCCGCCGGCCTCCGCCCCCGCGCAGGCCTCCTGACCCTGCGGGCGCAGGCAACGTGAGCGCGACGAGCAGCCCCTCCCATCGCCCGCCGCAGATGGCGCGGGGGGAGCGGTGGACCTCAGTGCCCGCCTTACGGGCACGGCCCGCCGCCGGCGCTCAGCAGCGCCACGAACGGGTTGATGTCGCCGAAGCCGAACACACCGTCGCCGTCGATGTCCCGGTTCCCCAATGGGCAGTTCGGGTACGTCGCCGCGTACGCCGCCGGGTTGCTCAGCGCCAGTACGAACGGGTTGATGTCGGCGAAGCCCACGGCGCCGTCGCAGTTCAAGTCACCGACGCAGATCGGCGGTGTGAACACCGCGCTGACCCAGAACCCGCCCGTCAGTTCATAGACGCCACCGGTCATCACGACGCCCGCATCGGGCTGCCCGATCGTGCCGGACAGCTCGTAATCGCCGCCCGTGATCCACATCTCCCCGCCGCCATCGACCGTGTGCCACGACAGGTCGTACGAATCGCGATCCTGGGCCAGGTCAGCGCCGATGCACAGGGGCGTCGCCGCGAGTGCCAGGAACCAGAATGGAACACTCTTCATGATGGGTTTCCTCCTTGCTGCCGTCGCCAAGTGGGGCCGGCAGCGATCGCCCGGGCGATCAATTCAGCACCAGCACGGACACGTAGCCCCACTCGTTGTTGTTCCAGTTGCCATTGCCGTCGTCGTCGCCGGCCATCCCGACCTCGTACGACCCCGCCGGCAGGCCGCTGATTACGGCACTGAGTCCCATCGTGATGCGTGTGTTCTGCGGCACGCGGTTGTCGAAGATGCCCTCGCCGACCAGGCTAGGGACACCTCCGCTGCCGGCCACGCGGTAGCCGATGTACAGGTCCAGGGAGTTCGCCCCACCGGCGGCAGTGCTACCAAAGGCCTTGTTCGCGGTCACGTGGATTCTCTGACCCGCGGTGATCGTGACCGTGACGTAGGGGGTGAGGAATTGCGTCGTCGCGGAGGGATTATTCCCGAAACCGCTAACAAACCATGCGGGAGTGACGGTCACGGGCGCCGGCTGCCAGGTCCCATTTCCGGTGGCGTCGCTGGTGAGAACACGGCCCGCCGCCGCGCCGGTCGGCATTTGCAACCCATCCAGCTTGACCGTGCCAATGACGTCAAGCTTCGTCGCCGGCGACGTAGTCCCGATCCCGACGTTCCCACTGAAATACCCGCGCCCGTTGAAGTAGCCGGCCCAGCCGTCGCCAGCACTCGCAGAGCCCAACACCCCTATTCCACTCGTGTCCGTGGCCCAACCCCAGACGCCAGTCCCGCCCTCTCCGTCAGCCCGGCCGAAGACCCCGTATTCGTAGTCCGCGGGCGTGTAGCCGATTACGCCGATGTACTCCTCGCTGATCCCCAGCACGCCGGCGCCCCACGATGGGTTGGATTCTCCACGCACGCCGGCTGTGTCAGCAAACCCGAAGGGAACGCTGCTCCCTTGGACTCCACGGATGCCCGCGACCTGGATGTTGGTGTTGGTGTTGGTGACTGAAAGTGCGTTCCCACTCACCGATGCCGCTCCCTCGTAGGGCAACCGCAGCCCCAGGGCGTAGGGCGTCCCGGTCAGGCGCTGCCGCGGACTCAATATCGCGTATCCGCCACCCACGGCGCAGTCGGCGGGGGGACCGCCCGGCCGGATCGCGATCTCCAGCTCGCGGGCATCTCCCCCGAACTAGGCGCCGAAGTCGATCTGCACCGTGAACAGGCCGTCCACGCATTCGACGTTATCCACACAGATGGGACCGGCCACGAGAACCCCCAGGTCGTCAAATAGCGTGAACCGCATGTCGTACTGGCCGTTGGCCGGGCTGCCGGCGTCCTTGAGTTGCCCTTGATATGTGAACGCCGTGCCCACCAGCGAGGCCCGCTCCTCGTCCTCGGGCGGGCTCTGTGGGCCCGTCTTACCGACCGGCTTCCCGGCCAACGTGCGATCGGCGCCCCCGGCGGAGAACTCCTGCCCGAGCAGTACCGAACCTGCCGCCACTGCCAAGATCACCACGACGCCCAATGAGACCCATGTTCGCTTCATGACTCGTGCCTCCTTTTCAAAAGACGACCCGAAGATGAACCCCAACGATGCGACGTCGCTGGGCAGACTTGCAGGGCTATCGCTGAGTCGGCGTCCGTGCACAGCGCATGGGGCGCCGGCGCCGGCTCTTGCGTGGCCACAGACGGGTGTTGCCTCCCGCGCCGCCCGGCCACGCACGCCCTCTCGGCGCGGGTTCCGCCAGCACCGGCCCGAAAACCAGGCTCTCCGCGTCATCGCCGCACGTCCCATCCTGCCCCCAACACCCGGACAGCCGGCCAGCCGCCCTGCCCTCGCGGGGATGCGATCCCGTGCGGCGAGGACTTCCGAAGCCGGACGGCGTGCGGCCGTCGATGTGCACGACCGGCTGATGGATTCGACGCGGCGAGGTATGGCGGCCCGCTGAACTGGCCCTGAAGGTCGATCGACGTGAAGCTCGATCGCCCTGGCCGTGACGCTCCTGCCGATCGGCCACGTCAGCGATCGGAGTCCAGTCTACTGCGCGCTCCGCTGGGGTCAAGACAAACGTGCCCACGCAGCGAAACCCCGCATGCGCACGCGGCAGGCCCGCGCCCGGCACATCCCGGATCCGCCCCCGCGGCCCCCGGCCGGCTGCGGCTCCCCGCACCCCGCGCTGCGCCCGCCGGCCAGAATCCCCGCCCCGGCCGGCTTGGCGGGCGCTTTCGGGAAGGGTCTAATACGCGCGTGCCGGTAGACGTCACCACCATCGTCCGCGTCCGCACCGGGGCCGACTTCGCTTCCACTATCACCCGCGTCGCCCGCCGAACGGCCGCGGCCGAGGGCTTCACCGACGGCCAACTTTCGATCGCCGTCGTCAACCGGCGCACCATCGCCGAGCTGCACCGGCGCCATCTGGGAACGCTCGCCAGCACGGACGTGCTGACGTTCGACCTCGGCACCGACCGCGGCCGCCACTGGCTCGAGGCCGAGATCGTCGTCTGCGCCGCCGTCGCTAGGCGCGAGGCCGCCCCCCGCCTGC
>CAZMCT010000085.1:0-18171 GCA_964564785.1 uncultured Planctomycetales bacterium
GGCCGGCGACTCGTTCCCCGAACTGCCACGCCAGACTAACTCGCGGCAAGTGGTAGCGGCCGACGGCTCGTCGGCCGAAGTGTGGCACACCCAGGTAGCGGCCGACGGCTCGTCGGCCGAAGGCCTTGTCGCGGCCCGCGAGCCACAGGCCGCTACGCCACTCGCCACTCGCTATTTGATTTCCTCTCCTCCGCGCTCGACGTTGTCCTTCGTGAACACCCGCGTTCCCAGCGTTGTCCGCTTCTCGACCTGCTCGCCCCGCAGGAGCTTGACCGCGATGTCCAGCCCCGCCTCGCCCGGCGTGGGGTACAGCAGCGTGGCCGTCAGCTCGCCGCTCCGCACCCAGCGCACCCCCTCGTCCGGCAGGGCGTCGATACCGATGAAGCGGATTTCCGCCTCGCGCCCGGCGGCCCGGGCGGCCTGGAACGCCCCGTGAGCCATGGGGTCGTTGTGCGCGTACACCAGGTCGATCTCGCGGTTGGCCTTCAGCGCATCCTGGAAGATCGATTGTGCCCGGTCCTTCTTCCAGTCCGCGTCGAGCCCGCCGATCAGCCTGAGCCCCGGCTCCTTCTCGACGACTTCGTGGAACCCGTCGCGCCGCTCCTGCCCCGGCGTCGACGCCAGCCCGCCGCAAATCTCGTACACCACCCCCCTCGCCTTGCCCGCCCCGCCCAGCATCTCGACCGCGACCCGCCCCGCCGCCCGGCCGATCAGCTTGTTGTCACCCCCCACGAACGCCGCGTAGCCCTGGAAATTCACGTCGCGGTCGAGCACCACCACCGCAATCCCCGCCTCGGTGGCCTCCTTCACCACCCCCGTCAGCCCCGCCGCCTCTTTCGGGCTGATCAGGATCGCGTCGACCTTCCGCCGGATGAACGTCCGCACGTCCGCCACCTGCTTCTCAGTCTTGTCCTCGGCGTCGAGCATGTCGAGCTGCACGTTGGGGTAGTTCTTGTCCGCGTGGGCGCGCAGCCGGCGGTTGAACTCCACCCGCCAGGGCTCCTTGACCGTGCACTGCGAGAAGCCGATCACGAACTTGTCCTTCGCAACGGCCGGAGCGGGCTGGGTCGTGGCCGGCTTCGCGGCCGGCGCGGGCGGCTGCCCCGCGGCCAGACCGGTCACGACCAGGAGTGCGGCGAACGCGAGCAAAGAGCAGATGCGGAACATGAGGACCTCCAACAGACCGGCAGCGCACTGCCGACACGGCCGTGGCACACGATCGACCGGCTATTTGAACCCCAACGGGACGCGGTTCAAAGGGGTGCGCGGGCGCGCGGAGGGTATCAAACGCTGTCATTCCGAGGAGCGCAGCGACGAGGAATCTGGCCCCGCATGCGGCAATGCTGATCCGCACGAGACCAGTGCCGCCCGGCCAGGCGCATACGGGCTGCGCGCCCCAAGAGCGGCTATCACAACCCTTCATGACAGGCCTCCGGCCAGTCACCTCTGGGGGACAGGCCTCCGGCCTGTCAACTGACCGACCGGAGGTCGGTCCCCCAGCCGGGTTTGTTCGGCGCTCAAAGCCCGCCCCTCCTCCACAGTCGCCCCTCCTCCTCAGTCGCTCAATCGCTCAATCCCTGCCGCGCTTCAGCCAGCGCGCCACCTCCGCCACGTGCCGCCCCTGTGTCCGGGCGATGGCCAGCTCGTTCTCGCTGGGCAGACGCTTACCGTCGCCGCCCGCCAGCGTGGTCGCTCCGTAGGGTGTGCCGCCGGTGATCTCGTTCATGTTCAGCAGCCGCTGCTCGGAGTACGGCACGCCCACGACGATCATCCCCAGGTGCAGCAGCGTGGTGTGAAAGCTCGTGATGGTCGTTTCCTGGCCGCCGTGTTGCGTGCCCGTACTGACGAACACGCTCGCCACCTTGTTGATCAGCGCCCCTTTGGCCCAGAGCCCGCCGGCCTGGTCGAGGAAGTTTCGCATTTGGGCGGCCATGTTGCCGAAGCGCGTCGGCGTGCCGAAGACGATCGCATCCGCCTCGGCCAGCCGCGCCACTTCCGCGACCGGCACGTGCGCAAACGCGGCCCGGGCCTGCTTCGCGCCGGAGCGCTCCAGCGCCTCGTCCGGCACCAGCTCCGGCACCTGCCAAAGCGTGACGTCGACGTCAGGGACTTCGCGAGCCCCTCCGCCGACCGCTTCGGCCAGCCGCCAGACGTGGCCGTACATGCTGTAGAACACGATCTGCACGTTCGTTTTCATGGTGGTCTCCTGGGCGCGTGATACACGACGCAATCATAGCGCCGGCGGCGCGCAGGGTGGGAGCCGACGCGACCCGCGCGCCGCGGCTTACGGCGCTTGCCCAGTACCCTGCGGCACGGGGCCTGACGACTGCGGGTGGCGTCGGCTCCTCACATTCCGAAGCCCGCGGGCCGGCCCGGGCCCGCCGTGCTCACACGCGGGCCACGGGGCAGGGCGGCCCCACCGGGTGCCGTCCACTCAGCGATGCAGGGCGGGTCGCCGCTACATCGGCATCATGGGCGCGGCCGGCTTGCGGGCCCGCTTCTTGGCCTTCTTCGTACGCTTCTTCTTCGCGGCCTTCTTCGCACTCTTCTTCTTGGCGGCCTTCTTCTTCTTTGCCATGGCGCAACCTCACAAAGAAAGAAACGGAACAGTAACGCTCACGCCACACTCGGCGTTCGCACGCGATCTTCAAACCGGACGCTGACACGTTTGCTCACGCCCGGCTCTTCCATTGTCACGCCGTACAGCACGTCGGCGCTGGCCATCGTCCGCTTGCTGTGCGTGATCACCACGAACTGAGTCTGTGACAGGAACTCCTGTAGCACGCTATTGAAGCGATCCACATTCGCCTCATCAAGGGCCGCGTCCACTTCGTCGAGAATCGCGAACGGCGACGGTCGACTGCGGAACACCCCCATCAGCAGCGCCACCACCGTCAGCGTCTTCTCGCCACCCGACAGCAGCGTCAGCGTCTGCGGCTCCTTGCCGGGCGGCCGGGCGACGATCTCGATGCCGCACTCCAGCGGCTGCTCCGGATCCTGAAGAACAATATCGGCCTTTCCGCCCCGGAAGAGTTTACGGAACATCTCCTGAAAGTGGCTGCGAATTTCTTCCACCGCGGCCGAAAAACGCGTCTGCGACTCGCGGTCCAGCTCGGCGATCAGCGATTCCAGCCGCCGGATCGCCTCGGTCAGATCGCTCCGTTGCGCCGCCAAGTGCTCGTACCGCGGCGTGAGCTCCTCCAGTTCCGCGATCGCGTCCAGGTTCACGTTGCCCAGCCGCGCCATCTTCGCCCGCAGCTCCTCCATCTCGCCGCGGATTGCCTCCCAGTCCTGCTCCGTGTGCCGGTAGTTGCCGTACAGCGCTGCCAGGTCGACTCCCAGTTCGTCCCGCACCCGGCCGACCAACCCCTCCTGGCGGACCTCCGCCTCGCGCAGCTCCACCCGTCTTGCATGAAGCTCACCCTCGAACCCCTCCACCGCCCGCTGTAGCTCCCGCGCCGCCGCCCCGCACTCCTCCTGTCGCAGCCGCAACTGCTGCCGCGCTTCCCGCAGTTGGCCCACCTCCGCCTGCCGCTGCGCGCACTCCAGCCCTCGCGCTGCGTACTCCACCCGCGCTACTTCCAGCTCCTGCGCGGCGGCCGCCAACCGGCGCGACATCTCCTCGGCCTCGTGCGTCAGCACCGCCACCTCACGTTCCAGCGCCGCCGCCCGCAACCGCTGCTCCGCCACCGCCTGCTCGGCCGCCGTTCGCTTCTCCGCCGCCCGGCCGCGCTCGACCAGCGCCTCCGTGCAGGCCTGCGCCAACCGCAGCAATTCGGCCTCGTGGCCGGCCAGCGCCGCCTCCAACCCGGCGATGCGCTGCTCATGACCCTGCTGGCTGATCGTCACGGTCTCGTGCTCCGCCGCGAGCGCCGCCAACTGCGCCGCCAGTTCGTCCAGCCCGCGGTGCACCCCGGCCCGCTCGTCACGCAGCAGCCCCGCCTCCCGCTCCAGACGTTGCGCCGCATCGTGCACCCGGCCCTGCTCACCCCGAGCCTCGGCGTGCTCGCGCTGCGCTGCCGCAATCCGCTCGAGCAGCCCCTGCTTGTGAAGCTGCGCATCCGAGACCGCCGCTTCCACCTCCATCCGTTGACGCGTCAGACGCACCAGGCGGCCCTCGACCTCCTCGCATTCCCCGCGCAACTGGCGGATCTCCGCCTTGCGGCTCATCAGCCCCCCCGCCGCCGGTCCCGACCCCAGCGTCAGCCGCCCATCGGCCGCGACCGTCTCGCCCGCCAGCGTCACGAACACGCAGCCGCTCAGGGCTTCACCCGCCAGGCGCAGCGCCTGCGCCAGCGTCTCGACCACGAACACGCGACCCAGCAGGTGTTCCGCCAGCGGCCGGAACTCAGCCGCACAGCTCACCCAGTCGGCCGCGCACGCCACAAACCCCGGGGCGTGCGCATAGGTGATCGGCGGCGGCGCCGGCAGCCGATCGAGCGCCAACACCCGCACCGGCCCGGCCGGCCGACCGCGGCGCCCCAGCTCGGCCAGGAACGCCGTCGTGTCCCGCACCACCACGTGCGCCTCGAATGCGGCCAGCACCGTCTGTAGCAGGCCCACCCGCGGATCGTCGATGCGCAGCAAGTCGGCCACCAGCCCGACGACCGGGAGCGGCCCGGCCGCTTCGCCGGTCGACGCGTCCCGCCACGCGAGCACGGCCCGCGTGCCTTCGTCCACCCCTTCCAGCCGCCGTTCCAGGTCTTCCAGCAGCGCCAAACGCGACAGGATCGCGCTGCGCTGCTCCTTGGCTCCCGAGACTTCCTCGTCCAGCCGCTCGGCGTCCGCCTGCAAACCGGCGAGCCGCTGTTCGTCCGCCCGCACTTCGGCGGCCAGGCCGGCCGTCTGCTCGTCCAGCCGCGCCACGCGCTCGGCCAGCTTCCCGGCACGGACCGCCAGCTCGTCGCGCTCCTGGTCGATCTCCCGTTGCCGCGCGTCCAGCCGCTCGACCTGCGCGGCGAGCCGACCGCGTTGCTGAACCCGGTTCTCCCGCTCGTTCCGCAGTAGCGCTCCCTGTCGCGCAGCCTCGAACGCGGCGATTTTCTCACGCTCCAGCGCCTGCCGCGCCTCGCCCGCCCGCATGTCGGCCACCCGTCGCGTCTCCTGAAGCGCCGCGATGCGGGCCGCGGCCTGCTGCTCCGCCGCCCGCAGCGCGCTCAGGCCGTCCTCGTCGTTCGCGATTCGCTGCTGCTGCTCCGCAAGTCGCTCGGCCGCCTCGGCCGCCTGCATTCGCCGGCGTTCGCCGAGGGCGCCCGCCTCCGGCAGCCGGCGCTCGCCCTGCGCGATCCGCTCGGCCAGCGTGCTCAGCGCGGTCTGGGTTGCCAACAGCTCGGCATCGGCCGCCTGGATTTCGTCATCCAGCGCCTGGCGGGCATGCTCGAGCTCGGCCGCCTCCGCGTCGCGAGCCGCGAGCTGGGCCCGTTCGGCCTGCAATCGGTCGGAGAGCGTGTCCGCCTCGCGCTGGAGCCGGACCCGGGTCTGTTCCAGCTCGTGGTACTCGGCCAGCGACGAAGCCGACCGCAATTCGCGCAGCCGCTGATCGTACTGCTGCCAGTTGCGGGCCTTGCCGGCCGCCAGCCGCACGCTGCGCAAGCGCCGCTCGAGCTCGTCGAGGATGTCGTGCAGGCGCAGCAGGTTCTGCTGCGTGCGCTCCAGCTTGCGCTGGGCCTCGATCCGTCGCACCTTGTAGCGGCTGATTCCGGCCGCTTCCTCGAAGATTTCTCGTCGCTCCAGCGGATTGGCGGCCAGCAACCGGTCGACTTGCCCCTGCTCGATGACGCTGTACGCATTGACGCCCACACCGGTGTCCAGGAACAGATCGCGGATGTCCTTCAGCCGGCACTCCTGGCCGTTGAGCCGGTACTCGCTTTCGCCGCTGCGATACAGAATCCGACCGACGGTCACCACGGGCTGGTCGCTGCGCAGCGCACCCGCGCGATTGTCGAACGTGAGCTGCACTTCTGCGAAGTTCGCAGGCTTGCGCGACAGCGAGCCCGAGAAGATGACGTCGCTCATTTTTCCCCCGCGCAGGCTGCGGGCCGACTGCTCGCCCAGCACCCAGCGCACCGCGTCCAGCAGGTTGCTCTTGCCACAACCGTTCGGCCCCACCACGGCCGTGATGCCGGCGCCGAACTCCAGCTCCGTGCGGTCAGCGAAGCTCTTGAAACCGTGGAGAACGATCCGTTTCAGGAACACGAGCAATCCTGTACCCGACCCGCGGGGCAGCCCCCGGACCGCTGGCAATGCCGGCGCCGCCCTCACACACAACATGTTGTACGCGGGGCGCCACTATATCGCAACATGTGCGATCAAGCAAGAAGGAAGTTCGTCTCGCGACAATCCTCGCCCTCATGCGTCCGCACCGAGCTCGCCGTACCCCGGCTCCGGCGGCAGCGGCTCGGGTCGGCGACAAGTGGTGGACACCGGCATATGGCGACCGGCGACGGAGGATTCCTGTATGGCCTGCATGACGTCCAGCACGTGTAGGGCGAGTTCGCCGCTTGCCCGGTGCGGCTGACCGCTGCGCAGCCCGGCCGCGAGATCGGCCGGCCCCAGGCCACGGCTGTTGGTCGCGTAGGGACACTCGAGCGGGACGTCCGACCATTCACGGTCGGCCGCCCGCCGAAGTCGGAGGGGGCCGCCGAAGCCGTTCGGGTCGGGCAGCACGAGCGAGCCGGTCTCGCCGTAGATCTCCATGAGCGGCAGGTTCGCGTGCCAGACGTCGAAGCTGGTCACGAGCGTGACGATCGGCCCGTCGACGAAATCCAGTACGCCGGCGATGTGGGTGGGAGTGCGTACGTCGATGACTGTGCCGTGGTGTGGCTGGCTGGTGATCGTCCGCTGCGGGAACGTGATTCGGCTCGAACCGCAGACGCGTCGCACCGGCCCCAGGAGCGAAACGAGCGCGGTCAGATAGTACGGGCCCATGTCGAACAGCGGCCCTCCGCCGGGTTCGTAATAGAACTGCGGGGCCGGGTGCCAGCCTTCGTGTCCGTGACAGACCATGTGGGCCGCGCCGGCCACCGGGCGCCCGATCAGGCCCGCGTCGATGTGACGCCGCGCGGTCTGGTAGCCCGCCCCCAGGAACGTGTCGGGGGCGCAGCCGATTCGCAGCCCGCGCGCCCCGGCGAGCTCGACCAGTTCGCGACCCTCGTCGCGTGTCAGGGCCAGCGGCTTCTCGTTGTAGACCGACTTCCCCGCGCGCAACGCGGCCCGGGCCACCTCGAAATGCGCCCCCGGCACCGTCAGGTTCACGATCAGCTCGATCTGCGGGTCAGCGAGCAGGTCGGCAACGGAGCGGGCGGCAATACCGAACGCCGCCGCCTGTGCCTCCGCCCGCTGCGGTACCAGGTCCGCACAGGCGACCAGCTTCAGCGGCCGGAGCCGCTGCATGTTCCTCAGGTAGATCGTGCTGATGTTGCCGCAGCCGACGATCGCAGTACGGACGGGTTCCGCATGCATGGGTTGCTCCTGAGGCACCACGCGCACGACCGCGACGGCCGGGCGTAAGCCGCCGCGCGGGACGCGGGCCGCTACAACTCTCGGCCGGCCCACAGCAGGCAGCGCTCGACGATCGCGCGTGCCGCCGGTACGTCGAAGTCGCGTGCCGTGTGGCCGAAGGAAGCGTACGCCACGCGGCCCCGGCCCCAGGTCCGCGTCCAGACGGCCGGCATGACGACCCCGCCGGCGAAGGTCGTCGTCGCCAGCACGTGGTTCGACGGATCGACATGCATGTAGTACTGCTCTGAGTTGGGAATCGCGAAATCTTCCAAGCCGCGCGTGACGGGGTGCTCGCGGTCGATGATGCACACGGTGTACGCCGGCTGGATATCCCCCGGATGGGCCACGAATTGTCCGCCGGTCATGAACTGATATTGCGTGTTGGTACGAAACGCGTCGCCCATCGTCCCGTGCCAACCGGCAATGCCCGCGCCCGCCGCCACGGCGTCGCACAGGCCGCGCTCCTGCTCGCCCGTGAGCTGTCCCATGGTCCACACCGGCACGATCAAGTCGAGCCCGCGCAGCGCCAGGTCCGCGAATACCTCCAGCCGGTCGGCCAGCTCCACCTGCCAGCCGTGGCCGCGGAGCCGCCCCGCGAACAACTCGGCGCTCTCGCGCGGCGTGTGACCATCCCAACCGCCCCACACAAACAGCGCACGTTTCACGATCGTCCTCCGCCGCTCACCGCGGTCCGAGGGCAGAGTATACGCGGCCGCGGCGCCGGTTTCACGGCCCCCCCGCCAGGCGCGCGACAAACGGATTGATGTCGCCGAAACCGCACGCCCCGTCGCTGTCGAAATCACCGTTGGCGACCGGGCAGCCCGGATACTGCGCGGCCCACGCGTCGGGCGCGCTCAGGGCCAGCACGAACGCGTTGATGTCGCCGAAGCCGACGGCGCCGTCGCAGTTCAGGTCGCCCGGCAGCAGCGGGGGCGCCAGCGCACATCCGAGCGCGGTGGCCGTCAGCGTCACCCCGTCCACCTGCCAGCCGTGGAAGTTGTTGTAGTAATCGTCGATGGTATCGAACCACCACTTCAGGCGGACGGTCTGACCCGCGAACGCGCTCAGGTCCACCGTGCGAGCCTGCCACGCGGCCGACTGTGCGGGCACGTCCACCAGCGCCTCGTCCACATAGACGCCGGCCACGTCGTAGCCGGGCTCGTTCTCCGTCTCCAGATTCGAGCAATAGGTCAGCAGCGCCACGCCCCCCGGCGGCAGCAGCGGCAGCGCGATCGGTGGCGTGCTTAGCGTGCCGCTGTTCCGCCCGCCGTTGTTGTAGGTGCACGTGGCGTCGCGCCCGTAGTACGCCCAGCGCGGCCCGGCACACGGCGGGTTCACCGGGCAGGCCGTGCTGACGTGCCACAGCCCCGTCGCCGACCAGCCGGCCGGCAGCCCGCCCTCGAAACTCTCCGCCAGCAGTGATACGGCCTCGAACTGCCCCACCACGGCCGTGTAGCGCTCGGCCGGCGCGTTTGCCGGCGCGGTCTTCACGCCCGACGCGCTGCCCTCGGCCGACACGTAGAACTCCGGCAGGTCGCCGCACAGGGCCCGGGGCAACACCGCGCGATAGGTCTGTCCGCCCAATGCGTCCAGCGGTCGCGCCTGATACGGGCCGCCGTCATAGCGGTAGTGCAGCAACGCGCTGCCCGGGACCAGCGCCTCGCCGGCCGGGTCAATCGTGACCTCGAATTCCGTCAGCGACCACGGGGCCAGTAGCGTCGGCGGGTCCGGCACCGCGATCGACAGTCCGATCTCGCCGACGGTGAACCGATAGAACCCGGCGGGAGCGGAGCGCGGGAGCGTCTCGGCCCGCCCGGAGTTGTCCGCCGCCGCCAGGTAATACTCGATCACCGTTCCGGCCGGCTGTCCGGGAATGGCCCCGGCGTACACGTCCGGCGGCCCGCTGGGCGTCAGCGGGGCGGACTCCCAGACACCCGCGCCCGAGACGCGCCAGTGCACCCGGAGCGCGTCGGCGATCAGCCCGGTTTCGCTGCGGTCATCGATGAACGCGGTGACGACGAACTCGGCCGCGGGCGCGACCACGGCGTCCAGCCGCCGGTGCGTCATCCGGAGCATGTGGCGGTCGAACACCGCGCGGACGCGGCAATGCAGCGCGTCGTAGTAATACCAGCTCCCCCAGGGGAATCCGACGATTTCGTAACCGGGCATCGCCGCCGCCCAGGTCTGCAACGCCTCCGCGTCGCCGGCGATCCCGAACAGCGGCACCAGGACTTTGCGGTTCAGAATCAGCGCGTTCGTGTAGTTCGCGACGTTGTAGCCGTCGTACGGCGGACAGTCGATGCGGAGGATCGTGTACGGCCGGCCATAGGTGTTCGTCAGGCCGGCGAGCTGCGCAAGATTCTCCTCGATCCGGTCATACTCCTCGTGCCAGACCGGCGGGCGCTTCACCAGCAGCGTCTCCTCGTCCAGCAGCTTGAACCAGCAGTCGATGTGCTGAATCCCGTGGTTCTCGGTGTTGTTCACCACGTGGTACGCCGTCACACCGAGGTAGTCGGCGATCCGCTCGCGGAACTGGGCCTCGCTCCAGAGCTGCTGGTTCTCGCCGATCATCGCGCAGGTCGAGAACGCCGCCGCCTGCCCGTCCACGAGGAAGTTGCCGCCGGTGAGGAAAGCGCCCAGCGAGTACAGCGGGGCCCCGAAATACGTCGCCACCGTGGAATTCGCGGAATCATCGTTCACGTACCCGCCCGGCGACGTGATCGGCCCGCACGGCGTGTCCACCCACGGATAACCGCGAAAGACCGGATCCACAATCGCCCACTCCCCCGCCCCGTCGAAAATCTGGTGCGGACCCCAGTCCCGCGTCCAGTGCGTGTCGTGCGCGCAGCGAATGTACTCGACCTGGTTCAGATCGACGCCCCATGCCGCAAACGTGCTCGTCGCCTGCGCCTCGTCCCCGGCGCTGCGCGTCAGCACGTACAACCGGTCATCCTGTGCCAGTTCGACCACCAGCGCTTGCGGAATCCCCAACGGCCAAGTGATCAACGTCCCGACCGCGGGCTCCCACTCCGCCACGATCCGCACCGGCGGCGCAGGTTGCCCGGCCGACGGCCAGGCACCTGCCAGCACCAAACCCATGCCGGCGACACAGCTTCGTATTCTCCGCCCAGCGCACATCATCCACCTCACTTCCGCACCGCTCCGCCGCACCGGCTCCGCCGCACGACCTCTGCCGGCGCCCGGCCCGCACGCGCGACCGAAGGATGCACCGCTCATCATACCAGCCGACCTCCCGCCCGGCCGACGATTTCATCGTTATCGGATACACCGCCCCGCCGCACCCGAACAGCCCGTCGAGAGGAGGGCTGGCTCCGCGCCAACTCCCGCTTTGGCACGGGCAATGAGCCTGCGTTCCTGCTCCCTGTCCACGCCCGCGGTGCCTGTCTTCTTCTTCGACGCGCTGCTAAGATTATCCGCGGCCGGTGATCGAGCGAGACTCCCGCCCTCCGCCGGGCGGACGCGCTGCCGCCGGCCCCCCGGAGCCCGTGCCGCCAGGAGCGCTTGTGCCGGTTTTCCTGCTCATCCGCCACGGCGAGACCGACACGCTGAGCCGGATACTCGCCGGCCGCGCGCCGGGGACGGCGCTCAACGCGCGCGGCCAGGCCCAGGCGGCGCAGCTCGCCGAGCGGCTGGCCGGGGCTGGAATCCGCCGGATCGTGAGCAGCCCGCTCGAACGGGCCCGCCAGACGGCCGAGCCGCTCGCCCGCCGCCTGGGCCTCGCGGTCGAGATCGCCGAGGAGCTGAACGAACTGGATTTTGGGAGCTGGACCGGCCGGACGTTCGAGGACCTGCGGGCCACCGTGCCCTGGCAGCGTTACAACCGGTTCCGCAGCACGACCCGGATGGCCGACGGCGAACTCATCGGACAGGTGCAGGCCCGCGCGATCAGCCTGATGGTGCGCCTGGCGGCCGAGTTCCCGGATGAGACCATCGCGCTGTTCTCACACGGCGACGTGATCCGTGCGGTGGTGGCCCATTTCGCGGGCATGCCGTTGGATTTCCTGCATCGCATCGAGATCAGTCCGGCCTCGGTGACCACCGTCCGCGTGGACCCGGACTGGGCGGTCGTCATGTCGATGAATGTGACCTGAAACGGCGACAACCCGCGCGCGCCCCCCGTCACCGGTCACTTGCGCACGAATATCGTCTGCCCTGTGCACGGCCGCAGCGGGTCGCCGCACACCGACTCGATGACCGCGGCCACGTCGTCCGGGGCGAGGGTCTGATCGGCCGGAAAATCCGGGAAGGCCCCGCGGAGCATCCCCGTCTCGACCGCGCCGGGCGCCACGCTGTACACGCGAATATTGTGCGGCTTGCCCTCCACCGCCAGCGCTTGTGAAAACACGTTCACCCACGCCTTGCTCGCCCCGTACACCGCGAACCCGGGGAAGGGGTCCACCGACGCAACGGACGAGACGTTGACAATCACGCCCCCCCCCTGCCGCCGCATCACCGGCCAAACGGCCTGGCTCGTATGAAAGACCGCCGCCATGTTCACCGCCGCGGTCGCGTCGAACTCGGACGCCTCGAACTGCTCGATCTTCGCCAGTGGCGCCCGGCCCGCGTTGTTGACCAGCACGTCGATGCGGCCGAAACGCTCCAGCGCGCGTGCGATCAGCCGCCGCGCCTCGTCCGGCCGGCCGACGTCGAGCGCCGCCGCCTCGCATTCCGCACCCAGGGCCCGCAACTGGGCGGCCGCCGCCTCGAGGTCGCGCGCCCCGCGACCGCTGATGCAGAGCTGCGCGCCGCCGCGGGCAAACCTCACGGCCGTCGCCAGTCCGATCCCCCGGCTGCCCCCGGTAATCACACACACCCGCGTCATAGCGCTCCTCCTCGCCGCGTGTTTTCCGATGCACACCCGCGCCGCGACTCGCGTCGGAATGATACACCTGATGTGTGAGGTTCGCTTCGCCGTCCATCACCACGAAGCCGGGCGCGTCGACTCCTCGCGCCCGATCATCTACCGCCCGCGCGGCTCGACGCAGACCACGTTCGGAAGAAGTTCAGGACCCGGACCGGGTACCGCAGCGAATAGCGCGCCCGCCACCCGCGCCTACAATCCTCGCGGATGGACAACATCACCCACTCGCTGCTCGGGTCGGCACTCGCGAAAACACGCCTGGGACGCGCCGGCCCCTGGGCTCCGGCCGCCCTGGTGCTCGCCGCGAACTTCCCCGACCTCGAGAACCTCGCGCTCGCCTTCTACGACAAGCCGACGAACATGATTCACCACCGGAGTGTCACTCACGCGGTCGTCGGGCTCGCGGTGCAGATTCCGGCACTGACGCTGCTGGCCTACGGCGCCGGGCGGCTGGTGCGGCGCGTCCGGCCGACCGCGGCCGCACCGAGCTTCAAGTGGCTGCTGCCCGGCATCGCGCTGGCAATGGCCTCGCACCCCCTGCTGGACTGGCTCAACACCTACGGCGTCCGGCCCTGGCTGCCGTGGAACGAAACGTGGGTCTATGGGGATCTCGCATTCATCGTGGATCCGTGGGTCTGGCTGCTGCTCGGCGGAGTCACCGCGCTGGCCGGCCGCCGCACCCGCGCCGGGTCCCTGACGCTCGGCCTGATTGCGCTGCTCCTGACCGCGGTCGTCTTTCTTGCACCGCAGTCGACCCGCGCCCTGCTGCTCGCGTGGCCGGCGGCCGTCACGCTCATTGCGCTGGCCCGTGCCTGGCCGGCGGTCGAGCCCGCCGCCGGGCCCGCGCGGCTGGCCGCCGCCGTCTTGACGCTGCGTCGCCGGCCGGATCGGGCAGTGATGGTCGCCATGCTTCTGTTGGGCGCGTATCTCGCGCTGCTCTACACGACCGGGCGGACCGCCGGACGCCTGAGCCGCGCGGTGGTCACCGCGCAGCTCGCGCCGGGCGAGCGTATCACTGCCCGGACGCTCAGCCCCGTTCCGGCCGACCCGTTTCGCTGGGAGGTGATCACGGAGACGACCGAGGCCGTGTACCGCCACGAGTTCTCGATCTTCGCGCCGCCCAGCGGGCCGGTCCGTCGGGCAAAGCGCCTCGACGATCCGTACGTGCAACTGGCCGCCGACTCGCGGGCCGGCCGGGCCTGGCGGGTCTTCGCCCGGCACCCCGTGGCTGCGGTGGCCCGAAACGGCCACGGCCGCCGGGTGTACCTGCTGGATGCGCGGTACGGGCTCTTTCCGCCGCGCGATTTCTCCAGTTTCGTGCTCGACATGCCGGAGCAGCCCGCGACCGCCGCGCTGCCGCCCACGCGCCGGCGCGTATAATCCACCGCGCGGCACCCGGGCCGCACGCGAGGAATGACCATGCTGCACCGGATGGCACTCGGCCGGCTGCCGAACAAGCCGCACACGACGCTCTACGAGGGCGACCAGCTCCTCATGGAACAAATGGTCACCCGCGAGGGGTTCCGCGGCCCCTTCACGATTCTCTACTTCCGCCGGCCGCCGACCGACGAAGTCGAGGTGCGCGACCTGACGCTGCCCGGGTTCTGCCCGGCCGAGCCGGCCGATGACCGCCCGCTCCAGCGGCGCCATATCCGCACTCAGGACCTGCCGGCGGGCGGTGATTTCCTGACCGGCAGGCGGACCATGCTTGTGTCCGAGGCGCTCGATCTGGGGATCTGCAAGCCGCGGACGGCTTCTCGCCAGTGGTTCTCCAACGGCGACGGGGACGAACTGTACTTCGTGACGGCGGGCCGCGGGCGACTGGAAAGCGTGCTGGGCGTGCTGCCGTTCGGCCGGCACGACTACCTGCTGATTCCGAAGATGACCGCGTACCGGCTGTGCTTCGACGAGCCGGCCACGCTGCTGGTGCTCGAGGGCCGGCCGGAGATCAAGATCCCCGGGGACTACCGCAACGATTGGGGGCAACTCACGGACTACGCCCCGTATTCGCACCGCGATTTCCGCGGCCCGCAGGAGCTGCTCCAGCTTGATGCGCGCGAGCACGGGCCCGGCCCGTATGAGATCGTCATGAAGCGCCGCGGCGCGCTCTCGCTGCACCGCTACCGGCACTTCCCGCTCGACATCGCGGGCTGGGACGGCTGCGTCTATCCGGTCGCGTTCAACATCCACGATTACCAGCCAAAGACCGGGCTCGTGCATCTGCCGCCCACCATCCACACCACCTTTGCCGGCGAGCGCTTCGTCATCTGCTCGTTCGTCCCGCGGCAGCTCGACTATCACCCCCAGGCCATTCCCTGCCCCTACGCGCACTCCAACGTGGACATGGATGAAATCCTGTACTACGTCGACGGGAATTTCATCTCGCGCAAGGGCATCGGCCCCGAGTCCATCAGCCTGCACCCCGCCGGCGTCGCCCACGGCCCGCACCCCGGCACCTATGAGCGCTCCATCGGCGCCAAACGCTCCGAGGAGCTCGCCGTGATGATCGATTGTTATCCCCCGTTCCGCCTCACCGCCCTGGCCGCGGAACTCGAGGACACGCAGTATCACCTGTCGTGGCTCGAGTCCTGAGCCCGTGACGGCCCGCGGGCCGCAGGCCGCTACCGCCGTGGGCCGATACAGCCGCGGGCCCATACGGGCATTACTCCAGGCGCAGCGGCACGATCTGCCACGGATCGACCAGGAACGCGCTCGTCCCGCCGCCGTTCGTCAGTCGGGGAATCAGGCCGATCGTCGTCCCCGACTCCAGCGGCTCGCGCTCCGGCAGGCGCGGAATAGTCACCTCGAGGATCGCCGGCTGCCCCTCCGGCCGGTCGATGGTTGCGGTGCAACCGTGCGCAGTGCCGACTTTCGGCGGCCCGTCGGCCGGCCACTCGAGGTCGACGCTGTAGTACCGGTTGTCGTGCCCGGTGAACCAGCCGTCGTTGTACCAGTCGAGCGGCAACTGGACCGAGCGCACCGGCTTGCGAAGCACCAGCCGCACGTACAGGTGGTCGGCGTCGTACGTCGCATCAAGGTCGGCGTCGCACCATCCATTGCGGATCGTGCCCAGCGGCGCACCGGCCGGCCGACGCGACAGCGTCAGCCGCACCGCGAACTGGGGGAATGGATCGGCCGCGTCAGGGGTCCCGTCCGCGTCCGTGTCGAGCTTCGTGGGGTCGCTGCTCGTAAACGTGCCGGCGCACAGCTCGGCCAGGTCGTCGAGCCCGTCGCCGTCGGTGTCGCCGCGGGCCGGGTCGGAGCCGAAGCGCCGCTCGTCGATAGGCAGGGCAGGATCGGCATCGGCCAGACCGTCGCCGTCGCGGTCATCCACAAGGCGGAGCGTGCCCTGCCGCAGCCGCAGCCAGTTCAGCGGGTCGACCCGCCGGCACAGGAACGCGTTGCAGTCCCAGTGCTCGCCGTAGCGGCCGATGTGCACCGTCGCGTCCGGGTGGTTGAGCCACCAATCGGTGAAGCCCGACTTCTCGAAGTACGCGTCGAGCTGGTGTCCCCACTCGTGTCCGAAGAGCCACCCCTGTCCGTTGTTCCACAGCCCGTAGCCGCTGTACGCGTACGGCGTCAGGCCGCCGCCGCCGACGTAGCCCGGGTCGTCGGTCGCGCCGGCGTCGAAGCCCTTCATCGGGTGAATGCCGATCAGGCTGTGGTGCTCGTCGATCGCCGGCAGGCCCTGCGCGGCCCGGGCCTTGTTGACCATCTGTCGCGCCGGCGACGGTTGGATCCAACCCCCGTCGATCTTCGCCTCGGGGTCGTCCACGAGCATGTAGTCGAACTGGAGGTTCAGCCGGCCGTGACTGCTGAGCCAGTAGAAATGCCGCGCCACCGCCAGCTCGCGCTTCAGCCGGTCGATCACGCCCGTCGGGTCGATCGTGATCCGCTCCCCCTTCTCCGTCGTGGCCTGCGTGAACACGGCCACGAGCACCGGCAGGTCGATCACGTGCATCTTCCCCTTCGGCGGCGGCGCCGGCAGCGAGTACGTCCGCAGGTCATCCGCAGACACCGGCGGCCAGGTCGCGCAGACGGGTTCGCGCTGCCGTACCAGGATGCGGCCGGGGCTCTTCGGGTCGGGCTCGGTGCTGGTCGCGACGAGCGGCGAGCCGTCGACGCGGGTGGTGGTCAGTTGCACGCCGCCGTCCGCGGTCCACGCGAATTGCGGCAGCGGCTCCACGAAATCCGGCGGCAGGATCAGGATGCGGTCCTTGTCCGGATCGGCCACGTAGTACTGCCCGCCCGGCCCCTGGCACACCCGCACCTTGTCCGACATGTCCTTCAGCGTGTGCGCCAGCCAGGTCTTTTCGACCGCCCCCTCCCGATCGAACACGCGCACCGCCCCGTAACCGCGGTAGTACTCGAACGTGCCCGCCATCAGCATTCGCCCGCGGCCGTCGAACAGGATCTGCCCGGGGTACGGCAGCCACGGCCCGTTGCGCACGAACTCGAACTCCCGGCCGTCCCAGCGGTACACGACGAACGTGTAGTTCTCGCGATCTGCCACGTAGATCAGACCGTCGGGCGACACCGCGATCCCGCGCGGCGCCTTGAACTTGCCGGCCGTCTTCGGGTCGGACCGGTCGTAGGCCGCGACGTCCCCTTTCACACCGAATTCGGCCGCCGGCTCGCCTTTCAGGTGATAGGCCCGGATGCCCGGTCGGGCCGCGTCGGCCACGAAGATCAGCCCCGTCCGGCCGACCGCGAGCGCCGTGCCCGCCATCCGCGGCTCATGAATCAGCGGGCCGCCGCCGCGCGGCTTCAGATCGGGTCCCAGGCGCCAGATCGTCCGCCCCTCGCCGGCCAGCAGCAGCAGGTTGGCCGGCTGGTTCCGCCCGGCCGGTTCGCAGCACAGCGCAACCGGCCCGAATTCTTCGAGCGTCTTCGGCCCGCCCGGGAAGTCCGCCAGCGTGCAGTGCAGCACCGGCAGGCCGCTGGCGTCGTAGCCGGTCAAGACCTCGTCCGCGCGCCGCAGCGCGATCACGTGTTCCGACGTGCCCGCCAGATCGATGATCGAGCTGTACGGACTCGGCGGACGCAGCCCCTCGAGCTCTTCCGGCCGGGCCGGGCGCACCTCGAACCCCAGGATCGTGTGCGGCCCGCCGCTGGTCTGAATGCCGACGAAGCCCTGCGTGTGGAACGTCCGCAGGTTCGTCGCGATTCGCTCGCCGTGGTGGTAGAGATTGAACGCGTTCTTGGCGGGATCGACCGCGACCGCCAGCTCCTGCTCGCGGTCGCCGTCATCGTCGTAGTTCGCGTCCGCGTAGTAGTTGAACGTCCCCGTGCCGTCGAACCAGCCCCAGAGAATCCGCCCGCCCGGGTCACACCGCACCAGCATCCCGCCCTTCTTCGCATCCACCTGCGGCAGGGCGAAGAACAGCCCGCCGCCATTGAAATCCGACTCCGGCCGGAAACGCACCGCCAGCCAGTACGGCCCTTCCGGCCGCACGGCGAGCGCGGCCCCGGCGTCGAACATCGGGTCGCTCTGGCGGGCGCGGCCTTCGAGGAACTCCCATTTGCCCGCCAACACGGTCCAGCGTTGGGCGGCTGTGGCGTCGAACCGCTCGACGAACGGGAACCGCGGCTCGGGCGGCGTCTGGGCCAGGAGCAGGAGACTCAGGAGCGGTAGCAGGCAACCAGTCGCGTTCATGTCTTCCTCTTCGGTGTGCCACTGTCCTCTCGGCAGTGCGGTAGCGGCCCGCGCCCTCGCGCGGCCGCCGTGGCCCGCGCCCTCGCGCGGCCGCGTGGCACCGCCGCCCTCGGCGGTGATCCCCGTGCCACTG
>CAZMCT010000086.1:0-17976 GCA_964564785.1 uncultured Planctomycetales bacterium
GCCCCGAGATCACCGCCCCCGCCGCCACGCGCAACCCCGGCGCCCATCGTCCGCCTGCCGCGCGCTCGGCCACCCCGCCCGCCGCAGCCGTCCACAGCAGCGCAGCGGCGACGGCCAGCCAGGCGGGTTGCGTCATCACGAAGCTGGCCAGCGGCACGGTCCGATTATCCGCGGCCGGCGGCGCGGCGTGTAGCGCCCGATCCGCACGTGCGGTTTCTCCCGGACCCGGCGATTCGCCCCGGAGCGCGGACCCGGCGCGCTAGTCCGTCACGAACTCGCGCTGCCGGCTCTTCACCACGAGCACCGGACACGGCGCGTGCTGCACCACCCGCTCGGCCGTACTGCCGACGACCGCGTGCTGAATGCCCGTCCGGCCGTGCGTCGCGATCACCACCAGGTCGATCTCATGCTCACCCGCGTACTTGCAGATCGCGGACCAAGCGCTGCCCAGCAGCACCTCTTGCACCACGGTCCGGCCGGCAAGCTGCTCGCGGACGACCTCCGCCAGCCGCGTGCGACACGCATCGACCAACTCGGGATCGGCGAAGACGACGGGCCCCTCGGCCGGCAGTCCGGCCGCCAGGTCCGCGGTCAGCGGCGGCGGCACGACATGGATGACATGCAGCTCGGCCCCGAACTGCTCGACGACCGCGCGCGCATACCGCGCGCCGACCAGCGCCAGCGACGAGAAATCCGTGGGCCAGAGGATTCGCTGCGGGTTCAGCTTCATGACGTGAGTCTCCGCGAGCCAGTTCTATTGTACTCTGCCCGCGCCCCGTTCAAGAACCGGGGGCGTGCGGCACCCCGCCCGCTGGAGGAACCCCCTGTTTTTCAGATGTGTTCCCCGCCGCGGCGCGCCGAACGGCAACGCCATCATCGCCTGCCCGGTACGACCACCGCCGCGCTGTCGCGCTGTCTTCCCTGGTTCTGGTCCGCGACCTGCCCCCACCCCCGCGCTGCGCTGCCGCTCGCCGCGGCTCAGTCCTCCGGCTCCAGGACCGTCATGAACGCCTTCTGCGGAATGTCCACCCGCCCGATGGTCTTCATCCGCTTCTTGCCCTCTTTCTGTTTCTCCAGCAGCTTGCGCTTGCGGGTCACGTCGCCGCCGTAGCATTTGGCCGTCACGTCCTTGCGGAACGGCTTGATCGACTCCGACGCGATGATCTTCGCCCCGATCGCGGCTTGCAGCCGGATCTCGAACTGCTGTCGCGGGATCTCGCGCCGCAGCTTGATCAGGAACCGCCGGCCGCGCTGCTCGGCCTTCGTGCGGTGGCAGATCAGCGACAGCGCATCGACCGGCGTCCCGTTCACGAGGATATCGAGCTTCACCAGGTCGCTGGCCCGGTACCCCGTCACGTGGTAGTCCATCGTGCCGTAACCACGGGTGGCGCTTTTCAGCTTGTCGTAAAAGTCGTACAGAATCTCGTTGAACGGAAACTCGTACGTCAGCAGCACGCGCGTCGGCGAAAGATACTCCTGCTTGCGGAACTCGCCCCGCCGCTGTTCGGCGAGCTGCATGATCGCCCCGATCGCGTCGGCCGGCGTGATGACCGAAACCTCCACAATCGGCTCGCGCAGCTCTTCGATGTGGCCCATCTCGGGCAGGTCGCCCGCAGACTCCACCCGCTTTCGCGTCCCGTCGCGCAGGGTCACCTCGTACGTTACGCTCGGGGCGGTCTGCACCACGCTCACCCCCGCCTCGCGCTCGATCCGCTCCTGCACGATGTCCATGTGCAACAGCCCCAAAAAGCCGCAGCGGTAACCCGGCCCCAGCGCGTCCGAGTGCTGCGGCACAAAGCTGAACGACGCGTCGTTGAGGCTGAGCTTCTCCAGCGCCTCGCGCAGATTGTCGTACGACTCCCCGCTCGCCGGGTAGAAGTCGCAGAACACCATGTGCTGCGGCGGCTGGTAGCCCGGCAGCGGCGCCGGCGCCGGGTGCACCGCGTCCGTCACCGTGTCGCCCACCGTCACATCCTTCAGGCTCTTGATGCTCGCGACCAGATAGCCGGTCTCGCCGGCCGCGAGCTGCTCGCAGGCCGTCATGTGCGGCGTGAACTTCCCCAGCTCGGTCACCTGGTACGTCCGCTGCCGCCCCATCAGCAGCACCTTCTGGCCCTTGCGGAGCGTGCCGTGCACCAATCGCACGTAGCAGATCACCCCGCGGTAGTCGTTGTACTCACTGTCGAAAATGAGCGCCTGGAGCGGGGCGGCCGCGTCGCCCGTCGGCGGCGGCAGGTGCTTCACAATCGCCCGGACCAGCTCGTCGATCCCCAGCCCGGTCTTGGCCGAGACGAACTGCACGTTGTCCGCACTGATCCCCAGCACGTGCTCGATCTCGAGGGCCGCGTCTTCCGGCGTCGCGCTGGCCAAGTCGACCTTGTTGATCACCGGGATGATCTCGAGACCGTTCGCGACGGCCGCGTACGCATTCGCCACCGTCTGCGCCTGCACGCCCTGCGTCGCATCCACCACCAGCAGCGCCCCGTCGCACGCGGCCAGGGCCCGGTCAACCTCGTAGTGAAAGTCGACATGCCCCGGCGTGTCGATCAGGTTGAACATGTAGCGCTGGCCCTCGACCTCCATCTCGATCGTCACGGCCGAAGCCTTGATCGTGATCCCCCGCTCGCGCTCGAGCTCCATGTCGTCGAGCACCTGCTCCTTCAGCTCGCGCTCCGAGATCGCGCCCGACTTCTGGAGCAGCCGGTCGGCCAGCGTGCTCTTGCCGTGGTCAATGTGCGCCACGATCGAAAAGTTACGAATGTGCTGCTGTTCCATGGCGTTCCCGGCCGGCGCGCGTAAAACCGCATTATACCGCGGCCGGCCGCGGGCGTCGCAGTGGCCGCCGTTGCGAAGCGCACCGACCTGTCGTTCCGAGGAGCGCAGCCGCACCCGTCATCCCGAGGAGCGCAGCGACGAGGACTCTGGCCGCTAATGCAGCAATGCCGAATCGCGCACTCAGCATGCCGCTTCCCGTTCTCCGTTCCCTGTTCCCTGTGCGGCCGGCGCCATGTCAGCAGCTCTCAACTGGGCCTTCAGGGCGTCCCCCGCGGCGGCCGCGCGGACGGGTGAATCATGCTCGGGAAAAAGCCGGCCGAGCCGTCGCGGCCGATCTCGCAGACCACGCGGTTGCTCCCGTTCAGCAGGTCGACGAGCGTGCGGAACCGGTCCACGTGGAACCGCCGCAGTCGAATTCCGCGCCCGCCGCCCCGACGACCGCCTCGATGTGACCCGACCGTCGCCCCTGCCCAAAAAGAAGCCCGGCCAGCGCCGGGCTTGTGAATCTCCGCCCCCGTTCGCTCGCCGCCAGCTAACGCCAGCGCACGTGTACCCGGTGCGCCGTCGGCCGCGGCTCGCACACGTACTTCGACGAGCTGTAGTAGTACGTCCGAGTCACCGGGTACGGACGATACGCCGGGTAGCAGCGCGCCGCCGCATAGTACCGCGGGTACGTGTACACCACCGGCGCCGGCCGGTAGTAGTACACCGGCGCGTCGTAGACGACCACCGGGCCGCAGTCGTAGTACACCGGCGTGTAATCGCGGTACACATAGGTCGCCGCGTACGGCCGGTAGCACCTGGAACCGTCTCCCCAACTGAAGCCGAACGAGAACCCATCCGCCCGCGCCGCGGTGCATAGCATCAGCACCGACGCGAGTCCGGCCGCCAGTACGAAACGCTTGCTGCGAATCATGTCAGAATCCTCTTTCTAATCGCCCGAGGTTCTGCGAAATCCATTATACTGCCATCCGCATAGACCACGACGAGCGGTCAAGGTTGGTCCGCGGGCAGTACACCGCAGCACCTCCGAGGAATTCGACGGGCGACGGGGCGCCGCTATTCTCCCCCGCCCAACTGCGGACCGGTTCTGTTGTAAACAAATACGGGATAACAACTTGCAAGAATCTGTGACCATCAACGGTCGGCTGATTCCGGCGGAGACCGCAACCGTTAGCGTTTACGATTCCGGCTTCATGCTGGGCGTGGGGCTGTTCGAGACCTTCCGCTCCTACGACGGCCGGCCTTTTCGGACCCGCCGACACCTCCAGCGTCTCATTCGATCGGCCCAGACGCTCGGCTGGTCCGTGCTGCCCGATTTGCAGGCCTTGGAGCACGACGTGGAGCAGGTCATCCGGGCGTGCGGCCCCGGCGACGCCCGCGTCCGCTTGACCGTCACGACCGGCTCGCTGCACGCGTCCCCCGAACAACCGCCCCAACTCACGGTCGTCGCCAGCGCCGCCCCGGCCGAACGCTATCCGCCCGAGCTCTACGCCCGCGGCGTCACGCTCGCGCTCTCGAAGTACCGCCAGAACCCCACCGACCCGACGACCGGCCACAAGACCACCAGCTACTTTGCGCGCCTGGCCTCGCTGCGCGAAGCCCACGCCACGGGCGCGTTCGAAGCCCTCTGGCTCACGCTCGACGAGCTCGTCGCCGAGGCAGCCATGAGCTCCGTCTTCGCCGTGCTTGACGAAGTCCTCGTGACGCCGCCGCTGGACACGCCCGTACTGCCCGGGATCACGCGGGCAGCCGTGCTCGAGCTGGCCGGCGAACTCGAGATCCCCACGCGCGAGCAGACGCTCACGCTCACTGAGCTCCTGGGGGCCGATGAGGTGTTTCTCACCAGCAGCATGGCCGAGATCGTGCCGGTCGTGCGGATCGAGCGGCAGCCCATCGCCAACGAGCAGGTCGGCGAGCTCACGCGCCGCCTGGCCGTGGCCTACGGCGAGTTGATCGACCGCGAACGCGACGAAGCAGGCACCTAGGCCCGCTCCACCACGCGGTCGATCAGGAAGTCCGACTGCTCCAGCGCCCGCTCCGTGAAGTCGCCGAAGTACGACCGGACCCGCTCGAACATCGCCTTGAACGCTGCGCGGTCACCCGCCGCCGTGATCGCCCGCAGGCCCTCGGCCGCGCGGATGAACGTCGCCGTCACTTCCGCCGTCGCCGGGTTGAGCATCTGGATCGACGCGTACAGCTCGGGCGACTGCGCGAAGTGCCGCGCCGTCAGCAGCAGGTCCATCAGGTAGATCGGCGACATGAACCGCAGCGTCTGCGCGACCGGCACGCCCAACGCCGCCAGCGTTTGCCCCAGCACCTCCGTTGCAAAGTGCACCAGCACCTGCACGATCGCCATCGCCCGGTCGTGCTCCTCGGCCGTCGCTTCCACCAGTTCCAGCCCCCGCGCGTGCAGCATCGCTTCCAGCCACCGCCGCCACTCGTCGCCCCGCCCCGGCGTCACCACCACCCGTTGCCCCTGGAGCGAGTGCACCGACGGCCCGAACAGCGGGTGCGTCCCCAGCACGCTCGCACGCGTGCTCTCCAGCATCGCCCGCAGCGGCCCCGCCTTCACCGACGTCACGTCCATCAGCAGCCCCTCCGGTCGCACATGCGGCCCGATGCGCCGGATCACTTCTTCCGTCACGTCGATCGGCACGCTGACGATCACCACGTCGGCCGCCGCCGCCGCCTGCTCGGGCGTCAGCCGCGTTTCCAGGTCGGCTACCAGCACGGCGTGCCCCAGATCGCCGAACAGCCCCGCCATGCACCGCCCCATCGCGCCCTGGCCGCCGATCACCGCCACCGTACGCGGCTGCACTTCCGCCGGCACCTCGGCCCGCAGTGCCGCCTGCCGGTCGCGGCTGGCCCACAGGATCACCCGCCACATGCTCTCCAGCAGTTCCGGGTTCAGCCCCAGTGCCACACCTCGCGCCCGCCGATCGGCGATGATCTCCCGCTCACGCTCCAGGTCGCGGATCGGCAGCCGGTGCGTCCGCTTGTGCTCCGCGATGTCGGCGATCAGACTGTTGCGCCGCGCCAGCAGCCGCAGAATGTCGTGGTCGATCGCGTCCACGATCGCCCGCAGCACCGGTAGTGGCCGGAGCGCCGGGTTTTCGTCCGACTGTTCGCGCGGGTGTGTCGCTTCGTTCATAACATCTCCTAGTTGAGCGGTGTCACATGGCCGAGTCAATCGCCCGTCCATCAAGCCGCGAAGTCCGGGCCCCGCGGCAGCACGCCGGCCCGACCAGCGCATCCATCGCGCCCAAGCGGCGCACCACGCGCGGTCTAGCATTCACAGCTTCGGCGGGTGTTTCATGAGCAATCTGACCTATCGCACGGCCGGCGAGTCGCACGGTCGGGCCCTCACCGTCCTGATCGAGGGTCTGCCGGCCGGCCTCGACCTTGACTTCGACTTCATCAACGCCGAACTCGCCCGCCGTCAGGGCGGCTACGGCCGCGGGGCCCGCCAGAAGATCGAACACGACGCCGCCACCCCCCTCTCGGGCGTACGAGCCGGCCGTACCATCGGCGCCCCCCTCGTGCTGCTCATTCCGAATCGCGATGTCCGCATCGACGACGCCCCGCCGATCCACCGTCCCCGCCCCGGCCACGCCGATTTCGCCGGCAGCTTGAAGTGGCTCACGAGCGACTGCCGCGAGACGCTCGAACGCGCCTCGGCCCGCGAGACCGCCGCCCGCACCGCGGCCGGAGCCGTCGCTCACGCGCTGCTGCGCGGCTTCGGCATCCGCTGCGTCGGCTTCGTCACCGAGATCGGCACCGCCCGCGCGACCGTGCCGGAGAGCGCCGCGGCCGACGAGCTCGTCAGCATCCGCGACACGAACGAGGTCTACACCCCCGACCCTGCCGCGGTCGAGCCGATGATGGCGGTCATTCACGGCGCGAAGACGACGCGGGACACGGCCGGCGGCGTGGTCGAGGTGCGGGTGTTCGGCGTGCCGCCGGGCCTGGGCACGTGTGCCACCTGGCAGGAGCGGCTCGACGGCCGGCTGATGCAGGCGGTTGGGTCGATTCAGGCGTTCAAGGCGGTGGAGATCGGGTTAGGGTTCGAGGCCGCCCGCCGCCCGGGCAGCGCCGTCCACGACGCGCTCTACTTCGACCCGGCCCAACGCGGCAGCCCGAACTTCGGGTTCGTACGGAAGACCAACCGTGCGGGCGGACTCGAGGGCGGAATGACCAACGGGCAGACGCTCGTCATTCGCGGCGCGATGAAGCCCATCTCGACGCTGTTGCAGGGCATGGACAGCGTGAACCTCCGGACCCTCCAGCCCGAGCGCAGCGACTACGAGCGCAGCGACGTGTGTGCTGTTCCGGCCGCGAGTGTCGTGGCGGAGAATGTCGTGGCCTTCGAGATTGCCCGGGCATTTCTCGCCAAGTTCGCGGGTGACACACTCACGGAGGTCCGCGCCGCGTACGAGCACTGGTCGGCCGCCGTCCGCGCTCTGGCGCCTTAGCGTGCCTAACAAGAGCCGCTGGGGGACCGACCTCTGGTCGGTCACACCCCTAACAAAAGCAGTTGGGGGACCGACCTCCGGTCGGTCACTTGACAGGCCGGAGGCCTGTCCCCCAGGCGTAACAGGCCGGAGGACTGTCATGAAGGGTTGTGATAGCCGCTCCTAGCCGCCCGGGCCCCGGCGTCTCCCGCTGGGCCAGCGCGGCGCCGGCCGTGGCCGCTTTCATGTCCGGTCAGATTCTCCGGCTGATGCGCAGCCCGAGAATGACAGATCGGGGCGCCCGTCGTAGACTCCAAGTGATGGCGCCGTCCGAAGCTCTGCCGTCGCGTGCGCTGCCGCGCGTGCCGTTCTGGATCCTGCTGCGCTACCGGGCGCTGCAACTGCGCAACGCGTTCGACCAGCAGTTGCGTGAGGCGCCCGGGCGGGCCTTCGTGGTCGTGCTGCTGCTGCTGCTGATCTGGGCGGCGCTGTACGTGGTGCTCGACACGGTCCTGCGTCAGGTGGGGCGCTACGAGCTGATCGCGCTGGTCGCCAAGCAGAAGATCTTCGTTCATTTCTTTCTCGTGCTGGCCATCATGCTCGCGTTCTCGAACGCGATCCTGGCCTTCGGGAGCCTGTTCGGCCGGGACGAGTCGGGGCACCTGCTGAGCCTGCCGGTCTCGCCGCGGCAGGTCGTGTGCCTGAAGTGGCTCGAGGGCATGGCGCTGTCGAGCTGGTCGTTTCTGCTGCTGGGCGTGCCGCTGATGCTGGCCATGGCCCGCAACACGGCCGTGGCGTGGTACTACTACCCCCTGTTTGTGGCCCACTTCCTGGGGTTCGTCATCATCCCGGCGACCTTCGGCCTGCTGGTCGCCTGGGCGGTCGCGATGTGGGCCCCGCGCCGCCGTCTGGCGGTCGTGCTGTGGTGCGCGGGCGGCATCGCCCTGGTCGCGGGCGCGTGGCTATGGAACCTGCTGCGTAACGCGAACCACTCGGACCAATGGCTGATGCACTTCTACAGCCAGCTCAGCCTGGCCCAGCAGCCCTGGCTGCCGAGCACCTGGTCGGCCCGCGGGATCGTGTTTGCCGCGATCGAGCAGCGGGCCGATGTCAGCCTGCTGTACCTCGGGGCCGTCCTGGCCAACGGGGCGTTCTTCAGTTGGCTCACCATCAACCTCCTCGGCGCGAGCTGGGCCCGGGCATACAGCCGTGCCCGCCAGGCGCGTGCCCTCGGGCAAATCCGCGAGGGCTGGTTTACCGCCGGTCTGGCCGATTTCCTTTTCCCGTACCTGCCCAGCCGGCTGAAGACCCTGATGCTCAAGGACCTGCGGAGCTTCGCCCGCGATCCGGCGCAGTGGACGCAAATGGTGATCATGATGGGCCTGCTGGTCATCTACGCCCTGAATCTCAAACGGCTGCCGCTGGACCTGGGCAGCCCGGGGATGCGTGCGGTGGTCGCATTCCTGAACCTGACGACGGTAAGCCTGATCCTGGCGACGTTCACGAGCCGCTTCGTGTTTCCGCTGCTATCGTTGGAGAGCCAGCAGCTCTGGCTGTTGGGATTGCTGCCGATGCCGCGCTGGCACCTGTTGCTGGTGAAGTTCGTGTTCGCGCTGACGGTCACCGGGCTGTCGGGCTTCCTGGTGATGGGGTTGGCGATCCGGGCGCTGGACCTGGGCGCGCTCGGCCGGCTGCAACTGCTGGTGTGCCTGGGCATCTGCGTGGGGCTTTCCGGGCTGGCGGTGGGGCTGGGAGCGCGGTTCCCGGTGCTGGGGCAGCGCAACCCGGCCCGCATCGCGTCGGGCTTCGGCGGCACGTTCAACCTGGTGGCCAGCATGCTGTTCGTCGCGATCGAGATGGCCGGGCTCGGGCTGGCCGGGCTGCTGCGGCTGGGCGAGTCGGTCGGCGCGGGGGGCGAGGTGCATGTGGCCGGCTGGCTGACTCCGGGGCTGCTGCTGCTGGCGGTCGTCGTGGCGGGCGTGAGTCTCTACGTGGGGGCGCGGCACTTCGAACGGCTCGAATACTGAGGCGTCCCCCCTGGAGAAAACCCCAACGACGCCGAGCGCGCGGCGGGCCGCAGAGAAGAAGACGAGAGCTGGCACAACGCCCGAGCACTGCCATTCCGAGCAGCGCAGCGACGAGGAATCCGGCCGCGGATGTCGCAGGCACTCGACGCGCGAAGAACCCGACTGTTCCAGACCAGATTCCTCGTCAATCGCCGCGGCGACCTTCTCGGAATGACACCGATCGCAGCCCTGCGCTCCTTCGCGGCCCTTCTGCGTTTCTTCGCGTCTTCGCGGTGTTCAGAGTCAGCGGAGCGTCGGATCGGCCGGCGGAGCCTCGCGCATCAGCTTGTCGAACTTCTCGCGCAGGCCGGGGTCGAGCACGCGAATCTCCGCCTTCTGAAACAGGTTCGTAATCAGCCGGTTCATCTCCTGGGGGACGACACGGTCGCGCAGCGACTGCTCGACCTGCTCGCGCACGTCCTCAAAGCGCACGTCCTGCGGCGCTATGCGGCGCTCCAGACGCAGAATGTGCCACCACGGGCCGACGCGGATGGGCTTGGAGACCTCGCCGGGCTGCATGGCGAAGGCCTGATCGCGGAGAATCGGGGCGAGGGCCGGGTCGTCGTGCGTGAAGGGCTCGAGCAGCCCGCCCCGGGCCGCCGTCTCGGTGTTGCGACTGACGGCCCGGGCGACGTCGGCGAAGTCCTCACCCTTGCTCAGGCGGTTGAGGGCCTCGTGCAGGTCGGGCACGTCGCCGACCTGGATGTGGCGGACCTCGCACTTCTCGCCGTACATCCGCGCGAACTCCTCGCGCAACGTGGCCTCGTCGACCTTCAGCGACTGCTCGATCACCTTGCGCAGGTGCGCGTTGCGCTCCATGCCGAGCATGAACTCGGTCATCGAGAGGCACTTCTGCTGCACCAGCAGCTCGAGCGATTGCCGCCGTTCGGCCTCCGACAGCGTGCTGCCGTCGGGCCCCGACGCCGGGGCGATCCGCGCCAGGGCCCGCTGGAACTCGCGCTCGACGTCGGCCGCCGTCACCTTCAGCTTCAGGCGCCGCGTCTCCTCCTTCGCCAGCTCGAGGACAATGAGTTGCTGCATGACCTGAAGGCCGTGCGACTCGAGCACACGTTCCACCAGCACCTGCCGGGGGATCGGCCGGCCGTTGACGATCACGGCCGCGTCGCCGTCCTGGGCGCGGGCGGGAGCGTGCGGCAAAGTGAGCAGCAGGGCCAGCGGGAATACGGGCCACATCCACGGCGTGAGCCGTTCAGCGGGCATGTGCGTCTCCTTCGGGGGCGAATTGTAGCGGAAGCCGTGGTCCGTAAGCCGGGGGCGTCCAGGCCTGAGCCCTGAGCCATGGCCCAAGAGCCCCGAGCCGGATTTGGGCGGCGTTGTCATTCCGAACGCTGCGCGGCGGCGCTGCGGAATCTGACGGCGGACGGAGCCGGGAACGACCGCGAAGCAATCCGAATTCGTGTTCTCCGCGGCCCCTGCGCTCGCCGCACCTCTGCCGTGATTGCCCGCCCCCAGCCCGCTCCCCATGAGCGGCGGGGACTAGCAAGTCGCCCCGAGCTTGCGGAGCGCGCCGGGCAGGACCTCGAACAGGCGATCGATGTCCTCAGCGGTGCTGTACCGTCCCAAGGAGAATCGGACCTCGCCCTGGGCGACCTGCGGCGGGATGCGCATGGCCTGGAGCACATGGCTGGGCTCGAGCGAGCCGCTCGCGCACGCCGCCCCGCCCGACGCGCAGATGCCGGCCTCGCTCAGCAGGATCAGCAGCGGCTCGGCCGGAATGCCGGCGAAGCAGGCCAGCGTCGTATTCGGAATGCGTTCCGTTTCGCGGCCGAGCACCTGGACGAATGGGAAGCGCGCCAGCAGCTCGGACTCGAGCCGGTCGCGCAGGCCGCGGACGCGCTCGGCCGTGGCGGCCCCGTGCTCGTGGAGCAGCTCGCAGGCGACGCCGAGGCCGACGATGCCCGGGGCGTTCAGCGTGCCGCCGCGGCGCTGGCGCTCCTGCGCGCCGCCATGTTGACAGGCAACGAACGGCGTGCCGCGCCGAATGTAGAGGGCGCCGACGCCCTTGGGCGCGTAGATCTTATGTCCGCTGAGCGAGAGCAACGCGACGCCCAGCTCGTCGACGTTGACCGGCATCTTGCCCAGGGCGTTCACCGCGTCGGTGTGGACGAGAACGCCGCGGGCGGCCGCGAGATCGCAGACCTGCCGGAGCGGAAACACGACGCCGGTCTCGTTGTTCGCGAGCATGATCGAAACCAGCGCGGTGTCAGGGCGGATCGCAGCCGCGAGCTGGTCGAGGTCGAGCCGGCCCTGACCGTCGACGCCGACGTGCGTGACGGCGACGCCCTCATGGGCGAGGTGTTCGGCGGTCTCGAGGATCGCGTGGTGCTCGACCGCCGAGATGACGAGGTGGCGGCGGTCGGGCTGGGCGGCGAGGACGCCGCGAAGGGCGGCGTTATCGGCCTCGGTCCCGCCGCTGGTGAAGACGATCTCGCTGTCGCGGGCGCCGATCAGGCGGGCCACACTGTGGCGGGCGGACTCGACGCGGGCGGCGGCCTCGGCCCCGAAGCGGTGGCCACTGGACGGGTTGGCGTACAGCTCGGTCAGCAGCGGGAGCATGGCGGCGACGACCCGCTCGTCCGGCCGGGTGGTGGCGTTGTTGTCGAGGTAGGTGACGGTCATTGGTTCGGCGTGTTGGGGTCGAGGTCCCAATCCTCGGCCAGGCGTTCCTTGAGGTTCGTGCTCCGCTCGGCGTGGCCGTCGTTGAAGCAGAAGTTGGCGCCGCCGTAGTGGCGCTCGTCGACGTACGCCTCGCCCTCGAGCCCGGCGATGTGCTCGCGCGGGATGTAGCTGACGCGCAGGTCGTTCGGGTCGGTTACGAGCGGGTTCGCGTCGGTGATCAGCGGCAGGCGCGGCTTGATGAGGTCGAGCGAGCCCTTCCTGAAGCTGATCTCGTAGGCGCGGTAGTGGCCGCTACTGTCGGCCGCGGGGACGGCCTCCTTGCACGCCCAGAGCTCATAGTGAGCACCGCGGTTGCGCTGGACGGGAAAATCCTCGTCCATGGCGTAGTCGCGGTCCTGGTAGATATAGGTGTACAGGGCTTCGCTCCAACCGTGGCGGGGCCCGTCCTGCGTATCGGCCCGTACGTCGTACATCATAGGCGGGAGCTGGTGGCCGAAGTCGCTCGAGTACATCGTGAGCGATTTCATGAACTCGCTGAGGCGCGTGAGACAGACGGTCGCTTTGGCCTGCTGGCGGGCCCGGGAGAGGGAGGGGGTGAGGATGGACATGAGGAGCGTGATGATGGCGACGACGACGAGCAGCTCGAGGAGGGTGAAGGCGGCGCCGCGGCGGGTGGGGGGCATGGGGTCTTCCCAGGGCGGCCGCAGGGCGGAAGTGCCCGCACGGTCACCGATTGCATTATAAAGCCGGGGTCAGCCCCCCGGGGGCGCACGCTGCGGCTTTGGGCTATGCTTCGGCTGGAGGATCGCATGGGCGGCGCTGGCGAGCCCGAGTCGGTCGATCCGGCCGCGATGCGGGCGCGGCTGGAGTGGGATGATGTGCGGCTGCTGGCCGAGTGCGAGATGCACCTGCACCGCACCGGCGGGCCAGGGGGGCAGCACCGCAACAAGGTGGCCTCCGCCGTGCGGCTGGTGCACCGGCCGACGGGGTTCACGGTGACGGCCACGGAACGGCGCTCGCAGCAGGAGAATCGCGCAAATGCGCTCGATCGGCTGCGCGCGGCGATCGCAGTGGGGATCCGCAAATCGCCCGAGGCACAGGTTTGCTGGCCGGAGGGTACGCGGCCGAAAGACGGGCGGCTCATCGTGAGCGCGCGGAGTCCGGCGTATTGGCTCGTGGTGGCGCTGGTGCTGGACGAGCTGGCGGCGGCCGGGGGGCAGGTGCGCGCGGCGGCGGAGCGGCTGGGCGTGACGGGTTCATCGCTGACGCGCTGGCTGGCGGAGGAGCCGCGGGCGTGGCAGGAGGCGAACCGGATCCGGGCGGCCTGTGGGTTGGGCAAGCTGAAGATGTAGATTTGCGGGAAGGGGCACCCCACAACCATCGCTTAATACCCGGTGCCACAAGACTGCCCACCGGTTGATCATCGGCGCCACGCAACCGGCCACCGGTTCACAAGCGGTGCCCCCAAATGAGACCAGCGGCTCAGGCGAGCTGGACGCCGAGCACTTCGGCCAGGGGGCGAAGGGAAGCCAGCAGACGGCTAAAGGTGTCGAAATCCAGCGACTGCTGGCCGTCGGAAAGCGCGGTGCGCGGCTCCGGGTGTACCTCGATCAGCAGCCCGTCGGCGCCGGCGGCGAGGGCGGCACGGCACATGGCGGGGACGTACTCCGAGCGGCCGGTGCCGTGGCTGGGGTCGATCAGCACCGGCAGGTGCGAGAGGTGCTTGACGACGGGGATGATCGAGAGATCGAGCGTGTTGCGGGTGTGGTCGGCGAAGGTGCGGACGCCACGCTCGCAGAGGATCACCTGCCGGTTGCCGCCGCTGACGAGGTACTCGGCCGCGAGCAGCCATTCCTCGACGGTGGCGGCCATACCGCGCTTGAGGAGCACGGGTTTGGCGGCCTTGGCGAGCCGCCGGAGCAGGGCGTAGTTTTGCATGTTGCGCGTGCCGATCTGGAGCAGGTCGGCGACCTCCTCGACACGTGCCGCGCTTTCAACGTCGAGGACCTCGGTGACGATGCCGACGCCGGTTTCGGCTTTCGCCTTGGCGAGGATACGCAGGCCCTGCTCGCCGAGCCCCTGGAACGCGTAGGGGCTGGTGCGCGGCTTGTATGCGCCGGCCCGGATGAGCTTGACGCCCTGCGAGACCATGAACCGGGCGGTGTCGAGGAGCATCTTCTCGTTTTCGACGGAGCACGGACCGGCGATGATCGTGAAGCCCGCGCCGATCTGCGTGCCGGCTACGGGAAAGACGCTGGGTTCGGGATGCGTCTCGCGCGAGACCAGCTTGTACCCGACCGTGATGCGGACGACGTCCTCCACACCGGGCATCAGCAGCAGCGACTCGCGTCCCTCGGGCCCGCGGTTGCCCGTAATCCCGATGGCCGTGCGGATGCCGCCGGGAATCACGTGTGGGGTGTAGCCCAGCTCGCGAATGCGGGTCGCGACGGCGGCGATGTCTTCCGGGGTTGCGCTGACCTTCATCACGACCAGCATGTGGACGCGTCCTTTCGCGGTTGGGGTACGTGCGGTCGGGACCGCCTCTTGCTGAACGACCGACGGCCGGTGCTGTGAAAAGAATGCGGCCTGGCCCGCAGGCGAGCACGATATCCTGTACCGGTGCCGGTTCCAAGACCCACGCGCAGGCGCTCGGACCGGGCGTCCGATAAACACCTTGTGCCGGAGAACAAAGGCAGAACCGTGGGTCGGCCCGAACGTACTCTAACAGCCCAGTGACAGAAGGGGACCGGCACCGTGGCAGTAGCGATTGGCACGGCCGCGTGGGCGGGTGGGCATGGACTCGGCCCCCTTTCTTGGCGGACCGCTAAGCGTTCTCCGTTTCGGTGGCCGATGCAGTATAATGCCATCGCTTGCCCGGGCGTCCGAGGAACCGAAGATGGTTTTGCCTAAGTGGATAGTCGCGGGGAGTTTGTGCATACTGGCCGGAGCGGCGGCCAGTCCGGCCAGTGCGCAACGGCGGGCACGCACCCTGACCGATCTGGTCAACCGGCCCAGTCTGCGGGGGCCCTCGACGCAGATCGGCGGCGAGTACACGCGGGGCGATCAGGCCCCCCTGTCCACCACGCGCGCCGAACCCAGTCTGATGGCCGCGCCACAGTTCACCTTCCGGGGGCGGGAGCGCGAGGGAAAGTACTCCGGCGCCATGTCGCCGGCGCTGGGGCTGTATCCGACCTCGACGCGTTCGTTCTTCACCGGAGCCACGAACCGGGAACCGTGGGCGACCGTGGGGCTGTCCGAGCCGCGCGACCTCGAACTGCCGCTGCCGAACGTCCCGATCGGGTACGTTCCGGCGCTGACGGCGTCGTGGTACACGCCGCAGCCGCCGACGACTCCGTTTCAGCAGTTGAGCGGGCTGCGGCCGCCGCCGCCGAAGGACCCCCCGGCGCTTATCCCCTCCGCGCCCGACCGCCTCAACGCCCGGACCGACGAACGTCTGGCCCGCATTCGCCAAGAGGCGCTGGCGCTGTTCCGCGCCGCGACGAAGGCAACGCGCGAACGGTGCGAAGACTGCGATGTCAACCTGAGCAAGGCCGTGCAGCGTCTGCGACAGGTGCGCGACCTGGACCGGTCCGACGCGCTGGCGGTGCTGCTCATGATGCACGGGTCACTCGAGCAGGAGCGCCCGACGCGGGCATCGCAGGAGCTCTTGCAGGCGTTCCGGCGGCGGCCGCAAACGCTGTTCGCGGAAGCGCGCGATTTGGATCGCTACTTTGGAGACGTCCCCCCCGACGCGGAACCGCCCGTGTACTCGGCCTACCTGAATGAGCAGATGCGGCGCTATTCGAGAATTGGGACGCTGAACAAGACCTCGGCCGAGGCGTTTGCGCTGCAAGCGTACTGCGCGTGGCGGCTGAACGAACCGACGGAGACGCGCGCGGCACTGGCCGAGCTCGAGCGGCTGGCGCGCGACGCACCGGCGGCCGCGGAGGAGCTGCTCTGGTTCGCGGCGGCACTGGGGGAGGCGGTGGCCCGGCCGACGGGCGCGACGCAGTAGGCGGCGATCACACGTGATGGACCCCCAACCGAACGGCATGGCGCGGGCCGGGTGGCGCGAGTTTTCGCGGCGCCAGCGCGTCGCACTGAATGTTGCCGCGCACGTGCTGATCTTCGCGCTGTCCTGGTTCATGGCGTTCGGGTTGGCGTACAACTTCAAGCAGTCGCCCACGCTCGCCGCGCCGCTGCGCTGGGGATGGTCGCTGTTCGGCGAAACCGCAGCGCCGGCGGGCACCCCGGAAGACTGGATGCTCGATTACTACCTGCCGTTGCTGGTGCCGGTGGTGGTGATCAAGCTGACGGTCTTCGTGCTCATGGGGCTGCACAAGGCGTCGTGGCGCTACGTGAGCCTGCGCGACGTGTTCGCGGTGTCGCGCGCCGCCTGGTGGAGCGTCCTGGGCGTATTCCTGCTCTACTACGCGCTCCAGAACATTCGCTCGCTCGGCCGTTCGCTCGGCGTGGACGTGCCGATCGAGCCGTTCGGCGAGCGGTTCCCCGACTCCGTGTTCGTGCTGGACTTCGCGGGGACGATCGCGCTGGCCTGCGGCGCTCGGCTGGCGGTGCGGCTCTATCACGAGGAGGTGCGACCGTCGGCCGACGGCCCCGCCCCACGGCTGCTGATCCTCGGGGCGGGTGACGCGGGCGAGAACGTGGTGCGCGAGATTCTGCGCATGCCGGTCGAGCGCTACCGCGTGGTGGGCTTCCTCGACGACGACGAGACCAAGTGGGGGGCGCGGATTCACGGCATCGAGGTGCTGGGACCGATCGCCGAAATCAAGGCGGTATGCGGCGCAGAAGCGGTGGACGAAATCCTGATCGCCATGCCTTCGGCTTCCCGCGAGCGGCTGCGCAAGGTGGTCGAACTCTGCCAGGGCACGAACCTCCGGTTCAAGACGCTGCCGGCCCTGTCGGATCTGATCGCCGGCCGGGCCTCGGTGAAGGAAATCCGCGACGTCGACATCAACGACCTCCTGGGCCGCGCGCCGGTGCGGCTCGATGACGACGAAATCTCGAAGTTCATCCGGGACCGTGTGGTAGCCGTGACGGGTGCGGGCGGCTCGATCGGGGCGGAGATGTGTCGCCAGATCGCGCGCTTTGCCCCGGCCGGGCTGATCCTGATCGAACGCTCCGAACCCGCCCTCTTCCCCATCGACCAGGAGCTGCGGCGCGACTTCCCGCGCATCCGCATCGTCCCCTGCATCGCCGACGTCGGCGACGCGGCGCGGATCCGACGCATCTTCGGCCAGCACCGGCCGACGGCGGTGTTCCACGCCGCCGCCCACAAACATGTGCCGATGATGGAGTTCAACCCCGGCGAGGCGATCAAGAACAACGTCCGCGGCACGCGGCTGGTCGCCGATGCGGCTCTGGCCTGCGGCGTCGAGAAGTTCGTCATGATCTCGACCGACAAGGCCGTGAACCCGACCAGCATCATGGGTTGCTCGAAGCGCGTGGCCGAGATGTACATCCAGGGGCTGAGCGGCCGCGGGCAGACGCAGTTCGTGACGGTGCGGTTCGGAAACGTGCTTGGCAGCAGTGGCAGCGTCATTCCCATCTTCCGCGAGCAGATTGCGCGCGGCGGGCCGGTCACGGTCACGCATCCCGACATGGTGCGCTACTTCATGACCATCCCCGAGGCGGCGCAGCTCGTGCTCCAGGCCGCATCGATGGGCAAGGGCGGAGAAATCTTCGTGCTCGACATGGGCGAGCCCTGCAAGATCGTCGACCTGGCCCGCGAGATGATCACCCTCTCCGGCTTCCGGCCCGACGTCGACATCAAAATCACGTTCACGGGCATGCGGCCGGGCGAGAAGCTCTACGAGGAACTGGCGATCGACGGCGAAAACGTGGCCCGCACGGCGCACCCGAAGATCGGCATCTGGCGGAAAATCCCGGTCGACTGGAACAGCCTGGTGGCGGCCATCGAGCGGCTGGAAGCCGATGCCGACACCCTCGACCGCGAATCGGCTCGGGCACGACTCAAGGAAATCGTACCCGAGTTCCATCTCGAACCGCCGCCGCGCCGC
>CAZMCT010000087.1:0-17816 GCA_964564785.1 uncultured Planctomycetales bacterium
GCTGTGGGATGGCGCGCCACCGTCGTTGCTTCACCGCCGAGGGCGGCGGTGCCACACGGAGATGTCACCGCCGAGGGCGGGGGTGCCACACACGAGATGTCACCGCCGGGGGCGGCGGTGCCACACGAACCGACGCGGCGGTGGCCCCCGGCGCGTGCTGGCGCTTCGCGTTCTGCCATGTAGGACCCGTCGCGGCCGCTCCGGGCTCGGTTCCGCGCTTTGCCAAACATCGACAGCGCGTCTAAGCTGCGCCTCGTATCGGCAGCGGCGGCCGGCCGTGGCCGTCTTGACGGTCAATGAAGGACGACGGCCCGTCGGCGTTGCATGGACGATGGCCGGCCGGTCGCCCGCGAAGGGAGCCAAACCAATGAGCGACAAACCGGGATTTGTGATCAACTGGAGTGAGAACCGGGCCCAAGTTGGCCTGTGCGGGCGGGAACTGCTGCGAAATACGTTGCTGAACAAGGGTGTGGCGTTCACGCCGCAGGAGCGTGACGCGTTCAAGCTCCGCGGCCTGCTGCCGCCGGCGCATTATGGGATCAAGGAGCAGGTGGCGCTCGAGCTCGAGCATCTGCGGGCGAAAGGGTCGGACCTCGAGAAGTTCATCGGGCTGGCGGCGCTTCAGGACCGAAACGAGACGCTGTTCTACCGCGTGCTCGTGGAGAACATGGCCGAGCTGATGCCGATCGTGTACACGCCGACGGTGGGGCAGGCGTGCCAGATGTACAGCCACATCCTGCGGCAGGCGCGCGGCATCTGGATCACGCCGGATGACATCGAGCGGATTCCCGAGCTGCTGCGGAACGCGTGCGCGTGCGACATCCGGCTGATCGTGGTGACGGACAACGAGCGGATTCTGGGCCTGGGCGACCAGGGCGCGGGCGGGATGGGCATTCCGGTGGGCAAGATCGCGCTGTACTGCGCCGGGGCGGGCATCCACCCGTCGCTGACGCTGCCGGTCTCGCTGGACGTGGGCACCGACAACACCGCGCTGCTCAACGATCCGTACTACGTGGGCTGGCGCAACCGCCGACTGCGGGGCGAGGCGTACGAGCGCGTCATTGAGGCGTTCGTGGCCGGTGTGAAGCAGGTGTTCCCACGGGCCCTCGTGCAGTGGGAGGATTTTCACAAGAACATCGCGTTCATGGTGCTGGACCGTTACCGCAAGCGGCTGACGTGCTTCAACGACGACATCCAGGGTACGGCCGGCGTGGCGCTGGCAGGGCTGTACGGCGGGCTGCGGATCACCCGCGGCAAGCTGAGCGAGCAGCGGATCGTGTACGCCGGGGCGGGGGCGGCCGGGGTGGGCATCGGCCGGCTGGTCGCCAGCGCGATGCTCGAAGAGACGAGCGACAAGGCGCAGGTGCATCGCAACCAGGTGTTTGTCGACTCGGCCGGGCTGGTGCATGAGGGTCAGGTCATCAAGGATCCGCACAAGCGCGAGTTCGCGCTGACGCAGAAAGAGCTGAACGAGTACGGGTTCAAGGGGGATGGCCCGCACGACCTGCTGACGGTGGTTCGGCAGGTGAAGCCGACGATCCTGCTGGGGACGACCGCCCGAGCCGGCACGTTCACGGAGGAGATCGTGCGCGAGATGGCCAAGCACGTGGAGCGGCCGATCATCTACGCCTTCAGCAACCCGACCTCGAAGGCCGAGTGCACGCCGGCCGAGGCGATCCGGTGGACGGACGGCCGGGCGCTGGTTGCAACCGGCAGCCCGTTCGAGCCGGTCGAATACAACGGCAAGAAGCACGTGATCGGCCAAGGCAACAACGTGTTCATCTTCCCGGGGGTCGGGCTGGGCACGATCGTGTCCGAGGCGAGCGAGGTGCCCGAGTCGTTCTTCATGATCGCGGCCAAGACGCTGGCCGAGTACATCACGGCCGACCGGCTCGAGAACCACGCCCTGTACCCCGACCAGAGCAACCTGCGCGAGATCAGCGCCCGGATCGCGATCAACATTGTGCGCGAGGCGAAGCGGCTGAACATCGGCCGGCTGATCCCCGAGGGCGAGATCGAGCGTGCGGTGCGCGATTTCATGTGGTTCCCGGAGTACGCGCGCTACGAGTGCACATGCCGGTGAGCGGCGAGCGCATGAGCGTGCGGCGCCGCGACGTGCAAACGTGCGCCGCAGGCGCTCTCTGGAGGTGTCGTTCCGAGCCGGTGCCGCGGCGACCAACGACGTGTCCGGTCGGGGGTGCGGTCCGCGCCAGAGCGGGCCGTACCGCCGCATCCGGGGTCGGATGCCGGGTCGAGTCGCGCCCCCTCCGGGATGACACGTGGCGCGAGGTTTTCTGAGGGTTCCGCATGTCCCGTCGGCCCGGCACGCGCGGACTCGTTGTTCTCCACGCCCGTCGGCTCAGCCCGCGAACGCGTTTTTGGCTCGGCCTGCTGCTCATCGTGGGGCCCGCGTGCACGCCGCCCGCGGGCCGTCCGGCCGCACGTCCAAGCGCGCCGTTCCCGGTTCAGGTGGCCGAAATCCAGCGCTGGATCGACGGGCAGCCGATTCGCGGTTGGGTGGCGCGCGTCGATCTGAGCGATCCCCGCGTCGAGATTCGCGTCACCGCGCCGCCCGACCTGCGCGCCGACGCTCCGCCCGGTACCGAAGTATACGCCGAGACCACGCCCGCCTGGCTCGAACGGGAGGGGCTGGTGTTGGCGGTCAACACGCACTTCTTCGCCCGCGTGGGCGACGACAAATCGTCCCTCGCGCCCGGCACGCCGCTCGATCTCATCGGCCCGTGCGTCAGCGACGGCCGAGTCGTCTCGCCCGCGCCGGCCACGCAGCCCTGCCCCGTGCTCGCGCTCGACCCCCACCGCCGTGGCCGCGTGGCCGTGCTGGCACGCGACGATCTGGTGGGCATGGACGACGTGGTTTCCGGCAGTCCGGGAACGGGGACGTCGCGCGGCGGCCTGCTGGTCGAGGATGGCCGGAACGTCGGGCTCGAGGCCCGACCGCAGCCCGAGAAGCGCCACCCACGCACCGCGGCCGGCCTGACCGCGGACGGGGCGACGCTGCTGCTGGTCGTTATCGATGGTCGGCAACCGGGTTGGAGCGTCGGGATGACGCTGGTCGAGCTGGCGGATCTGATGATCGAGCTGGGGGCGGACGACGCCGTCAACCTCGATGGCGGGGGCTCGTCGTCGTTCGTGTTCGCGCCGCCGGACGGGCCGCGAATCGAGAACCGGCCGAGTGACGGGCGCTGGCGACCGGTGGGGGCGAGCCTGGGGGTGAGAGTCACGAAGTGACGAGGCGACCAGGTGACGACGGGGCGCAGTTCTCCGATCGTTCCGTTCGCCGATTGCCCGGCGGTCTGTCAGGCCGAGGTGGCAGCCGTGGCGACCGACGAGGAATCCGCGCTCGACCGGAAGAGGATGGCATTTTCGCGCTGCCCCCAGCTCCGATTCACCGCATCCCGGGCCGGATTCCTCGCGGCACGGCGCTTCACACGGAAGGACAGCGCGCGGAGCGTCCTCGCCCGCCCGGCGGGCGTATAATCGCCCGGATGAACGAATTCCGCGTCGTCAGCCCGTTCCAACCGGCCGGGGACCAGCCGCAGGCCATCGAGAAGCTGGTCGCCGGGTTCCAGCGCGGTCGGCGGTTCCAGACGCTGCTGGGCGTGACGGGGTCGGGCAAGACGTTCACCGTAGCGAACGTGGTGGCGCGGCTGGGGCGGCCGACGCTGGTGATCTCGCACAACAAGACGTTGGCGGCGCAACTCTACGAGGAGTTCCGCGAATTGCTGCCGCACAACGCGGTCGAGTATTTCGTCAGTTATTACGACTACTACCAGCCCGAGGCGTACATTCCGCAGCGCGACATTTACATCGAGAAGGACGCGTCGCGGAATGACGACCTCGACCGCCTGCGGCTGGCGGCGACCAGCTCGGTCGTGAGCCGGCGCGACGTGGTGGTGGTTGCGAGCGTCTCGTGCATCTTCGGTCTGGGCTCGCCGGACGAGTACAAGGCCAGCGTGGTCGACGTGCGCGTCGGCCAGAACTGGGACCGCGACGCCCTGCTGCGCAAGTTCCTCAAGCTCCAGTACGACCGCAACGACGTGGAGCTGAAGCGGGCCACGTTCCGCGTCCGCGGTGACGTGATCGAGCTGGCCCCGGCCTACGAGGAATATGCGATCCGCATCGAGCTGTTCGGCGAGACGGTCGAGCGCATCGGCTTGGTTCACCCCGTCTCCGGCGCGCTGCTCCAGGAGCGCCAGCAGGTCTACATCTACCCGGCCGTGCACTACGTGTTGCCCGAGGAGGCGGTCGAGCGGGCGGTGCAGAGCATCCAGCAGGAGCTGGACGAGCGCGTGCTGCAACTCCGCAGCGAGGGCAAGCTGCTCGAGGCCCAGCGGCTGCTGGCCCGCACGAAGTACGACATGGAGATGCTCCAGGAAGTCGGCTATTGCTCGGGCATCGAGAACTACACGCGGCACCTGAACGGCACGCCGCCGGGCGCCAAACCCTACACGCTGGTCGACTACTTCCCCAACGATTTCCTGCTGATCGTCGATGAGTCGCACGTGACCATCCCGCAAATCGGCGCCATGTACAACGGCGACCGCAACCGCAAGCAAGTGCTGGTCGAGCACGGTTTTCGGCTGCCGTCGTGCCTGGACAACCGGCCGATGCGTTTCGAGGAGTTCGAGGCCATGTGGCCGCAGGCGCTTTTCGTTTCGGCCACGCCCGGGCCGTACGAGCTCCAGAAGTGCGGCGGCGAGATCGTCGAGCAGATCATCCGGCCGACGGGTCTGGTCGACCCGGCGATCGAGGTGCGGCCGGCCCGCGGTCAGGTGCCCGATCTGCTGGAGCGCTGCCAGGAGCGGGTCGCGGCCGGGCAGCGGGTGCTGATCACGACGCTGACGAAGCGGCTGGCGGAGGACCTTTCGAGCTACATACAACAGGCGGGGCTGCGCGGGCGCTACCTGCACAGCGAAATTGATACGCTGGAACGGGTGGACATCCTGCGCGAGCTGCGACTGGGCAATTTCGACGTGCTGGTGGGGGTGAACCTGCTGCGCGAGGGGCTGGACCTGCCCGAGGTGTCGCTGGTCGCGATCCTCGATGCGGACAAGGAGGGTTTCCTCCGCAGCGAGACGTCGCTGATTCAGATGATCGGCCGCTGCGCCCGCAACATCGACGCGCACGTGATTCTGTACGCCGACAAGATCACCCCCTCGATGCAGCGGGCCATGGACGAGACCAACCGCCGCCGGGAAGCCCAGCTCCGCTACAACGCCGAACACGGCATCACGCCGGACAGCGTCCGCAAGGCGATCCGCAGCGGGCTGCTGAACGAGGTGGCCTCGCTGCGGCGGGTCCGCGAAGCGGTGCACGAGGACGAGGGCGACTACGACCGGCAGGAGCTGATCCGCCAGCTCGAGCGCGAGATGCTCGAGGCGGCCGAGCAACTCGATTTCGAGCGGGCCGCGGCCCTGCGCGACCACATCAAGGAGCTGAAGGACTCGCCCGACCTGCGCGTCCCCGCCGCCAACGCTCGCCCGCGGCGCAGCCCCCTGGCCCGCGATGGAGGGGACTGGGCTCCGAAGCACCAGCACCGCCGGCCCGAGCGGCGCAAACGCTGAGCGGCGGCGACGGACGTCGCCCCCCGGAAACAGCCGAGCCCCGACCGAGCGCGGCCGGGGCCCGTTGTAGTACGGCACATTGCCGCAACCGGCGCACACAGGCACCGGCGGGCAATGGCACGAAAGTGTGGCTAGCGGCGACGCAGCAGGCCGGCGCCGAGCGCCAGCAGCATCAGCGCGGCGGGCTCGGGGATCACCGAGATCACGAGTTCCTTGGCGTCGATGTAGTCGGTCTGGGTCGGGTCCGCGCCCCAGTCCGTGCCGTAGAGCCGGATGCGGCCGACACTGTTGACATTGAACGCGCCACCGTCGGTGTACGGGTTCATCGCGCTGTCGTTCAGGTAGATGGTCTTGTGCGTCCAGGCCGGGGCCGGCGGGTCGTTCCACGGCGGCTGCACCGCGTAGATGATGCTGTAATCGCGGTGGCCGAGGTAGTTGCCCGCGCCGTCGATGCTGTAGATCCGCAGGAAGATCGGCGCGTCGCCGTAGTTGCCGTCTTCCTTGAAATACCGCAGGTCGATTTCGAGCTGCGCGTTGCTCACGTCGATATCGCCGATGCCGGCCAAATGGAAGTCCACGTACGGGCCGTAGTACCACGAGTCCGCGCTGGGCCACATGTTACGCACGAAGCCCGGCGTGCCCGGCTGGAATGACAGCGAGCCGTTCAGGCCTGGGGGTACGTAGATCGCCGGGCCGGCGCCCAGGTCGATCTGCTGGTCCAGCGGGATGTCAACGAGGATGGTGGCGCAGGCACTGCCGGTCAGCGCGACCACCATGAGCAGAGCGGAGATGCGATTCACAATGATCCTCCTTCCTCCGGATGTCGGGACACGCACGACCCCGAGCCGTGCATCTTTCCGTCAACCCGCGCAGTATAAACCGTTTCAGCCGAGTACGCAATACTCTAATCTAACGGTCACACTGTCCAAATAATGTGTGGTCACAGGCCGTTGAGAAGGGGGGGGGCGGCTCCGCGCCGACGCGCCAGCTTGGCAGCGCCGACAGCTACGGCCGCGGTGCACTTCCATTTTTTCAACAGGCTGCTAACGCCCCGCCGGCTCCAGAGCCACGTAGTCCACCACCCGCCGACCGGGCACCAGGTCCACCCCGAGCTGCTTCTGGAGTGCTACGCGGATCGTCGGCAGATCAAACCCCGCGCCATGCCCCTCCGCGCCGTGCGGCCGATGAAGACGCAACAGGAACGGCTGCCGCAACCCGGTCTCATCGAGCACCGGCTGGCGCAGCCGCTCTTCGAGCTGTTCAGCCAGCATACTCATGTCCGAGCCGCTCAGTTCGACCCGATCCAGCCCCGCCGGGGCCAACGGGGGCTCGCTGCCTGTCCGGTCCGGCCGGGCGCTTCGGACGAGTACGAGCGCGTCGACCGTGCGCGCCTCAATGCGCGCGACAAGACCGAAATGCCGCCGGAGGAGAGCCCGTAGTTGGCCGCGCAGGGCCTCCGCCGTCGCCCCCGGCACGTAAATCCGCAGGTCGTAACGCTCCGCGGTAAGCGGGGCGTTCAGAACGCGCACGTCGGAGAGCAGCGGGAGCGAGCTATGCCCGCCTGCCGGCACCGGCCGGTAGGCAAGGCAGAACAGGTCTACGAGTCGCAGGTTGACGCCCGTAAGCACGTGCGCGGATTCGGCCAGTTCGACCTGGGTTTCTGCGTTCGGGTCGCGCGTGCGCGTGAGGGTCGCCTCGGCCGCCGGGCGCGTCGCGGGCTGGGTGGCGATGGGCGCCGGCCGCGGCCGTGCGGTCGCGGGTGGGGGCGGAGTCTTCGACGGCGGGGGAGGCTGATAGGGGCGGGTGGGCGCGACGGCCGGTTCGCCGCAGCCCGGTGTCCAGGCCGGCGTGAAGAGAGCGAGCGCGAACAGGATGAGCCGGCGACGAGGGAGGGGGGCGCGGATCATCGGGCGACCTGTGCGACCAGCGTAGAGCGTTTTTTCTCGATGTCGGCCAGGAGCTGGTCGAACGAGTCGGTGAAGGCCTTGATGCCCTCGTCGAGGAGGCAGGCGGTGACCCAGTTGTAGTCGATCTTGAGACCCGCGAGTTCGTTCATGATGGCTTCGGCCTGCGCGATGTCGCGCTCGATGGTCTGGGCGGTGACGGCGTGATCGCGGATGGCGTCGAGCGTGGCGGGCGGGACGGTGTTGACGGTGTTCACGCCGATGAGCGGATCGACGTATTTCGTATCGTGGTAGCGGGGGTTCTTGGTGCTGGTGCTGGCCCACAGCGGGCGCTGCGGCCGGGCGCCGGCGGTGCGGAAGGGCTCGAACCGCGGTCCCTCGAAGACGGCCTTGTAGCGGCCGTACGCGATGCGCGCGTTGGCGACCGCGGCCAGGCCGTAGAGCGGTTCGAGGTGTGGCTCGCCATTGGCGATGCGATGATCGAGGATCTTGTCGACGAGCGTGTCCACGCGGCTGACGAAGAAGGAGGCGACGGAGGAGACCAGGCCGAGCGGCCGGCCGGTGTTTTGATAGCGGGCCAGGCCCTGGAGATAGGCGTCGATGACGCGCTCGTACATCGGGACGGCGAAGATCAACGTGACGTTGACGTTGATGCCCTCGCCGATGAGGGTGGTGATCGCGGGCAGGCCGGCCTCGGTGGCCGGGACCTTGATCATCACGTTCGGGCGGTTGATGGTCGAAAAGAGCCGCCGGGCCTCGGCCACCGTGGCGTCGGTGTCGCGGGCCAGGTGCGGGTTGACCTCGATGCTGACGAACCCGTCGCGACCGTGCGTTTCGTTGTAGACCGGGCGGAGCACGTCGGCCGCTTCGCCCACGTCGGCGATGGCCAGGGCTTCGTACGTCTCGAGTGTGCCGCAGCCGGCCGCGCCGAGCTGCCGGATGTCCTCGTCGTACAGCTCGCTGCCCGCAATGGCTTTCTGGAAAATCGTGGGGTTCGACGTCAGGCCCGTGAGGCCCTCGTCGACCAGGTCGGCAAGCTGACCTGTGCGTATCAAATCGCGCCGGATGTAGTCGAGCCAGATCGCCTGCCCCAGCGCCCGAATCTGCTGAATGCGGTTCATGAATGTCCTGCTTTGTGCCCGTCGGCCGCTAGCCGCGGAGGAAGCGCCCCGCCCGCCGATTCCCGACCGCCGCTCGTCCAGGCTGATCGGAACCGCCGCATTGCGGCCACGAAGCCGGGCACACCGAAATTATAAAACCAGCCTGCCGGCTCCGCACCGGCCGCAAGGCGACTTTTCAGGTCATCCCGCCCCGGCCGGCCGGAACACCACGGCCGCCGCGTCGGCCAGGGGCGCGGCTCCGGGCGTCAGGCGGGCGAGCCAGCGTTTGGTCGCGGCAACGGCCGCCCGCGTTCGGGTGGCGAACCGGGCGGCGAGCGACCGAGCCCGCGGCAGGACGTCCGCGTCGGGCACGACCTCGCTTGCCAACCCCCACGCGAGGGCCTGCTCGGCTGAGAGCGGCTCGCCCGTCAGCAAGAGGTACCGCGCGCGGCGTTCGCCGACCAGCCGTAGAAGGCTCGGCATGATGACCGGCGCGACGAGCCCGCGCTGCACGCCCGGATAGCCCAAGGTCGCGCTGCGGCCGAAGACTGCCAGGTCGGCGCAGCATACGAGCCCGGCGCCGCCTGCGGCTGCGGGTCCGTTGACTGCGGCGATGATCGGGCAGGGGGCCGTCTCGATGAGTGCCAGAAGGTCGCGCAGGGGGCGGGCGTCGTGCGGTTGACCTTCGTCGCCGCCGAGCACCTCGTCGAAGTCGAGGCCGGCACAGAACGCCGGCGGAGTCCCGGTCAGAATCACGGCGCCGACGGCGGCATCGGCGGCCGCGGACCGCAGGGCGGCGTCAAGCGCGGCGATGAGCGATCGCGAGAGGGCGTTGCGGCGCTCCGTGCGATTGAGTGTCAACTCGAGCAAAGGACCCTCGCGATTCGTCAGCAAAGCGGACATGGTTCACCCCTGACGGCGGTCATCCGCGAAACAGCGCCGGTGCCGTCGTGACGCCCGGCGGCGGGCGCGAGCTGCGGCGGGCGTTGAGTCGGTCGGCCAGTCTGGCGGCTTCGGCCGCGCCGAAATCGCCGTCGAGGTAGACCTTGCCCTGTCGCAGCGGGCCGCGGATCACCGGCGACATGACCAGCCGGCCGTCGAGGTAGATCGCCAGGCGATGCCCGACGTGCTCGGCCGTGAACGATTCGAGCGTGATCTCGCTGCCCGGGAGCAGCTCGAGCAGGAGGAGGTTGCGGTGGGAGCTACGGTAGACGGACGCGAGCGCGATGTCCGCCTCGGTCAGGAACGGCTCCGCCGCCACGTACAGCGGCCGGCCCGCCTCGTCGGCAGCGGCGGTGAAGCCCTCGGCGGGCGAGGCCAGCGCCAGGTGGAACCGGACCTCGACCGGTGCGTCGGGTGGGGCGGGCGGGAAGAGCCGGCCGAGCAGGGCGCAGCCGGGGAGCAGGACCGCCGCGCAGGCCGTGAGGCACGCCCCGATCGGTATGTCCGGCGATGGGCGAAACGGCGGCACCGGCCTCATGCTCGCCCTCCGCGGCGATCGTTCGCGGGATCGCACGAGCTCGTTCGCAGCAGCTCGTCGAGCGCCGCGAGCGCCGCCGCGTGATCGTGGAGCGTCTCGTCGAGCTGTCGCGTGTACAGCTCGTCCAGAAGCCGACGAAACAGCGGTCCCGGTGTCAGGCCGCGCGCGATCAGGTCATCCCCCGTGATCAGCGGCGGCGGTTGCACCGACTCGGGCGCGATCCGCGCCAGCCGGTCCTCCAGAGCGGCGTCCCGGGCGGCCGCGTCGGCGAAATCGGCGTGCCGCGCCCGGGCCAGCGCCCGCAGAGCGGTGAAGTCCGGTCCGCTCATCAGTCGTTTGAGTTTGGCCAGCGTGGGTCGGCCGGGGTCGTCGAGATCGGCTTGGCGCGCGACCAGCCACGCCACGGCGCCCCGCTGTTCGTTCGACAGTGTCAGGTCGCGGGCGATCCGCTCGACCTCGTCGGGTGTGCAGTCCAGCAGGAGCACCGCCAGGGCGAGCTCGAACGTGGCTCGGGCAGGGAGCCGGCCGAGGAGGGTGGCGGTGCGGTCCGCCGCGGCCGCGTCCCACGCCGCGCCGGGCCACAGGTAGGGCAGCAGCCCGCCGTCGCGCAGCAGCTCCCAGGCGCGGGTCCGCGACGGATGCGCCAGCATCCGCTCGAGCTCCTCGCGGACGCGCTCCGGCGCGACCTGCACCAGCCGTGGCGCGTGGGCGCGGATCGCGGCCTGCGTCCCGGCTTCGAGCGCGAAACCCAACCGCGCCGCGAAGCGGACCGCCCGCAGCAGCCGCAGGTAGTCCTCGCTGAAGCGCGCGGCCGGGTCGCCGATGGCCCGGATCAGCCTGCGCTCCAGGTCCGCCCGGCCGTCAACGTAATCCACGATCTCACGCCTCAGCGGGTCGAGAAACATGCCGTTGACGGTGAAGTCGCGCCGCCGCGCATCGTGTTCGGAGTCGCTGAGGGTGATCACCGTCGGGTGCCGACCGTCGAGATATGGCCCGTCCGCGCGGAACGTGGCGACCTCGACCCAGCGGCCGCGACGCTTCACGAGCACCACCCCGAATTGCGCCCCCACGTGCCGAGTCGTGCGAAACAGGCTGCTCACGCGCTCGGGCGGCGCATCGGTGGCCACGTCGTAGTCGCTCGGCGACTGGCCCAGCAGCAGGTCGCGCACGCAGCCGCCCGCGAGCACGGCCTGATGCCCGGCCGCAGCCAGTACGCCCACGATCTCGGTCGCCGGCCGGGCGGCCGCGGGCAGCTCAGCGTGAAATGGGATACGCTCCGGCACACGCGGCATGATACCCGGCGGCGGCCGCGCCCTGCTGTCGGCCGGCCGCGGAAACCCTCCGGCGGCCTCTTCCGCCGTTGAAAAAGGGGCCCGCCTTGAAAGAGAGGGGAACCCGCACCGCGGGAGCGGCTGCTGGGTTGAAAAAGGGGGACCGGCACCGCGGCAGTCGTTATCGGCGCTACCGGGCGGGCGCTTTGGGGCGGAGCCAATCCCCTTTTTCAGCGGGCGGCGAATGCGTAGCGGCCGGCGGCTCGCCGGCCGGGTCGCCCCCGCTTTCGACGGGCTGCTAATCCTCGTCGATCCGCACCGTCTTGCGCCGCCGCTCGCGGACTTCGCCCTGCGGCGGCGGATCGGAATCGGGGTGCCGGCCCTCCCATTCACCCGTGCGGGAGTCCATCCATTCTTTGGCCCGCACGCGGCCATGCTCGTCGAAGTAAATCACGGCCGAGTAGTGCCGGTCGAGGTCGTTATAGAACCACTGATCCTGGAGGTCGGCCGTCGGTTTTCCGAGGATCCGGCGGACGTCCTCCCGGTTATCGACGTCCGCTCGAATCAGGTCAAACCGATCGCGGGTGAACTGCCGCTGGCAGCCGGCCAGCACGAGCAAGAGCAACCCGCCCCCGACACTCAGCATGGCTCGCCTGAACATGCGTCACTCCTGTCGCGAAACCGACGGAAGTATACCGGTCGGCCTCGGGATTAGACACACCTCGCCGGCCGCCGGATAGGTCGCACCGCGAAGCGGCTGAACGACCCGCGGTTCTATGCCGCAACGCCGAAGGTGGGCGGGGTGCCATGCCGGGTCGGCAGAACACAAGGTTCGCAGCGCCGCGAGCGCCTATACCTTTGCGCGGCGCGGGGGCTTCGAGCCCGGTTCGCCGCCCATATCGCGGCGGCCGGGTGCCCCCGCAACTCGGTGTGGCGAACCTTGCCGGGGCACGCGACCGGAAGACCCCGCCCCCGGTTCCCTGGGCCCCGCTGGATGGGCCGTAGACCCCGGTTGCATGGTGGACCGCGTGGCGTCGCTCGGACGGCGCGTGCGGCGACGATCGGTGTCGTCGGCGCCGCGAGCCGGCGTCGCTCAGTAAATGTGCGTGCTTTCCGTCTCCATGACGGGGGTTTCGATCTGATCGCTGCTCAGGTTGACGCGGAAGCGAGCATCGCCCTCCTTCACGCCCTTGACGGTCACGGTGAAGACCGCTTTGGCCTTCGGCGCAAGCGTGGCAAGCGGCGCGAACCTGATGGTCTTGCCGTCGGCCTTGCCTTCGGCGGCTCCGCCCGCCTTCACGAACTCCGTCTCCGCGGGCAGGATGCACTCGACCGCGATCTTCGTGCCGGTCTCCGTGCCCTGGTTCGTCACGGTGATCGTGTACGTCGTCTGGTTGCCGATTTCGACCGGATCGGGGTCGTCCACGCACTCGAGCAGGATGGCGGGGATGCCTTTCACCGGAAACTCGCACGCGGCCTGCGCTTCGGCGCAATACGCCACCTTCGCCGCGTTCCGCACGGTCGTGATCTGATTGCAGCGCACGTTCAGCTTCAGCGTGCGGCTCTGGCCCGGGTCGAGGTTACCGATCCGCCAGACAACGGTGTTACCCTCGCGCTGACCGTTATTGTCGGCGGCAAGAAACTCGACGCCGGCCGGCAGGTTATCGGTCACTACCACGTTCAGGGCCGGACCGGTGCCGCGGTTCGTCACGCTCAGCTCGAACGTGGCGTCGCGCCCCACGTAGCGCAGGGCGGGACAGCTCTTGCTGAGTTCGACCTGGGGTACGCCCGCCGGCGGGGGACCGGCCGGAGCGGGCTGGTCCGCTCGCGCCACCCCCACCACGCTGACCAACAGCACGATCGTCCCGATCTCGCGAATTCCGCGACCTTTCATCACACGGTCCTCCTGGTGCCTGTTCAGACATGCCGAGCGGCGCTCACGCCTGGCGAAGTCACGCGCGCCGCCTCCACGCGGCAGCCGCCCGGCGCGGCCCCGGCACACGCCGGGCACCGGCTGCCGGGTTCTGCCCAGCGACCCTCAGTAAATGTGCGTGCTTTCCGTCTCCTCGACCGGACTGGTCGTCTGGTCACTCTTCATCGTCACCTTGATGCGTGCGTCGGCCTCCCGCGTGCCCGTGGCAACCACCGTGTACGTGACGCGCGCCCGCGGCGCCAGCGTCGCCAGCGGGGCGAAGCGGATGTTCTGGCCGTCGACCATGCCGCGGGCCGGCCCGGACGCCGAGACATACTGCAACTCGGCCGGCAGAGCGCAGTCGATGACGATGTTGGTGCTCGGGGCCGAACCCTGATTGGTGACCTCGATGGTGTAGGTCACGGCGCCGCCGACCTCGATCGGATCGGGGTCATCCACGACTTCCAGCAGGATGGCCGAAATACCCGCGACGGTCAGCGTCGCACTGGCCGCGGTCTCGGCGCAGTAGGCTTCCGCCCGGGCCGTGGTTTGGAGCGTCCCGATCGCATTCGGCCTGACGGTCAGCTTCACCGTCCGGGCGTCCCGCGGCGCGAGCGTTCCGAGGTTCCAGCGGACCTGGCCGTCGGCGACCTGGCCGCCGTCGGCGGCGATGATGTCGGCCCCGGGGGGCACGAGGTCCGTCAGCACGGTGTCGCGGGCCGGTGCGTCGCCCGCGTTCCGCACCGTGATCTCGAACGTCGCCACGCGGCCGACGTAGCGCAGGTCCGGACCGCGCTTGGTGATCGCGAGCACCGGCTGCCGAACGACAATCCGCGCCGACGCATCGGTCCTCTGGCCGCCGTCCTCCTCGGCCTGGGCCGTGTTGGCGAACGCTCCGGTCCGCGTGGCGCGCAACTCCACCGTGTACGCGCGCGACTGGCCGGCGGGCAGGTCGCCCACGGTGATGGCAAAGCTGCGGCGGCCATCGGTGGTGGTCAGCCCCTCGGGCAGCGGGTCCGTGATGCGCACGTTGCGCATGACCCCGCTGCCGCCGTTGCTCACCGTCAGGCGCATCAGGATCGGCTCGCAGATCAGGACCTCGGGCGAGAGCGTCTTCGCCAGCAGCAGCCGCGGCTCGACCACGCTCGTGCCGGCGCACGCGGTGGCGGCGACGCTCAGCGTCGCGCAGAAGTACAGCTCTTCCGCGGTGCTGGTCACCCCCCGCACGCGGATGGTCTGGGTGGTTCCGGCCGCGAGCCGGGGCCATGTCCAGCGCGCGGTTCGCTCCGCGGTCAGGCTCGCCTTGGGATCGGACGCCTGGGGCGCGAAGCCCGGCGGAAACTGCTCGACGAGCACCACGTCCTGGAGGTCGCCGCGGATCAGGTTGGTGAGCCGGATCTGGTACTCGAGTTCCATCCCGGCCCGCACCTCGCGCGGTGTGAACCGCTCGAGCAACACCACGCTCGTCGCCCGATCACCGGTGGGATAGGCAACCTCGGTCCGGACCACGCCGGTTTGCGGCTGCGGCTCGGGCGGAGGCGGCCGTTGCTGCGCCCGCACCCCGGGCGCGGCGGCCGTCACGAGCGCCACGCAGGCCATCTTCCAATCAAAGTTGCGCACGTTCTTCTCTCGCTGCTTGCGTTCAGACCACCCGGCCGACAGAACCTCTACCGTGTAAGGAAACGAGGGGTGCCGAGCGGCCAGCTCGGCACCCCTCGAGGTTTCGCGGGCCGAGCCGCAACTAGTAGATGTGCGTGCTCTCGGTCTCCTGAACCGGCGGATCGATCACGTCGCTGTCCAGGGTCGCCTTGAACCGCACGTCACCTTCCTTGGTGCCCTTGGCGACCACCTTGTAGACCAGCTTCGCCTTGGGCCCCAGCGCCGGAACCGGCGCGAACTTCACCACTTGGGCCGTGGCCGTCGCCTTGGACGGGCCGTCGCTCGAAACGTATTGCAGCTCGGGTGGCAGCGTGCACTCGATCACGATGTTCGTGTCGTCCGCACTGCCCTGGTTGGTCACGGTGATCACATACGTCTCGTTCGCACCCACCTCGATCGGGTCCTCCACGTCGATCACCTCGAGCAGAATCGCGGGCACGCCCTTGATCGGCAGGCTCGCCTCGGCGCTCGCCTCGGCGCACACCGCCTTCGCGGTGGCCACGTTCTTGACCGTGCCGGCCGCGATCGGCTTGAGCGTGACCGTGACCTTCTTGGAGGCCGCGGGCTCGAGCGTGCCCAGGTTCCAGGTCACGACGCCGCCGGCGAACTTGCCGCCGTCGCTGGCGGCCGCGAACTCGGTGCCGGCCGGCACGGTGTCGGTCAGGACGGTGTCCCGCGCCGGGGCGTCGCCCTTGTTCGTCACCGTGATCTCGTAGACCGCCGGGCGGCCGATGTAGCGCATCTCCGGCCCGGTCTTGGTCACCGCCAGTTCCGGCTTGGTGACCACGGTCGTGCAGGTGGTCTCGGCCGTCAGGCCGCCCTCGGCCTTCGCGACGACCTTGTTCTCGAACTTGCCGGTCTTGCTCGCCTTGGCCGAAATGCGGATCTCCTTCGACTGGCCGGCGGCCAGGTCACCCACGTCGCTGACGACGGACTTCTTGCCGTCCGCGGTGGTCAGGCCGTCCGGCAGCGTGTCGGTGACCTGGACCTTGTTGGCCGGGCCGTCGCCGGTGTTGCGGACGACGATCACGTACTCGATCGGGTCGCAGAGGGTCACCGTGGCCGGGCAGCGCTTCTCGAGGGCCAGCTTCGGCGACGTCACCACGGTCGTTGCGCAGCAGCGCGTGGCCAGGTTCATGGCCGCCTTCACCTCGGCGCAGTTCTCGAACTTGCCGGTCTTGGTTGCCTTGACCTGGACGCTGATGGTCTTGGCGGCCTGGGGGGCGACCGTGCCGAGCGCCCAGGTCAGCACCTGGTCCTTGGCCTCGGTCGGCGGGTTGCTGGAGACGAAGGCGATGCCGTCGGGCAGGGTGTCGGTCACGACCACGTCCTTGGCGTCGACCTGCGACGGGTTCGTGACGCTGATCTTGTACTCGAACTGCTGGCCGGCCAGCACCGCAGGCGGCGCGGTCTTGTTGCAGGCGATCTTCGGTCCGACCCAGGTCTTGGCGGTCTGACCGGCGGCGATGTGCACCTGCGGCTGGCACTCGCCGCACTCCTTACGCGCAATGTCGATCGAGATGTTGTTGGTGCCCTCGGCCGGCTTGACCTGCTTGAGCGTGACCTTCGCGATGCCGCCCGCGTCGGTCTTGACCGTCGCGGTGTTGCCGCCGCCGGGCTCGAAGACGGCCGCGGGCCCGTCGATGATCTTGTATGTCACGATGTAGTCCGCCAGCGGCGTGCCGTCGGAGTACTTCGTCACCAGCGTCGCGAAATCGTGCGACGTGCCGACCGGGTTCGTCGCCGGCGGCGGGAACTGCCACTGCACGTCGTACCAGTGCTTGGTCACGAAGACCTTGTGCTTGGTCCAATCGTAAATGCCCGGCGCGTAGACGATGACGTGCGTGTCGCCCTCGATCGGCGAAGTAATGGTGCACCAGGTCTGCCCGACCTCGAGGTGCACGTCATCGGACGGATCGTCGGTCCCGCGGTCCAGCACGTGCTTGTCGTTGTTGGTGTGCGACACCGCGTATCGCGAGGTGACCTTGTAGCCGCGGCTGGCCCGCCACCCGCTCTCGTCCACCTCGACGATGTCGCCGATGGTGCCTTCGGCCAGGATCCACTCCACTCGGCGATTGGGCAGTGGCTTGCCGTCTTTGTCCTTCACCGTCGCGATCAGCACGTGCTGCGTGCGGACCGGGTTGACGTCCTCGACCGGGGTCACTTCGAGTGACACCGCGAACGGGTCCCAGTTCTCGTAGTAACCGTCCGGCGGCTTCGCATGTGTATACTGCACGTCGCCGCCGGCCGGCCACGTCAACGAGTGGGGCATGAAATCCCGGCAGCCCAGTATGGCGGTCACTCCCACGCCCGCTACCATCGCCGCAAGAACCATCAGTCGCAGTTTTCTCATCATCGACTCCTTGGCGTCCGCCGGAGCCGGCACGGGCATCGCCCGTCGGCCGGACAGCCCGACGCACTCCCACCTAAATTGTTTTTCCTGTACGACTTACTTGATGCAGCGACGGAACTGCAGCCCAGGGATGTTCATCCCCAGACTCCTCACCACGAGTGTCGCGTATCGACCCAACCGCCCCGGATTGTTGCACCGGTCAGACCACAAGTCAAGGCTGCGGCGCTTCCTGCCCGCAACTTTCGAGGCAAGTCGTCTCGCAGCTCGAGTCAAGAGTATCTTCCAGAGTATTGCGTTTTCGCCCGGTGGCAGGCAGAGCAGCGGTCCGCGGGCGACGGCCGCGGGCAGCACCCGAACGCACGGCTCCGTTCGGGCCATGTCCCGACCGCGACGACCTTGGGACGCGCAGCGCACCTCGGGGCGGCCCCACATAAGCCGCGGACCGTCACTGACTTCGGGCAGACGGCCGCGACGACGACATTGCCCCCGAGACTGACCGCGAGGGAATCTCCCGCAAACAAGCCGCCGGGTCCGGTGTGGCCCCGCGACCCC
>CAZMCT010000088.1:0-4973 GCA_964564785.1 uncultured Planctomycetales bacterium
CGGCTGGACCGCATGGCGCGGGCCGCGACGGCCGGACTGCTGGCGGCCGAACGGCGCCTGAACTGCGCTCTTGGCCGGGCCGAGCGGGCGGGCCCGGTGCCCCGACTGGCGCGCTACGACGACCACCTGCGGAGTACGGCCGGGCGGCTGGCCGCGGACGTGCGGCTGCTGCTCGCGCACCGTTTGCGACTGCTGGAGGCCCGCGTGCAGGCGCTGGCGGCGTGCGATCCGCGGCAGGTGCTGCGGCGGGGCTACAGCCTGACGCGGCACGCCCGGACACGGGAGCTGATCCGCTCGGTCGCCCAGGTGCACGACGGACTGCGCATCGTGACGGAAGTGGCCGACGGCGAGTTTCGCGCCACGGCCGAGGATCCGCGGCAGCCGGGGCTGTTCGATGCGGTGCGCGAGCCGTAGCCCGCCGGGCGCGGGAGCCTTCAGACCAGCGTGCGGCCGCCGCTGGTGAGGTCGACCATCTTCGGCAGCGTAAACGTGACACCTTCGTCCGGGGCGGCCACTTCCTCGACCTGATCGACGCCCCGCTCGCGTAGCCACGCCAGCACGCCCTGTACGACGTCCTCGGGGGCGCTGGCGCCGGACGTGACGCCCACGCGCTGTACACCCGCGAGCCAGGCCGGATCGAGGTCTTCCGGGCCGTCGATCAGGTGGCTGGCCACGCCGCGGCTGCGGGCAACCTCGGTGAGCCGTCGCGAGTTCGAGGAGTTCTGCGAGCCCACCACCAGCAGCAGGTCGATCCGGTCGCAGATCTCCTTCACGGCGCTCTGCCGGTTCTGCGTCGCGTAGCAGATGTCGTCGGAGGGAGGCAGCTCGAGGTGCGGGAAGCGGGCCCGCAGCGCCGTCACGATGTCGTGCGTGTCGTCCTGGCTGAGCGTGGTCTGCGTCAGAATGATGGCCGGCTCGTCCGGACGCAGCGCGAGCCGCGCTACGTCCTCGAGGTCCTCGACCAGCGTCGTGCGTTCGGGCGCCTGACCCATGGTGCCGATCACCTCGTCGTGCCCGGCGTGGCCGATCAGGATGACGCGGTAGCCGCGCTTCACGTAGCGCTTGACCTCGACGTGCACCTTGCGCACCAGCGGGCAGGTCGCGTCGATGATCCGCAGCCCGCGGCGCTCGGCCGCGACGTAGACCTCGGGCGGCGAGCCGTGGGCCGAGAGAATCGCGACCGCTCCGGCCGGAACCTCGTCGAGCTCTTCCACGAACACGGCCCCCAATGCCCGCAGCCGCTGCACCACGTGCAGGTTGTGGACGATCTCCTTGCGGACGTAGACCGGCGTGCCGTACTGCTCCAGCGCCAGCTCGACCACGCGGATCGCCCGCTCGACCCCGGCACAGAATCCCCGCGGCTTGGCCACAATCGCCTGCATCATCCAGCGATTATAGGCTGCCCACGCGACCGACCGGCCGGGCGGCGGTCGCCTCGGCCGCGACTACAATCCTCCGAACCTGGTCCGGACCCCTCGGCAGGCTGGAATGCCATGCAACCAATCCCGCTGTTTGCAACACTCGTGATCGCCGTCACCTTGCTCTCCGGCTGCGCACAGCCGCTGCCGTGCCCCTCGGCCGCACCGTCGCCGACCAGCGCGTCGCCGGCGGACGGCGCCGTGTTCGTCGGCCGCGGCGATCCCTACGCTCCAGGGCCCCTGGCCGTGCGGCGGCTCACGCTCGAGCGCTGCGAGGGCGGCCTGCCGGCGCCCTTGCTGATCTTCGCCCCCGAGACAGCGGGCACATACCCCGTGGTGGTGTTCCACCATGGGTTTATCACGAGAAACACGGCCTATTCGGAAGTGCTCCGCCACCTCGCCGGCCACGGCTTTGTCGTCGTCGCTCCGCAGATGTACGAGCCCGGCCTGCCCGCGCTGCTCGGCCGGCCAACCGCGGCCGAGGAAGCCGCCGCCGCCCGCGAGCTGCTGGCGTGGCTTGACGGGCACCTGGCCGCGGCCGTGGGCGTGGACGCCGATACCGGCCGCTTGGGCTTGGCGGGGCACTCGCGCGGCGGCAAGGTGGCGTGGCTGGTGCTCACGGGCGATCCGGCGCGGGCGGCGGCGCTCGCGCTGGTCGACCCCGTGGACGGGACGGGTGGCCCGCTGGCCAACCAGAGCCGCGCCGTGCAGGGCCCGGCCGCGTTCGACGTGCCGACGCTGGTACTCGGGAGCGGCCTGGGCGGGTCGTGTGCGCCCGAGGGTGACAATCACGAGGTGTTTTTCGCGGCCGCCCCGAGCCCCGCGTGGCACGTGGTCGTTGCCGACGCCGGCCACGCCGACATGCTGGACGAGGAGGTCGCCGCGTCGGCGGCCGCGATCTGCGCCACCGGGCCGGATCGGGCCGGCATGCGGCGGCTGACGGCCGGGCTGCTGACGGCCCTCTTTCGTGGCACGCTCCAGGGGGATGCGCGCGCGCTGGAGTATCTCGGCCCGGACGCACAGTTTCCGCGGCTGGTGAGCGTCGAGACGCGCGCCGCATCCTGATCGACGCGGCCCGAGCCGCGTTCGCGAAGGGGCGCTTCAGCCTACTTACGGACGAACTTCTCGACAGGGACACGCGCGGCTCGGGCACCGCGTCAACATCCACAGCCTCGCGTTCGACGCCGCATCCGGCGTGCTTTGGCTGAGTGGTGAGCCCGATACCGGCTCCGACGAGCTGCTGTGCGTGGACGCCGACGCGGAACCGGACGTGCTCCTGGAGGTCCGCGAATTCGACCTCCGACTGGACGCGCTGACGTGGGACGGAACGCACCTGTGGGCGCTGCGCAGCTCGCGTTTCGTGCTGCGGATCGACCCGCTGACATTCGAAGTTCTCGAAACGTACCTGCTGCCGGACTACCGCGACGACTGGCAGGGGATCGCGGCCGTCGGCGACCAGCTGTCCGTCATCGGCCAGCGGGACGACGAGGGTGTGCTGGTGGAGCTGGAGTCGTAGCCGACAAGTTTCGCGTCGCGAAACGCCAGCCAACCGTCGTGCGGCCGCCCGCCGCGGCCATGTCGGCCATGGTTCGTCGCGCACCCGCAAGCGTCAGCCCTTCGGCCTGACGCCCGTTTCGGCTACCATGCCGACATCCCGCTCTGTTACAAGGAACACCGCATGCCACGTGACTGCGAGCTCGTCAGGAACGCCGCCGGCCGGCTGGTCCCCACCTTCGTCAACGGTGTCGCGCAGGTCCCCTTTCAGGGCGTCGGGCGCTATACGCCCACCGGTCGCCGGGCCGCCCCGCCGATCGCCTCGTCCAACAATTACCCCCGCGACGGGAACAAGGTGGTGGCGTTCGTCCGGGATCGAGGCGACCAGGGATCGCAGGGTCCAGGCGTGGGGACCCCCGGCGTGATGCCCTCTCCAAGGGGGAACGAGTGCATGCGGCTGATTCCCTCCCGCGCGGTCGAGTGCGCTGCTGCCGTCGAGGCCTTCAAGGTCGCCCTGAAGAAGGCGGGCCTCCGCGACGGCATGACCATCTCGACCCACCACCATTTCCGCAACGGCGACAAGGTGGCCGTGCCGCTGCTGACGGCTGCGGCCGAGCTCGGTGTGAAAGACCTGCGCTGGTTCCCCTCGGCCTGCTTCCCCTGCCACGCCCCCCTGATCCCGCTGCTGGAGTCCGGCGTGATCCAGCGGATCGAGGGCAGCATGAACGGCCCGCTCGGCGACTTCTGCTCGGCTGGCAAGATGCGCGGCCAGGGCGTGCTCCGCTCGCACGGTGGCCGTTGGCAGGCGGTGCAGGATGGCGAGGTGCACATCGACGTGGCCGTGCTCGCGTGCCCGGCCTGCGACCCGTTCGGCAACGCGAACGGAGTCAACGGCCGGTCGGCCTGCGGCGGGCTGGGTTTCGGCCTGGTGGACTCGCTGTACGCGGATCACGTGATCGCGGTGACCGATAACCTGGTGCCGTTCCCGTGCGTGCCGTGGCAGATCCAGGGCAACAACGTCGACCAGGTGGTCGTCCTCGACGAGATCGGCGACCCGGCCAAGATCGTCAGCGGCACGACCGAGCTGACCAAGAGCCCCGACCGGTTGATGATCGCCGAGCTGGCGGCGCAGTTCGTCCGCGACGCGGGTCTGCTGCGCGACGGCTTCTCGTTCCAGGCCGGGGCGGGCGGGACGGCCCTGGCGTTCGCGATCTACCTCCGCGAGCACATGCGGCAGGTCGGCGGCGGCAGCGGCCCCGGCGGGGCCGTCAAGGCCCGCTTCATCCGCGGCGGCAGCACGAAGTATCTCGTGGAGATGCTGAACGAGGGGCTGACCGACTACATTCTCGACGGGCAGACGTTCGACCTGCACGGCGTCACAAGCATGCGCGACAACGCCCGGCACGTGATGACCAGCCCGTTCACGTCGTACAACTGGCACGGCAAGGGGCACTTCGCGACATTCGTCGACATCTGCGTGCTGGGTGCGACGGAGGTCGACGTGGACTTCAACGCCAACGTCGTGACGCACAGCGACGGCCGGCTGCTGCACGGCATCGGCGGCTGGCAGAACTGCCTCGCCAGCCCATGTGTGATCCTGCCGATTCCGAGCGTGCGCGACCGCATCCCCGTGATCGTCGATCAGGTGACGACGCTGGTCGGCCCGGGCGAGCTGATCGACGTGGTGGTGACCGAGCGCGGCATCGCGGTGAACCCACGCCGCGCGGACCTGCTGAGCGCGCTGAAGGACAACGGCAGCAAGCTCCCGATCCGCCCGATCCGTGAGCTGAAGGCCGAAGTCGACCGGATGTGCGGCGGCCCGCCGGCCCCGCCCAAGTGGGGCGACCGGGTGGTGGCCGTGATCAAGTGGGTCGACGGCACGGTGATCGACTGCGCCCGCGAGGTGGAGATCAAAGGCGCGGCAATGGGGGGCGGCGGAGAGTAGGCGCCGCGTGCTCCGTGGCATGGCCGCTTGGACAGGGGTGGCATGGCCGCTGGGCAGCCCGCCGCAGCGCGCGACAACGCCGTCTGTGCCGGGGCTCTTTATGCGCCGCATCCGCC
>CAZMCT010000088.1:5073-17095 GCA_964564785.1 uncultured Planctomycetales bacterium
GCCACCCGGGCGCGCGCGTGCTTTCTGTGGCATGGCCGCTGGGCAGCCCGCCTCGCCGCGCAAAGCCCCCTCTATGCTGAGGTGCTTCATGCGCCACGGGACGTCTCCAGGCGGCCATGCCACCTTCCTCCAGGCGGCCATGCCACCTTCCTCCAAGCGGCCATGCCAACGCTCTCCAAGCGTCCATGCCAGGTGTTGGGGTATAATGCGCGGGCGTGCGGACATGGGAGGTCTGCCATGAACGCCTCAGCCGAGCACGCCGATCCGGGGTGCGTGAACGACGGCGGTCGAACCGGAGGCGGCGGACGGGCGGGGACGTCCTCCACGGGGGCCGCCGCGGAATCGCGCTGGTCGCACCTCCTCCTCGCAGCCGTCGCCCTTGCGGTGCTGCTGCTCCTGTTCCCCTCGCCACTCCGCGACGGACCGCCGCCCGACGAGCCGCCGGCCGCGCGCGAGTTCGCTGCTCTGAACGCGCAGGAAGCCGCACCGTCCAGGCTGAGTCCGGGGTCGCCAACGACGTCCACGGCGCCGGCCACGGCCGCGGCCAGCGAACCGGCCACGGCTCCACTTGTGCGGCGCGATGCGCGGGGCGTGCTTGTCTGGCCGCGGCCCCGATTCGCCGGGCGACAGGCTGAGCGCGACGCGATGGTGGCGCAGCAGATCGCGCGGGGATTCGACCGCATCCCGGTGAAGGACCCGCGTGTGCTCGACGCCCTGCGGGCTGTGCCGCGGCACGAGTTCGTTCCCGTGGCGGAGCAGGCGCTGGCCTACGCGGACCGCCCGCTGCCGATCGGCCATGACCAGACCATCTCGCAGCCGTACATCGTCGCGCTGATGACGGAGCTGCTCGCGGTCCAGCCCGGGCAGCGCATCCTCGAGATCGGCACCGGCTCTGGCTACCAGGCCGCGGTGCTGGCCGAGCTGACGCCCTACGTCTACTCGATCGAGATCGTCGAGCCGCTGGCGACCGCGGCCCGCGAGCGGCTCGAGCGGCTGGGTTACCGGACGGTGCAGGTGCGGGCGGGCGACGGCTACCAGGGCTGGCCGGAGCACGCGCCGTTCGATGGCGTGATCGTCACCTGCGCGCCGGACGCGGTGCCGGCGCCGCTGTGGGAGCAGCTCGCGCCCGGCGGGCGGATCGTCATTCCGCTCGGCCGCCCGTGGTCGGACCAGCGGCTCGTCGTGCTGACGAAGCGGCCGGACGGCAGCCGTGAGTCGCGCGAGGTGCTGCCCGTGCGTTTCGTGCCGATGACGGGCGAAGCGGAGCAGCCGTAGGGTGCGTCCCCGACGCACCGTCTCGATTCTCAGTGCGCTCCCGCCCAATTACAAACCCGAGTCTCCATGAGATAACTGCCGCTTGCGCTGGGTGTTGCCCTCACTCTGCCCGTTTCGTCGCTCGCCGGACCGCCGGCCGCCTGGGTGACCTGGCGCGGCCCGGACGGCAGCGGCGCCGCGGGCCCGAGTTCGCGGTGGTCGCGACGAACGCGCCGGACGACAGCATCTCCGCGTCGCCGGCCATCGTCGACCGCGAGCTGTACCTGCGCGGTCGCGAGCACCTGTCTTGCATCGCGGAGTGACCCGCACCAGCCTATAATGCCCGCGTCGTCCGAACCGCAAGCAGGAGAGCCGAGATGGCCGCAGCGCAACGCGTATTCCGGGGCAGCGCCGTTCTGACGCTTGCGGCCGTCATGCTCGCGGCCGGTTGCGAGGCCCCGATCCGGGTCTCGTCTGCGTACGGGCCGGGGATCAAGTTCAGCGGTTTTGGATCGACGTTCGGATGGTGGCCGGGGCCGCGGCAGGATGCGGGCAAGAGCACCACGCCGCCGGAGGAGGTGGACCGGCTGATCCGCGAGATCATCGCGGCCGGGCTGGAGCGGAAGGGCTACGAGTACGTCGAGTCGGGCACGCCGGATCTGTGGATCGACTATTTTGTGCACCGCCAAACCCGCGGGGGACTGCGTGAGAGCACCTGGAGCCCGGTCCGCGAGGAGGGCTCGCTGGTGATCGATATTCTCGACCCGAAAAACGGGCGGCACATCTGGCGCGGCTACGCCAAGACCGAGTTGAACGATGCTGCGCCGCCCGCCCAGCGGCAACGGCGGTTCGAGCGCGTCGTGAAGCTGATCCTGGAGCGCTTCCCCGACCGGGGCAAGCAGCAATAGCTCTCCGGCCGCGTCGCAAGGCGCGGCACACGCCTACGCCTGTGGTGGCTCGGGCCCAGCCGGTATCCCCACCCGCCACGCGGCCCGTGGCGTCGTGCGGCCGCAGAACAGACACTCCGTCGTCTCCAGCACACGCCGGCAATGCGGGCATCCGACCTCGGCCACCGGATCCACCCCGCGCCCGCAGTCCTGGCAGCGCCCAACCGGCCCGGCCGGGGCGTGTTCGCCGCAGGCTGGACAGCGGAACTGGGCGTGCCGCGGCACGCGCTGCGCCTCCCGCAGGCGGCGGGCGGTCGCGAGACCCTGGGCGCATTGGAGCGCGGCGAAGATCGCCAGCACGCCCAGCCAGATGCTCTGGAGGAAGATCGCCAGCAGCACCAGGCCGGCGGCGCCCAGCAGCCCGAGCCACGCCGCCGCCGACAGACTCCGCACCGGCCCGATCACGAACCACAGCAGTGCCCGCAGGATCTGCCCCCCGTCCAGCGGGTAGATCGGCAGCAGGTTGAACACGAGCAGGACGAGGTTGATGATCACGATGGCCATGACGTACTGCTCGAGATTCGGCGCTGCGCCGGCGAAGCCGAAGCTCACCGCCGCGAAGGCCGCGATCGTCAGCGGAACCAGCACCACGTTGACCAGCGGCCCGGCCGCGATGCTCCACAGATACGCTCCGGGCCGGAAGGGCGGCTGCACGAACGCGACGCCGCCCAGCGGCCAAAGCAGGATCCGCTCGGCCCGGCCGCCGACCGAGCGGCAGGCCAGCGCGTGTCCGAACTCGTGCAGCAGAACCAGCCCGAAGAGCGTCAGGTATTCCAGTCCGTTCCAGAGCATGTGGCCGTACGCCGCCCCACGGCCACGCAGCTCGAACAGCGCGACCAGCAGCCATGTCCAATGGAGCGAGACGGTGATCCCGGCAATCTGGAACAGCCGAATCGCGCCGCGATCGGTGCGCGTCATGCGTTCAACTCCCGCCGGCAGCCTACCGCGGCGCGGGGCCGCAGGCGAGCGGGGATGCGGCCGGCGAAATGTCTGCGGCGGGCGTTTGCGGCGCGGCCGCCGGGTCGGACAATAGCGCCGTCGAATCCAGGAGTGCTGCCATGCGACTACCCGCGCACGTGGATGAAACGGCATTGGCGCGGCGGCTCGACCGCTTCGAGATCGAGACGCCTTCGTGGGGCTACGCCGACACGGGCACCCGCTTTGGCAAGTTCCTCCAGGCGGCGGCCGCGGCGACGCTCGAGGAGAAGCTGGCCGACGCGGCCGAGGTGCACCGCTACACAGGTTGCTGCCCGCGTGTGGCCGTCCACGTCCTGTGGGACTTCCCCGGGCTCGCGGGCTCCGCTGCGGTCGGTAGCGGCACGAGCGGGCGGCTCGAAGCGGCGGGCCGGGAGACGGCGGCGGTGGCGGCGCGGCTGGGTGTGCGGATCGGCGCGATCAACCCGAACGTGTTTCAGGACCAGTGTTACAAGTGGGGCTCGGTGACCAACCGCGACCCGGAAATCCGTCAGCGGGCCGTGCAGCACCTGCTCGACAGCGTGGCGATCGGCCGGGCGGTCGGTTCGAGTGTCCTGAGCCTGTGGTTCGCGGACGGCACGAATTACCCGGGGCAGGCGGACATCCGACAGCGAAAGCGGTGGCTGGCAGAGGCGCTGCGGCAGGTGCACGCGGCGCTGCCGGCCGACATGCGGATGCTGATCGAGTACAAGCCGTTCGAGCCGGCGTTCTACCACACGGACATCGCGGACTGGGGGATGGCGTACGTGCTGGCGCGGCAGGCGGGCTCGCAGGCCCGGGTGCTGGTGGACACCGGGCACCACCTGCCCGGCTGCAACATCGAGCAAATCGTCGCATTCCTCATCGACGAGAACATGCTCGGCGGCTTCCACTTCAACGACCGCAAGTATGCCGACGACGACCTCACCATGGGCAGCATCGATCCCTACCAGCTCTTCCGCATCTTCAACGAGATCGTGGCCGCGGAGACCGCCAGCGGCGAGCCGTCGACGGGAACGCCGGCCGACCTGCCGATCGCGTACATGATTGACCAGTCTCACAACCTCAAACCGAAGATCGAGGCCATGATCCAGACTGTCATGACGGCGCAGGAGTATCTCCTCAAGGCGCTCCTTGTGGACCGGGCCGACTTGGCAGCCGCGCAGCGGCGCGAGGACCTGGTCGCGTCGGAGAGCGTTCTGCGCGCAGCGTTCGCGACGGACGTGCGGCCGTGGTTGGCGGAATACCGCCGCGGGCGAAAGCTGCCGCCCGATCCGCTGGCCGCCTTCCGCGAAAGCGGGTACGCGGAGCGGGTGGCTCGGGAGCGCGGGCCGCGGAAGCCGGCCGACGGGGGGGCATACGCGTGAGAAACAGCAGGGGAGCACGCCGGAGCGCGTCCCCTGGAGGAGGAGGGAGGAGTTCAGGGAGTGCCCGTTTGGGGGCGTCAGGCCACCAGGTCGCAGGCCGAATCGGCGAACCGGGCCCGGAGTTGCTCGACAATCTCGGCGTGTCTCTGGCACACACGTGATTCACTGACGCCCAGGACAGCGCCGATCGCCGCCATGGTCAGCTTTTCGTAGTAATAGAGCGTCAGGATCAGGCGATCCTGTTCCTTCAATCCGCGGGTGATGTACTCGCGGATGAGTTCGCGCTCCGTGTGATGAGCCGGGCCCGGGTTCGGGTCGACCGGGACCAGCGCGCCGACCCGCCCGTCGTCGCTTCGGTCGCTGCCGGATTCCAGCGGTACGCTGTGCGAGGCGGAGACGGTCTTCCGCATTCGCAGAAACTTCGCAATGCTCATGTCCATGCGCCGAGCAAGCTCAACGGTACTCGGCAGCCGGCCGCATTCCGCCTGGAACCGCTCCTCGGCGTGATTCATCGAGCGCTCGAAGTTCCGCCCCGAGCGCCCCAGCGGGTCGATCTCACGCTGCCAGTCGCGAATCGCCCCCACGATCCGCTGACGGCAATACGTCTCGAACTTCACCCCCCGACTGGGGTCGAACGAGCTCACCGCTCCGATCAGGCCATCGAAGCCCGCGCTGGCCAGCTCGTCGGCCGATACCCGCGGCCAGAGCTTGCGGGCCATGATCTCGGCAAGCTTGTGCACGAGCGGGACATACATCTCCACGAGCTGGTTGCGAAGATCCACCGAGCGGGTCTTGCGGTAGCGCTTCCAGAGTGCCGCGACCTTGTTCTGCCGGGTCTTCATGGTCCGGTAGCTCCTGACGACGGGGTGTTTCGACGCCTCCTCGCCGCTTGGCCGAAGTGCCTGGGGCCGACGCGGTGACCTACTCCTCTTTCCGTTGACGAAGGGTGTTATCGAACCTCAACCCTTCCCATCTTAAACATAGTTTACGCGTGAGTGGCTTCAAATGACATCCCAATTTAACAGCCGGAGCGGCCACTTTTCGCAATTTGAGAAAGATGCGTGGTTTAGTGACCTCGATCTACCCCTGGGGTTTTTGCTGGCGCCTGTCAAAAGACGGTGACGGATAATCGCCGCTCTTCGAGCGAAATTCGTAAGGTTTTTCTGCAAAAACGCTTGCGTGACAACGTTGACTCGAGGATTTCTTTGACAGCCTGTCAACGGCAGTTGCAGCGCGGTTCGGCAGACGTTGCGCGAATCACCGTCAGACGCTGGTGTGAACCTGATTCGAGGCGAGCCCCAGCGCCTCGTCATCCTCTCCGGGGCGCGCGAAAAGACATGACCGCTTGTACTGCTCAGCGGCCGAGCGCCGCTGCTGGGCGAGGGCCCGGTCCATGGCGGGGATCGTGTCGGCGGGTACGTAGCGGATGCGCAACGCGCCGAGACGCAATGACTTACGGCGCGAGGCGTACTCCTCGTTCTGGGCGGCCAGTTCTGAGTCGACGGCACCGGCGAGTTTTGGATGCGCGGCGGCGCTACACGTGAGCACATAGAAGGGGGGGTCACCCCAGCGCGGTGCAAGTACGAAATCGAACTCGGGGATTTGGAGGCTGCGCCGCGCGGCCATGACCGCAAGCACGACCTGATCCTCCGTCAGTTTCTCACCGGCGATCGAGGAGATTCGGCCGGCACGGTGCAGGAACTCGAGCAGCGGTGCCTGACCGAGCCGGCCGTGCATCCGGACGACGTCGTCCAGACGGTACCGCAGCAGGCCGCTCGCGTTCGAGAGCACCACGGCGTACGCCCCCCCAACTTCGAGTTCGTCCGGGCTGAGGGTGGGAGGGTCGGGCGAGGTGGCGGCGTCGGCCGGGATGAACTCAAACGCCGCCGCAGTGACGTCCAGGACACCCACGGGCTTCCCATCTTCGAGCGGGATGGTGACGCGGCCCTCACTGGCCAGCAGGCCGATGTCGCGGACGGGCACCGGCCCCCACCAGTCGGCGAGGCGTTGGAGGTAGTAGCCCATGCTGCCGCCCGTCCAGCAGGCCACAAAGTCGAGCTGCCAGAAGTCCCGCGGCCGCAGCGCCCCCGTGTGCCGGCGAAGGCGTTCGAGCTCGGACGCCCGGAACGGATCAGGCTGCAATTGGGCCGCGAGCCGCCGGTGGAGCGGCCCGTTCGGGACGAACTCGCGGGCCAGCGTGCCGTCTCGGACGTCGCGAATGAGTCGTTCGCTATGCTCATCGGCGGTGCGAGCCATCTGGATGAGGGTGGCCGGGTTGGCGGTGATGGCGAACGCGACGTCGCGGACGATGCCGAAACGCATGAGCGTGTAGTAACGTGCGAGCGGATCGTCGATGTGGGCGATTTCGGGCGGGCCGACGTAGAAGCGGCGGACGATTCGCTTCTGAGTTCGGGCGAGGAGGCCGGTGATGGCGCCGACGGGCACGCCGGACGGAGTGTGGGCCGCGTCATGTCTGCCGGTGGACTGGAGGATCGGGCGCAGGAAAGCGCGGCGATGATCGCGGAGCAACTTGAGTCCGAAGGTGTTCCAGCCGCGGCGGTAATCGGCGACAAACTCGGGCGTCACGGGGATGCGCTTGGGCAGAGCGGTCGTCCCGCTGCTGGTCGCGAACATGAGGATGCGCTGGCGGGGCGCGAACAGTGCCCCGACATCGCCGTCGCACAGACGGTCGACCCACGGCCGGTAGTCCTCGTACGTTTGAAGCGGCAGGGCCCGGCGCAGCGCCGCAAGATCGTGCACCCGACCCAGCCCGTGCCGCCGGCCGAAGTCGCTGTCGCGGACCAGCCTCACGGCCCGTTGGAGGGCGACCTGCTGGTGCCGGGACACGTCCTGCACGGCATTCAGGAAGTGCTCGTAGACCCGCCGCGCGTGCCAGATGCCGAGTCTGGCGGCTGCGCGTTGAACGAGGGAGGGCATGGTCGTCAGCGGCCGGCCGGCGCCGGCGCGGCCGCCAGCGCGGCCGAAGCGGGGGCTGCGGCGCCGCGGCCGAGATGGCGGTCGAAGAAGCCGGTGGTCAGCCGCGCGTAGAACTCCGGGTGGCAGACGACCGCCTGGTTGTGGCGCGCGGCGGGGGCGATCCAGAGCTGTTTGGGTTGCCCGGCGAGGGCGTAGAGCCGGCGGCTCTGCTCGACCGGGAGGTACGAGTCCTTCTCGCCGTGGATGAAGAGTATCGGTCGGGGCGTCATGCGTTGGATGGACTTGCGCACCGAGGGGAAGCGGCACTTGAACTCGCGCCGGGCGAAGAAGAACAGCCCCCAGCGCAGAAAGCGCCAGAACATCGGCGGGTGATTCTCGTAGACGAACCGCACCCGGGCGAAGATGTACGCCCAGCGCTTCATGAGGTACTCGATCGTGCTGTCGGTGCTGAACGCGCCGTCGGCGACGATCGCCCGGACGCGCGGGTTCTCGGCCGCGATCAGCAACGCGGCGCACGCCCCGCGCGAGATGCCGAACACGCCGAACTCCGGCGCGCGGCCCTGTTCCTCCAGATACCGCTCGGCGAACGCCGCCGCCCCGCGCATGTCATCCAGCTCGCGGTCGCTCACCCACTGCCGCGGCACGTAGCCGGGCGGGCAGTCCGAACCGCCGTGTCCGCGAAAGTCGAATGTCAGAATCTCGTACCCGGCCTCCACCAGCGGCCGGCAGTAGCGGGCGCACGAGTACATGTCCGAGCAGTACTCGTGCGCGAAAACGATGAGCCCCCGCGGGGCGGCCGCCGTCCGCGGGCGCAGCAGCATCGCCTGGAGTGGCAGCCCGTCGTACGCCGGGATGGTGAGCGGCTCCCCCTGTAGTCGCTCGAAATCCAACGGCCCGTGCGCCAACGGCGGACGCGTCGTCCGCATGATGTTGAGCGAAATGCGGACGTACTTCAGCAGGATCATCGCGGGCACCACGAGCAGCGTCACGATCGTGGAGACGATCGCAACCAGCGCCCAGTTCCGTGACAGGGCGTCCACCGCTGACCAGGCGAGCAGATTCGTGAGCATGTCCCGCTCGGAGGAATCGAAGTCGACCGACCACGCCAAGCGTCCCGTGGGAATGCCATGCTATCCGCCGGGCGGCGAATCGTCCAGGATGGCACCGCGCTCGGCGACGCAACGCCCTAACCCGGGTCGACGGACTCGGCCCGCAGGAGCACGGTCGCCCAGCAGGCCAGTGCCTCCCCGCGCCCGATCGCGCCCAGCCCCTCGTTGGTCGTGGCCTTGATGCCGACCCGCTCCGGGCTCACGCCCAGCAACTCGGCCACCGCGGTCTGGATCGCACGTTTGTGCGCCCCCAGACGCGGCCGCTGCGCCAGCACCACCAGATCCGCGTTTTGGACACAGAAGCCGGCGGCCCGCGCGCGCTCCAGCGCCTCGCGCACGAACAGGCGGCTGTCGGCGTCCTTCCAGCGCGGGTCCTGGTCTGAAAAGAGGTCGCCGATGTCGGGCTGACCGAGCGCTCCGAGCAGCGCGTCGCACAGCGCGTGCAGGACCGCGTCGCCGTCGCTGTGGCCGAGCAGACCGACCTCGGACGGAATGCGCACGCCGCCCAGCAGGAGCGGCCGGCCGGGGGCAAGACGATGCAGGTCGTAGCCGGTGCCGATGCGGAGGTCCATGTCGACATGGTAACGCGGCGCGGCCGGCGGAGCGCGGCACGGGGCCCACGCGCCGCCCGCGCCACGCACCGCGCGGCCCGCTCGGGGGTATAATCAGACGAACCATGCGTCGCAGACCCCCGGGAATCCTGACCGACTACCGCGCGGTGCTCGACAGGGAGGGGGACATCGTTGTCGGAGCATACGCCCGGGTCCAGCGTCGGCGGCGGATCATGGTCGGTGCGGCCGGCCTGGCGTTGATCGGCGTGGCGACGGGCCTGTACCTGTTGCTCCGCCCGACGGACACGACGGCAATCGGGCGGGACGTGTCGGTGTGGGTACAGTGCGGAGTGAAGGAATGCGGCTTCAGCGGTGTGATGCGGGTCCCGCGGGACGCGGTGTATCCGCTGAAGTGTCCGCAGTGCAAAGCGGACTCGTGCCGGAAGCTGTGGGAATGCCGGGTGTGTCATCGGCGGTTTTTACCCAAGGCGGGGTCCGGCGAGGTGCGCTGCGAATGCGGGAGCACGGAGGTTGGCACGGCGGAGGGGCCGAGTCCGGCGGAGTCGGAGGCCTCAGGGACGGATCGCAAGGCGGCGCGCGATAGCGGTCGATAGAAGAAGGGCCCCGGGCGGTGTAATTGACGGACCGGGGAGGCGTTCTTAGCATCGAGCGTGCCCGCGAGTGAGGGCGGAGTGTGAACGCCCTGCGCAGGACGGGCGCTCACCGGGGCGCTGCCCCGGGCAGCCACGGAGGTGCGTGATGGCCGGGAGTGAGGAACTGCTGGCAGTCATCGATCGGCACCTGGACAGTGACCGGTTCCGGCAGCAGCACTGGGAGGGGACGTTCTACGACTACCTGGGGATGGTCGTGGCGTCGCCGCGGATCGCGCGGAACGCGTTCCAACGTGTATATGACATGATCCTGCACTTTGGGACGAACCGCTACACGTACCTGAAGCAGGAGTACGTGCACTACAAGTTCTTCGACGACCCGATCGACAAAGGTGCGGATGCGATCTTCGGGCTGGACGCGTCGCTGATGCGGCTGGTCGAGTTTTTCAAGAGCGCGGCCCAGGGTTACGGCACCGACCGGCGGATCCTGCTGCTGCACGGCCCGGTAGGCAGCAGCAAGAGCACGATCGTGCGGCTGCTCAAGAAGGGGATCGAATACTACTCGCGGCTGGACGAGGGGGCGCTGTACACGTTCGGCTGGCGGCTGCCCGACGAGGGCGACACGCAGGAGACGCACCGCTGCCCGATGAACGAGGAGCCGCTGAAGCTGATTCCGCGCAGTGCCCGCAAGGAGGTGCTGGCGAAGCTGAACGCGGACCTGCCCGAAGACCAGCAGGTGCGGGTGGAAGGCGACCTGGACCCCTTCTGTCGCAAGACGTTCGAGGATCTGCTGGTCAAGTATGCGGGCGACTGGCGGAAGGTGCTCGAGCACGTGGTGGTCCGGCGCGTGATCCTGTCCGAGAAGGACCGGGTGGGGATCGGCACGTTCCAGCCCAAGGACGAGAAGAACCAGGACTCGACGGAGCTCACGGGCGACATCAACTACCGCAAGATCGCCCAGTACGGCTCCGACAGCGACCCGCGGGCCTTCAACTTCGACGGCGAGCTGAACATCAGCAACCGCGGGCTGTGCGAGTTCATCGAGGTTCTCAAGCTCGACGTCGCGTTCCTGTACGACCTGCTGGGCGCCAGCCAGGAGCACACGATCAAGCCCAAGAAGTTCGCCCAGACCGACATCGACGAGGTCATCATCGGCCACACCAACGAGCCCGAGTACAAGAAGCTCCAGAGCAACGAGCTGATGGAGGCCTTCCGCGACCGCACAATCAAGATCGACATCCCCTACAACATCCGCCTGTCCGACGAGATCAAGATCTACCTCAAGGACTTCGGCAAGGACAAGGTCCGCGGGATCCACATCGCCCCGCATACGGTCGAGGTCGCGGCCATGTGGGCCGTGCTGACGCGACTGGCCGAGCCCAAGAAGGCCGGCCTGACGCTGCTCCAGAAGCTCAAGCTGTACGACGGCAAGAGCCTGCCGGGCTTCACCGAGGACTCGGTCAAGGAGCTGCGCGAGGAGAGCCCGCGCGAGGGCATGCAGGGCATCAGCCCGCGCTACATCCAGGACAAGATCTCCAACGCACTGGTCAGCGAGCAGGCCCAGGGCGACCGCTGCATCAACCCGTTCATGGTCATGAACGAGCTCGAGAACGGCCTCTACCACCACTCGCTGATCACCGACGAGGAGCAGAAGAAGCGCTACAAGGAACTGCTCGCGGTCGTCCGCGAGGAGTACGAGGACATTCTCAAGGCCGAGGTGCAGCGGGCGATCTCGGCCGACGAGGACGCCATCCAGCGGCTGTGCACCAACTACATCGAGAACGTGCGGGCCTACACGCAGCGCGAGAAGGTCCGCAACAAGTACACCGGCCGCGACGAGGCCCCCGACGAGCGGCTGATGCGCGCGATCGAGGAGAAAATCGACATCCCCGAGAGCCGCAAGGACGACTTCCGCCAGGAGATCATGAACTACATCGGGGCCCTGGCGCTGGACGGCAAGAAGTTCGAGTACAACACCAATGCGCGGCTGTACAAGGCGCTCGAGCTGAAGCTGTTCGAGGACAGCCGCGACACGATCAAGCTCAAGAATGTCGTCAGCGGGGTCGTGGACGACGAGACGCAGGCCAAGATCGACGTGGTCAAGCAGCGGCTGATCAAGTTCTTCGGCTACAACGAGACCAGCGCGACCGACGTCCTGAACTACGTGGCGAGCATTTTTGCCCGCGGGGACGCCAAACGCGAGGATTAGTCGCGGCCCGCGCCTCGCGTGGCCGCATGCGTTCGTGCCCCGGCGGCCGCGCCGGGGGCGGGCCGCTACGGTTGGCCCGCGCG
>CAZMCT010000089.1:0-17065 GCA_964564785.1 uncultured Planctomycetales bacterium
GTGCCCAGGCCGACCAGAATCGCGTCGACGCGCCCACGGGTGGCGTGCGCGTCGCGGCGGCAGGCCGTGTCGCTGATCCACTTCGAATCGCCCGTCCGCGTCGCGATCTTGCCGTCCAGCGACTGGGCCCACTTCAGGATCACCCAAGGCCGGCCGGTGCGGATGCGCTTGAGGAACGGGGCGTTGAGCCGGCCGGCTTCGACGGCCAGAAGTCCGATATCCACGCAAATACCCGCCTTGCGGAGCGCGGCGAAGCCCCGGCCGGCGACGAGCGGATTCGGGTCGGCCAGCGGGGCGACCACCCGGGCCACGCCGGCCGCGATCAGCGCGTCGGTGCAGGGCGGTGTCTTGCCCCAATGGCAGCAGGGTTCGAGCGTGACGTAGGCCGTGGCGCCGCGCGCGAGCCGCCCGGCGCCGCGGAGCGCCTCGACCTCGGCGTGCGGCCGGCCGAAGCGGCGATGCCAGCCCGCGCCCACGACCCGGCCGGTGCGGACCAGGACGCAGCCGACCATCGGGTTGGGCTCGACGAAGCCCTGCCCGCGGGCGGCAAGAGCGAGCGCGCGGCGCATGAAGCGCTCGTCGGCGGCGTCGAAGCGCGGCATAGGGGAGAAGATACGCGGAGTCCGGCCCGGTTGTCATTCCGAGGCGGCGAAGCGATGGAGGAACCCGGCCTCGGACGGGTGTGACCACCGACATTGCGGGGTTGCGTCATCCGAGCCGGGAGGACAAGAGGCTGAGCAACGGCGGGCTGCGTCTACGGCCATTGACCGGCGCGCCGCAGGGGCGGAGAGGCGTTCACTGTCGGCTGAGAGTTTGCGCCGGATGCGAAGCTTCCGGTTCATCCCGTCCCTCGCCGGATTCCTCCCGGCCACGCTCAGCGGAATGACCAGGGGCTCACCTGAACGACCGTTTCGGGCTCGGCAGGCTCACCGGAACTCCACGAATCCCCAGTGCTCCGGCCGGTGCATGTCGATGGCGAACTGCGGCGACCAGACCCAGTTGTCCGCCTTGCGCCCGGGGATTTTCTCGTAGCAGCCGGCGGCGACGCGATGCGGCCACTGCACGCGGGAGAAGTTGATCCGCCAGGTGTCGCCGGGCTGGGGCGGGCAGGCGACGTGCGCGCGTTCGGCGAGTGCCGACCACGGCAGAGCCATCTCGAGCGTCCAGCCGCGATCGACGTCGCTGGGGTTGTTGAGCCGGCCGTCGACATGGACGGCGGTGCGCAGGCCGCGGAGGTTCCAGTCGTGGCGGGCGGGTCCGCCGTCGCGGTACGTGCGCTCGAGCAGCAGATCGAAGATCGTGTTGAGGGCGTTGATTTCGAGTTCGTAGTACTCGGCCCGGTCGCCGTCGGGGTCGATGAAGACCTCGAAATCGTTGTCGTGGAAGACGATGTCGTCGCGGCGGGTGAGTGTGGCCCAGGCGTGCGGCTCCTCGAGCTCGGCCGCGATGTAGAGGCACTCGTCATCCCAGAGCAGCTTGGCCCGCGTGCGTAACGGTGGCTTCGGGCGGCGCGGGCCCTCGATGTCGACGAACTCCGCGGTCCACGCGGCCCGCTGCCACGCGGGCTCGGTGGGCCGACCGTCGATCACCACCGGCGTGTCCGCACGGCGGCAGACGTAGTGCCGCGGAACCTGCCCGTCGCCGGCAGGCCCGGCGAGCCGGCAGCCGGCGAGCGTGCAGAGCAGCGAACCGAGCGCGAGCGAGACGAGACGGGTCGTGAGGGCGCGAAGCATGCAGCGTCTCCCGCGTGTCGCGCAGTCCGGCGCGACCGCTATGGGGCAGCGTAGCGGGCGCCGCTCGTGTTCGGAAGTGCCGGCAGAACAAAGGGGCCGGCCGCCGACAGCGACGTGCGCGAATGGTCGCACATGCTGCCGGCGGCCGGGCTGGCCGCGCGACACCGCCGCGCGGGCTATCAGAAGCCGCCGCCGCTGAGGAGCGCGACGAACGGGTTGATGTCGGCGAAGTTGACCTGCCCATCGCCGTTGCAGTCGGCGTTGTACCAGTTGCAGGCCGGGTACTGCGCGTGATACACCTCGTAGCCGATGACCGCGAGGACGAAGGGGTTGATATCGGCGAAGCCCACCACCCCGTCGCAGTTCAGGTCGCCGACGTGCTGCTCGCATTCGTCGGGCGAGCCGTTCTCGTTGGAGTCCGCGCTGAGGCCGTTGAAGATGTCGCACAGATCGGGCCGGCCGTTCGCGTTGCAGTCGCCCGCCACGCCGTAGAGGTACACCGCGCCGCGGTTGCTGTTGTCGCCCCGGGCCCCGACGAGGGCAGCGCCGGCGTCGACCGCGACCGACCAGCCGAGCGTAGCCCAGGAGCTCGGGTCGGGGGCCAACAGCTTGTGCCGCTGCCACCAGGTGCTGTCGCCGTGCGCGAAGGTGTACGCCGAACCGGCCGCGACAGTGCCGTCGTCGTTTTCCGGCGCGCCGACGACCAGCACGTCGTCGCGCAGCGCGACCGCGCGGCCGAAGCGGTCACCCGCCTCGCGGTCGGCGGCCCAGAGGTAGTCGTTGACGAACCAGCTCAGCCCGGCGCGGGAAAAGACGGTGACGGACCCGGCGTCGGGTCCGATGTGGTCATCCAGGTAGGCGCCGACCGCAGCGAAGTCGGTGTCGAGCGCGACGGCGAAGCCGAAGTGGTCGCCGGCAGCGCCGAGCGGGGAGGTGAGTTTCTGCTCGAAGACCCAGGAACCGTCCTGGATGCGGAAGACATAGGCGGCCCCCGCGTCGGCGCCGAGGTCGTCGTCCTGGTCGGCGCCGATCACGACGCGGTCGCCCCGCAGCGCGACCGACGCGCCGAAGTGATCGCCCTGGGCGGCGTCGGGGGCGAGGAGTTTGGCGGTCTGGATCCAGGCGCCGGCGGAATACTCGAAGATATAGACCGAGCCGGAGTCGCAGTTGGGATTCGCAGGGCAGGCGTCGTCGTTCAGGTAGGAGCCGACGACGATGCGGTTGCCCTCGACGGCGACGGCGTGGCCGAACCAGTCGTTCTGGGCCCAGTCTGCGGCGCGGAGCTTCGCCTCTTTCACCCAGACGGAGCCGACGCGGCGAAAGACGAAGACGGCGCCGACGGCCGCATTGGGCGGCACGTTGTTCCAGTGGTCTCCGACAACAATCAGGTCGCCGCTGATGGCCACGGAGCAGCCGAAGTTGAAGGAGTCCGGGTCGTTGGCCACGAGTTGCGCCTCTTCCGGCCAGGACAGGCCGGACTGGCGGTAGACGTAGACCTTGGATGAGCGACCGGCCACGATGGTGTGGCCGTCGGCCGCCAGCGACTCGCCGAAACAATGATTCATCTGGCTGTCGGCGGCGACGATCTTCTCGAGCGGGCAGGGCAGGCCGACGACCTCGTCCAGGGCGGCATAGGCGTCGATGCGGGTCGGGTTCGGCGTGGTGCTGCACGGGTCCGAGGTGGCGACGCCGGTGTCTTCCATGATCTCGACCAGGTCGTCCGGCAGATAAAAGAAGAATCGTCGGGCGCCGCTTTCGGCGATCAGCGCGGCCAGGGCGGTGCAGTGCGGGGTGGCCTGCGAGGTGCCGGTGAACGTACTGGTGGTGCCGCCCCAGCCGCAGGAGGTGATGAGACGGCCCGGCGCCGCGAGCCGATTGCAGGTGCTGCGGTTCGAAAAGCAGGTGATCTGGTCGGGGAGGGCGTCGGCATCGTAGCAGGCGGGGAAGCCGCTGAACTCGTTGGAGTAGGTGCCGCTGTTGGGCTCGCGGTCGTAGTCTTGGTCATACACGCTGGCGACGGCGACCGCGGCCGACAGGCACGCCGGCGCGCACATCCGGTCGCAGTACCCGTCGTTGCCGCTGGCCGCGAAGATCGCCATGCCGCTAGCCTTGGCGGCGTCGAGGGCGTCGGCCAGCGCGACCAGCTCCGCGACGTCGTCGCAGGGACAGTGCGTGTACAGAGCGTAGGTGCCGAGGCTGAGGTTGAGCGCACACAGGTAGTCGTAATCGGAGGCATGATCGACGACGTAGTCGATGGCGGCGATGAGGTCGCTCATCCACCAGGTGCCGCCGGCATTGATGACCTGGATGGGCAGGACGTCCGTATCGGGCGCGACGCCCACCGGCGAAACCGTGCCTTTCGAGGTGATGATGCCGGCCACGTTCGTGCCGTGCCCGGTCGCGTCCGGGGCACCGGGGCCGGCCATGCCCTGGTTGATGAAATGGTACGCGCCATCCGCAATGTTGTCGGACAGATCCGCGTGGTTGGAGGTGATGCCGCTGTCAATCACGGCAACGGTCACGCCACGGCCGGTGAAACCCGTGTGCTGCACGGCATTTGCGCCGATGAAGGGCACGCTGACGTCGCACGCGGCCCGGCCCGACAGGTCGGGACCCACGCTGCGGACCTCGGGGTGACGGGCCAGCACGTCGAGTCCGGCCGGGTCGACGCGGCCGGCGATGGCGGCCACGTTCGAGTATGTGTAGACCGCTTCGAACCGGTCGGCGGTCAGTTGCGCCAGCACTCGGGCTTGCCGGGCGGCGATCTCCGCGCGGCGCTGGGCCTCCTCGCCCCGTGGCCGGAGCGGCACGGGTTCCAGCGCGACGATCACGAAGGCCCGCCCGTCCGGGGCCCGCGCGAGTTCCTCGTACACGGTGGATTCGATGCGCGGTTCGCCGGCGAGGGCCGACGGCGGCGACAGCGCGGCGCCGAGCAATACGGTCCACAACATGCATCCGTGCCAAAGCGAAGCGCTCGTAAGAAACGGGATCGGTGACATGGCTCATCTCCCAACATGGCCGCGGAATGGGTTGCCGCAAAAGACGCCGGACGCGGCCGTTGAACGTGATTTACAAATGGCGATAGACGCGCGGGCGTCGCGTTTGACAAGCCGTGGGTTGTTGTTCCTGAAGAACCTCAATATGTCTACGCTGAGGCGTGCCGCTTTTCGTGCTGCCAAGTGCGCTCGCGTGACACGCGCTGAGCGAGTAGACTACGTTCGTCCGCAGGCGGGCTGTGCAAGAGGAGAAGCAAAATGGCCGATGCGGTTCCGAACGCGCAAACCGAGGGGACACCGTCGCTGGAGGAGCGGACGCGGGCCGTCATCGAGAGCTTCCGGCCATACATCCAGGCCGATGGCGGCGACATCGAGTTCCTGCGGGTCGAGAACGGAATCGCACATGTTCGGCTACGGGGGGCGTGCCGGGGTTGTCCGCACGCGGCGATGACCCTACAGATGGGGGTCGAGCGGCATCTTCGGATGCAAGTTCCTGAAATACAAGGCGTTGTGAACGAGCCTTAGAGAGCCTAACAAAACCATCTGGGGTAACAAAACCAGCTAGGGGACCGACCTCCGGTCGGTCAGTTGACAGGCCGGGGGCCTGTCCCCCAGGGGTAACAGGCCGGAGGCCTCTCGTGAAGGGTTGTGACGGCCGCTCTCAGGCCTGCGGGGGCACTCTTTGCCGTCGGGAGAACGCTTGGCGGCCAGGAGCGTTGGCGCAGGAGCCCTTTGAAAGGGGTGCCGCTTCCACGAAAACCGACAATAAAATTAGCTCTGAAAGTGACTTACGATGTTCCTGGCCCCTTTTCACAACGGTCGCTTTTCCTCAGCGGCCAGTGGCCATGCCCATTCGGCGCCTGCTATGCCGCGTTCCTCAAAGTGAACCAGACTCGCAGACTTGACGATAGGGGGGATTACGTTATGATATTAAGTGACGGACTCGTCCGTCACTAAAATATGGACTCCGGCCGCAAGGTCGGGCATGGATGGACGGAGACACGGGATGGCTTTCTCGGACGGGACCGTGCGGCCGCGAGGCCGACCGAAGGACGAAGAGCTGACCGCAGCGCGTCAGGAGGAGATTCTGGACGTGGCCGGCCGCGTATTCGCCGAGTACGGCTATCCCGGCACAGACGTGCAAGTGATTGCGGACCGCGTCGGCGTGGGGAAGGGCACGATCTACCGGTACTTTGCGTCGAAGCGGGAGCTGTTCCTGGCGGCGGCGGACCGAGCGATGAGGCTGCTGCAACGGGCAGTGGACGCGGCAATGCATGTGCCTGATGGGCTTCAGGCGATCGAGGTGGCGATTCGGGCGTACCTGCAACACTTCCGCGAGCACCCGGAGCTCGTTGAGCTACTGATTCAGGAACGGGCGGAGTTCCGGGATCGGCCGAGGCCGACGTATTTCGAACATCGGGACAAGAACGCGGCCCGCTGGCGGGAATTCGTGGATGGGCTGGTGGCAGCCGGGCGACTGCGGGCGATTCCGTTCGAACAAATCTCCGGCGTAATGGGAGATCTGCTGTACGGGACGATGTTCACGAACTACTTCGCGAGACGGGAGATTCCGGTGGACGAACAGGTGCAGCAAATCCTGGAGGTGGTGTTCAACGGTGTCCTGACGGAGGGGGAGCGAGCGCGGCGCGCGGGGCAGGAGCAGGCCGCGGGCGGGGAGGATTCTACGCGAGGTGCGAGATGAGCGGGCGAGGATGGGGCGAATGCTGCATCGCGGCGGCGTGCGGTGCGGTGGGGCTGAGCGTGCTGGGGTTGGCCGGGTGCGACGGGAGCCGGCCGGCGGCGGCGCAGGTGGCGGCGCTGGCGGCGGCGGCACAAACCGGGCCCGCAGTGGGGGCAACGGCGATTTCCGGGTCGGAGCGCGAAGGGCACGCGAGGGAGTCATGGGAAAGCTACGCGACGGCGGTCGGCACGCTGCGGGCGCGGCGGAGCACGCGGGTGGGGCCGCAGGTTGCGGGACGGGTACAGGCGGTCGAAGTCGAGGTGGGTGACCGCGTGCGGGAGGGCGAAGTCGTCGTCCGACTGGACCCGACGCTGTTCGAGATCGAAGTGGCCCAGTCGGAGGCGGCGGCGGAGGCGGCCCGCGGGGCGCTGGCGGCGGCCGTCGCGGACTTGGAGCAGAAGGAACGCGAGCTGCGGCGGCAGGCGGACCTGCTGGCGCGGGGGAGCGGGTCGCCGAAGGACCACGACGATGCACTGGCGGGATACGCGCAGGCACTGGGCACGCGGGCGGAGAGAGCCGGCAAGCTGGCCGAAGCGGAGCAGCGGGTGCGCTGGGCGCAACAGCGGCTGGACGAGACGCAGGTGCGGGCGCCGTACGCGGGGGCGGTGACGGCACGGCTGGTGGACCCGGGCGAGCCGGCCAGCGCCGCTCCGGTGACGCACCTGCTGGAAATCCAGGAGGTCGACCGGCTGTATCTGGAGTTCTCGCTGCCGCAGGAGCTGCTGGCCGAAGTGCGCGCAGGGACGGCGCTGGAATTCCAGGTAGAGGGCGGCGTGGCCGGGTGGCGGACCGGCCACGTGGCCGTGATATTCCCGGCAATCGATGAGGCGACGCGTGCGTTCCGTTGCCGGGCGGAGATCGACAACACGGACGGGTTGCTGGCGCCGGGACTGCTGGCGCGGGTGCGGGTAGCGTTGGCCGAGGGGCGGGAACCGGACGGCCGCGAGACGGTGGCAGGATTCTCTCGCACGGACGCAGATACCTTGTCGGTCGCCACAGCGACCTTCTCGGAATGACCGGTTGAGGTACGGCGTTGATTCTCTCCGACACTGCGATTCGCCGGCCGGTACTGACGACCATGGTGATCGTGGGGATCATCGTGTTCGGGGCGGTGTCGTTCGGGCGGATCGGGATCGATCTGTTCCCGCGGGTGGAGTTTCCGACGATCACGATTCTGGCGGAGCTGCGGGGTGCGGACCCGGAAACGATCGAGACGACGGTCAGCGACCCGATCGAGGAGGCGGTGTCGACGATCAGCATGATCAAGCACCTGCGGTCGACCAGCGCGGAGGGGTTTGCGCAGGTGGTGGTGGAGTTCGAGCTGGAGAAGGACGTCGACGTCGCGTACCAGGAGGTGCAGGCGAAGCTGGGGACGATCCGGGCGGAGCTGCCGGAGGACCTGGAGGACCCGGTGGTCGAGAAGTTCGACATCGACGCGGCGCCGATCATGACGGTGGTCCTGTCGGGGCCGCAGTCGATCCGCGAACTGACCCGGCTGGCCGACCGGATGGTGAAGGAGCGGCTACAGCGGGTGCCGAACGTGGGGCAGGTGAGGCTGGTCGGGGGGCGGGACCGGGAGATCTGGATCTGGCTGGACCGCGACCGGCTGGAGGGGCACCAACTGGCGGTGTCGGACGTGATCGCGGCACTCCAGAACGAGCATGTGGAATTCCCGGGGGGACGGGTGGAGACCGGTCCGCGCGAATACGTGGTGAAGACGAAGGCGGAGTTCGCGTCGGCCGCGCAACTGGCGGACATGACAGTGGCGTACCGCGGGGGGGCGGCGATCCGGGTGCGCGACCTGGGGCGGGTCGAAGACGGGATGCAGGAAGAGCGTTCGCTGGCGCAGCTCAACGATCGGCGGGCGGTGGCGCTCGAGGTGCGGCGGCAGTCGGGGACGAACACGGTCGCGGTGGCGGAGGGCGTGAAGGCGGAAGTGCAGCGGCTGCGGGCCGACCTGAGGCCGCAGGGCATCGGGCTCGAGATCGCGCAGGACATGTCGGTGTTCATTGAGCGCTCGGTGCACGAAGTACAGATGCACCTGCTGCTGGGCGGCGGGCTCGCGGTCGCGATCGTCCTGGTGTTCCTGCGGAATCTGCGGAGCACGTTCATCAGCGCGCTGGTCATTCCCACCTGCCTGATCGGGACGTTCACGCTGATGTACGTGCTGGGGTTCACGCAGAACACGATGACGCTGCTGGCGCTGTCGCTGGCGATCGGCCTGTTGATCGACGACTCGATCGTGGTGCAGGAAAACACGATGCGGCACGTGGAGCACGGCCGGCCGGCGCGCGAGGCGGCGTCGTTCGCGACGAACGAGATCGCGCTGGCGGTGCTGGCGACGACGCTCTCGGTGGTGGCGGTGTTCGTGCCGGTGGCGTTCATGAGCGGGATCGTGGGGCGGTTTTTCTACCAGTTCGGGCTGACGGTCACGTTCGCAGTGCTGATCTCGCTGTTCGTGGCATTCACGCTGGACCCGATGCTGTCGTCACGGATCCTGCGGCCGCCGCGGCGGGGCGGGGCGTACCGCGTTTCGGAAGCGGCGCTGGCGGCGATCGACCGCGGGTACGAGTGGCTGCTGGGGCGGGCGCTGCGGCGGCGCTGGGCGGTGGTGGGGCTGGCGCTGCTGACCTTGCTGGCGACGGGTTACTTGGGGCGGTACGTGCGGACCGAGTTCATTCCGCTGGAGGACCAGAGCGAATTCAACGTGCGGGTGAAGGCCCCGCTGGGGGCATCGGTGGCCGCGACGCGGGCGGTGTTCGAGGACATCCGCGGGCGGCTGGCGGGTCAACCGTGGCTGGACTATACGTACTACGCGATCGGGGCCGACGAATTGCAGCGGGCGAACGAGGGGGTGATGTACGTGAAGATGCGCGACCGCGGCGCGCGGACCACAAGCCAGCGTGACGCGATGACCTGGGCGCGGCAGCAGCTCGCGGGCGTGCCCGGGGCGAAGATCAGCATTGAGGTCGTGCCGCGGGTCTCGGGCGGCGGGCGCAAGACGGCGGACGTGCAGCTCGAACTGCGCGGGTCGGACCTGGCGGAGCTGGAGCGGCTGGCCGGGGCGGTGATGCAGCGGATGGCGGGCAGCCCGGGCTACGTGGACCTCGACAGCTCGTACGAGAAGAACAAGCCCGAGGTGAACGTGTACGTGAAGCGCGACCGGGCGGCCGACCTGGGCGTGCCGACGCGGGCCATCGCGGGCACGGTCCGGGCGCTGATCGGCGGCGAGCGGATCGGCAAGTTCAAGGCCGAGGGCGACCGCTTCGACATCAGCGTGCGGCTGGAGGCCCCGCAGCGCAACCGTCCGGAGGACATCGAGCGGCTGACGGTCCGCGGGCGCAACGGGGCCCTGGTGAGCCTTCAGAACGTGGCGTGGGTGCGGCCGGAGGCGGGTCCGGTGCAGATTGACCGGTACAACCGGGCGCGGCAGATCACCGTGCTGGCGAACCTCCAGCGCGACCGGAAGGTGCTGGGCGAGGCGATGGCGGAGCTGGAGCAGACGGTGCGCGAGGTGGGGCTGCCGGCGGGCTACAGCTACGGGTTCGTGGGCCAGGCGGACGCGATGCGCGAGTCGTTCGGCTATCTGGTCTTCGCGCTGGGGCTGGCGATCGCAATGATCTACATGGTGCTGGCGTCGCAGTTCGAAAGCTTCATCCACCCCTTCACGATCATGCTTTCGGTGCCGCTGTCGATCATCGGGGCGATCGGGGCGCTTCTGCTGACGGGAATGACGCTGAGCATCTTCACCATGATCGGCATCATCATGCTCATGGGCCTGGTGACCAAGAACGGGATTCTGCTGATCGACTATACGAACACGCTGCGGCGGCGGGACGGGCTGGCGCGGAACGCGGCCCTGCTGCGGGCGGGCCCGACCCGTCTGCGGCCGATCCTGATGACCACGCTGGCGATGATCTTCGGGATGCTGCCGACCGCCCTGTTCGGCTCCGAGACGCGGGCGCCGATGGCGGTGACGGTCATTGGCGGGTTGATCACCTCGACGCTTCTGACGCTGGTGGTGGTGCCCGTCGTGTATACGCTGCTCGACGATTTGGGCCGCGTGTGGCTGCGGCGACCGCGGGCGGCGGCGGTGCTGCCGGGTGCACTAGGGATCGAGGGCGCGCGGGAATAAAAGAGCGGGGAACGGGGAAGAGGGAACAGGGAACAGGGAACAGGGAACCGGGAGCGTGGGCTTGCGGACCGTCCCCGTGAGGCGCCGGCCCGCTACGTCAGGACCGGCCCGGCTGCCCCAGCGCGTCAGATGCGCCGAACGGCCTCCTGTTGTCACTTGGTTACTGCTTCGGCTTCGGCCGGGGCGGCGGCATGTCGTCCGGAGGGATGAACTTCGACGGGTCGGGGAGCTTCAAGTCGGGCAGGTCCTCGTCGGTGTTCGCGATGTAGACCCACCAGTTGTTGTAGCCGTACTGCGTGTGGCCGGGGAATTTCGGCACGCGCTCGAGGAGCCATTTCATGTAGCCGAAGTGGCTGTTGCCCCACTCTTGGGCGGAGACGAGCCGCGGAGCACCGCGCAGGTCGGGGTAGTGGGTCCAGTTATCGGCCCAGGACAGCACGCGGCGCTGGTTGTTGTAGTCGTACCCGCCCTGGCCGTTGGGCGGCACGTGGCAGTTGCCGACGTGCGAGGGCGTGCCCAGGTGATCCATCTCGAGCCACGAGAAGACGTTCCAAGGATCGCGGCGCTCGTGTGTATTCCAGATGCCGTCTGCAACGGCCAGCAGGGCCTGGCTCTCGATCCGGTGCGCGTAACTGTGGATCATGTTGTCCGGGCCGACCTCGTAGTTGAAACCCATGACCCAGGTCGTGCGGCCGAGCTCGGGCGGGATATCGTACGGCCGGTAGAGCCAGGGGTTGTCGGTCGGGCCGTAGCGGGCGTAGCGGTTGGGGATGTAGCCGGCGAACTCGTCCATGTGCATGCCGCCGGCGCCCCAGACCCAGAGCTCGGTGATGCCCTCGTTCTGGAAGCGCTCAAGCAGGCCATTCTCCTCGAACATCAGGCGGTAGGAGCTGGTGGCCGGCTGCCACTTCTGCGTCTTGCGGACCTCGAGGAACGATTCGTCGGTGTAGCGGAAGCCGTCGACCTTCTTCGGGTAGTTGTCGACCTCGAGGATGTCGACGATGTCGTAGTTGATGTAGCCCCAGCTCGCCTCGCGAACGACGTTGGCGAGGATGTACGAGTACTCGCGCGGGTCGTTGGCCTTGAGGTGCTCGATCAGCGTCTTGCCTCCCTCAGATTCGAGCACGGGGTTGTAGACCAGCACGACGACTTTCGCCGCCTTGCGGCCGGTCGCGACGTGCTCGTTGTAGACGAACGGGGGGCGCGACCAGGCGAGTTTCTCGCGGTCGGCGACGATGTACGAGCCGGTATGGGCGAGCTCGCCGGTCGGCGCGACCTGCGGGAGGGACTTCCACGCGGGCGACTGGGCGAGGGCGAGGGGGGCGAACGCGAGGACGAGGACGACTGTGACGCGGTTCATGCTGGGCTCCAAGGGTGAACTTGCGCAGTATAGCGGCAGTGACGGGGGGCGTAACCGCATGAGTCATTCCGGGGCGCGCGGCGCTTCTGTCACCCGGAGTATCACGGCGACGGGGAGTCTGCCGGCGAAAGCGGGGTTGCTCCGGCCGCGGCGACGGTCGGGCATCGGGATGGCGGGCAGTGCTTGGCCGTCGAGCTCGATTGTCACGCGGCGCGCGGCAAGGTCGGGCGAGAACGGGAGCCCGCCGACGCGGGTGCGGGTATGCGTGTCGGCGACTTCGTGACACAGCGCCTGGCGAACGTAGCCAGCACCGGGGTGCGGCGGAGGGCGGGTCTTGACGATGCGCGTCCGAGTCACGAAGATAGGGCGTTTGTGGGACGACGTGCCGCCCACGGCGGGCGTTTAGCTCAGTTGGCTAGAGCGCATCCTTCACACGGATGAGGTCACAGGTTCGAGTCCTGTAACGCCCATACTCTCTGGTTGGGGACCGTCGTGCACGACGACGCGGAGGCGGGGAGCCTCGGGGGCGGGGCGTTGGCAGGGGAAGCGCTTGGGAAGAGCGGCCAAAGAAACTGGGGGCGCGGGGGTTTACAGGACGATGCCCCTATGGAATACTCTGCGGCCGCTGTTCGGATCTCTTGGCCCGTGGGTGGCTGAGGGGTCGGCCAGCGCATCGTAGAGGAGATTGCATATGTGGGACTGGATCTGGCAGTTTCTGATTGCGGCGGCGGCGGCGTTCGTCGGCGTCTTTGCGTATTTCGCCGTGAACCCCGTGTAAGCCGCAACGACCGGACGGGCTTGCGCACGACGAGGAAAAGCCCTTTTCGTGCGCAGGCCACCGATTCAGTTGCGCGCGCGATCTCCGGCACTCAGCGCCGCTTCGGGCGGGGAAGGTGGTCGGCCGCGAAGCCGGTCGGGCGGGGGGTGTATCTCCAATCGTGCACGACTGGTCGGCACGCGTGGGGTACGCTCTTTTGCGCGCGGGTCAACGGCGCGGCCGCGCCCGGGCTCGCCGTCGGTCGCCGCAAGGCGCCCGAGATTCACGAGTCTGCCCGTTCGGACGTTGTGGTCCGCGCGCGGCGGAGCCCGGTTCAGGTGCGATGCGGCGGGGGACACGCCGGGGTTGCTCGAGCGGCCGGTCGGCCAAGCCGCCTCCTGCTACGACCGGGGCGGCGTCGGGCAACGCTGCGTGAGTGACAGTGTCGCACAGACTGCGTGCGCGACGAGGCGGGGCAAGCGCATCGTGCGCCGCGGTGTGATTGCGTCGCGGCGGACGCGGCACGTGCGGATAGCTCTTACCCGCGACCTACCAGAGATGAGGACCACACTCTAGTCGAGGCGGCGGGCCAACAGCAGTACGCACTCGTCCTGCGCGGACTGATGTTGCAGCTCCAGGCGCAGCAGCGTGCAGACCTGCGCAAGATCGGCGAGCCCGGAGAAATCGAGCACCCGGGCGGCGACCAGTGCGAAGCAGCGGGGGATCGTGGCGCCGGCGTCCGAATAGCGTGTGTGCGGCTCCGCGAACGCGCGCAGCTCGGCCTCGGCCGTGGCGACGCGCGCTCGGTACGCCTCTGCGTCGTTCGACGCCCAGCGGATCGTTCCCGCGCGGTCCAGCACGCGTATTGCGCGGCTGCGCCGTTTGACCCAGCCGCCCAGTAACGCCTCTTCGCGCTCCGCCGTCCAGATTTCGAATCCCGCCGCCGCCATCGCGCACGCGGGTGGGGCACACGTCCCGCCCATGCTCGCGGCGACCACGGCCCGGCGGGCGTCGGGGTCCAACGTCCGGGGACGTACCTCCTGCTGACGAATCTCCAGCGTCCCCTCCGCGGTGGCCCGCACCAGGTTACGCCGGGCGTCGACTTCCACGAACACCTGGATCGTCTCGGCCGCGGCCCCCATCTTGAGCACACTGTCGAACGCCTCGCCCCGCACGCGGCGAACGTCCTCGTCCGTCGGGTCGATCACCGTGCGCTCCACGCTGTCGCGGACCATCGCCAGCGCCACGCCGATCGCGCTCAGCACGTCCGCGTTCTCCACCAGCTCACAGGGCAGATTCATGGCCCGGGCGACGAAGGGCACGAGCGCGGCTGCGCCTCCGCCTCCGCCGACCAGCCGAAGCAGCTCGCGCTTCAGCTTGTAATCGCGGATCAGTCCCTCGATCAGCGGGATGAGCTGCGCCGCGGCGCGCTCGAGCACCTGCCGTGCGAGCCCGGCCGGGTCGCGGCCCCCGCTCAGCGCCTCGAACCCGGCGGTGACGGCCGCGAGGTTTCCGGCCGCCGGATCGCCGGCCGGCACGAGCCCCAGCAAGTTCGCCGCGCAGGTCGGCGTGAGGGCGACGGTTTGGCCGGCCAGCCGCAGGGCCCAATACCGCCGGCCGTCGTAGGCATAATCCGGCTGGTCGACCGCGGTGGTCGCGTTCTGGAAACTCAGGTACGGCAGGCCGGCGATGTGCGCGCTGCGCGGCCCCACGCGCCCCGCGCCGTGCGGCCCGCGCCGTTCCACCAGCGATCCGCCCGCCACGCCGGTCGTGCGGACGTCGAGCGTCCGCACGTGCAGCCGCTGCCCGCCGACCTCGGCCGTGCGCACCTGGCAGCGGCCGTTCTTGATCGCGCTGATGTCGGTGCTGGTGCCGCCCACTTCGAGGAAGATCCCGTCGGAGACGCGCGCGTAGAGCAGGGCGGCCGCGACGCCCGCCGCCGGCCCGCTGAGCATGGTCAGAATCGGACGCCGACGCATCTCCGCGATGTCCATCAGGCCGCCGTCGCTGCGCATGATCATCACCGGCGCCGCGATCCCCGCCTGCCGCACGGCCTGCTCCGTCATGTTCGCGGTGTTCAGCATCCGCGGCAGCATGCTGGCGTTGATCACCGCCGTGCGCGTGCGCACGCCGAGGCCGTGCAGGCGGCTCACGTGATGCGTCGCGGTCGCCAGCAGGCCCCGCGCGGCGGCCACCTCGCACACCAGCCGCTCGTGCCGCGGATCGTCGACGCTGAATGCCTCGGCCGCGACGATCACCTCCGCGCCGGCCTGCACCAACCGGTCGAGGGCCGCCGCAATGCCGGCCTCGTCGACCCGCTCCGAGCGGAGGAAGCAGTGCCGCGTCGCGAGCTGGCCCCCGCCGCCGAGCGGCACGGGCGGGATCGCGGTCTGCCGCGCGGCGAGCCATGCACTGGCGCCGCCGCCCATCCCCAGGATGCCGACCCGGGCCACGTCGCCCTCGAGCAGGGCGTTGGTGGCCTGCGTCGTCGAGTGCGCGATCAGCAGCACCTCGGACGCCGCGAGGCCGGCGGTGTCCAGCAGCCGGCGCAGACTGTCGACCACGCCCCGGGCCACACCCTCGGCCGCCGTGTGCGTCGTCGGCACCTTGACCTTGCCCACCACCGCCAGCGTGTCGGCGTCCAGCGCCACCGCGTGGGTGAACGTGCCGCCCACGTCGATGCCGATCCGCACTCGCCGCCCGGCCGTCACCGCACTCCGCTCCTCATGAGACGTACCACAGGCCGAAGATCACCACGGCCCCCGCCGCGGCCAGCCACACCGGCAGCAACGTGTACCGCAGAATCTGGTTCACCGTGACACCCTGGAAGCCCGCAATCCACACGTTCGCGGTGTTTGTCGGATCGCACACCCCCTGAACCATGCCGGCCGCCAGAATTGCCCCCAGCACTGCGGCGGCCGGCAGCGCGCCCGCCGTCAGCAGCATGGCCGAGATTGCCAGCCCCATGCCCCACACGTTCAGCGGGCCGCGGTACAGCGCCAGCGGGGCCGCCAGCGCGAACAGCGCGATGTACCCCGGCCGGGTGCTGGGCACGGCCGCCAGCAGCAGCGGCCGCAGGTAGCTCTGCACCGGCTCGGTGCCCAGCGCGACGACCAGCATGCCGATGCCGACCATCAGCAGCACGGGCGGCACCACGGTCTGGGCCCCCTCGATCAGTGAGCGGGCCAGCACGCGCGCGGCGCCGGTTCGCCGGCAGACGCACACGAACATGTACGCGATCGAGAGCGTGAAGGCCGAGAGTTCCTCGACGCCCAGGAAGTAGACCAGCCCGACCGGAATCAGCGGTGCGACCATCAGCCGCGCCGGGACCGTCGCCGCGGGCGGCGGTGCGGCCGCGGGCTCCGCATCGAAGCTGCTCAGCAGACCCCGCCGCGTGCCCCACAGGATCCACCCCACGCCGCACACGAAGTACACGCCCACCATCGTCCAGAGCAGGCGGTCCAGCTCCGCCGCCGGCAAACCGTAGAAATCCAGCCACAGCCGCCGCGACACCGGCTGGAGCGTGCCGCCCATCGAGATGCCGAGCAGAAAGACGCCCGCCGACACGATCGGGCTCAGTCCCAGCGAGCGCAGGATCGGGAGGATAATCGTGCCCAGCATGATGACCGTGCCGAGCCCGCCGACCGAGGAGAAGATTACGGCCGTGACGAGGAAGACGGCCAGGCTGATGACCAGCGGCCGCTCGCCGGCGAACTCGGCCGTCCAGTACACCAGCCGCTCGACCACGCCGAGCTGCTTGATGTACATCGCGAACATGCCGCCGAAGAGCGTCGCGATGATCGTGGCGTAGAGGCTGAGGCTGCCGGCCCGGAAGAGCAGGAACAGGGCCGTCACGAGGTAGTGGCCGGCGTCCAGCAGCGTGGCCCAGCGCGAGGCGGCCGGCGGCGGCGGCTGTTGTGCGCGGGCGGTGTCGGCGTCGCGCCGCCCCTGAGCCAGGATGGGCTCCAGGCGGGCGGGCAGCGTGACGTCGCCGCCCGGTGCGGCCACGGCCGCTTCCACCGCGGCCAGGAATGTGCCTGTGGGAATGGCCTGGAGGCGCGTCTCCACGTCGGCCGCCGGCCCCGGATAGAGCGGCGGCTTTGCGAAGAACCCCGCCACCGGTTGGATGGCCGCGCGGGCCGCCGCACGCCGCGTCTCATCCGCCTGCCGGCACTCACGCACCAGCGGACCCAGCCGGTCTGCAAGACGTTCCGACCCGGCGTTGACCGCGGCCCGGATCATCGCGACTGTCGTCGCGAGATTCTCGGCCGTCTCATGGAGCGCCGTCGCGGTCTGCCGCCGGGCCGCTACGGCGAATGGGACCAGACCTTCGACGTGCTGCC
>CAZMCT010000090.1:0-16606 GCA_964564785.1 uncultured Planctomycetales bacterium
CCGCAGGCGTGGCCGACCCGAGCGCGCCGCCGCCGTCGGCCGGCCCACCGTGCGGCTGAACGTGCCCGGCAGTCCCCCGAGTGGGGCCGACACGGCCCAGGCGATCGTGACGCGGATGATTTTTACGAAGCCGGCGCAGGCCGGGTGACAAGGTAACGAAGCAACACGGTGACAACGGGTGGCCGGCGTCCCCATGGGGCCCGCCTGGTCACCTGGTCGCATTGTTCCCACCGCCCTGCCAGTTGGGCGGTGCAGCGGGGGCAGCTCCGGGGCCGCCGATGTTTCTTCAGTGAAACGGCGGGTTTTCGGCAGAAGCTGTGCGCGGCGACCGTCCGATGAGGTCAGTGACGATTCGGCATCGCCGGGGGCGGCGGGCGATCGCCAGCCGGCGGGTGGGACGGGGGCGGCCGCGCATTCGGGACCGGAAACGGACCTGAAAAACCGATAAGGTTTTGCATGTTGGTGAGGTGCGCGTTAAGCTTAAGATTGGAGATGCGGAGGTGCCGGTCGTCATCGACGGTAACAACCTCCTGTACGCCGCCCAAAGTGCCGGCACAACAGAGCTGCTTATGGGGCGGTCGATGTTGTGCGACACGCTTTCGAGATGGGCGGAGCGGCGAAGCGCGCACGTCCACATCGTGTTCGACGGACCGCAACCCAATCCTGCGCTGGCCGTCCAGATCGGCAAACCGCATGTCGAGGTCAGTTTCAGCGGCGCGGGCGTGTCCGCAGACGCGGTGGTGATTGAGCGTATCGAGCGCGACTCAGCGGCTCGGCGGCTGTTGGTTGTCTCGAGCGATCGGGCGATCGTTCGGGCGGCGAAGCGCCGGCGGGCCCGGGCGATGCGGTCGGAGGACTTCTGGGCTGCGGTGCAGCGCGACCTGGCGCGACCGCGGCGACAGCGAGTCGAGCCGGAGGAAAAGGAAGCCGGGTTGGGTGCGGACGCCACGCGGGAGTGGCTCGAGGAGTTCGGGCTCGAGTGACCTTCCCGGGGGGCGGCCGGCAACGTCGCGCACGGCTGCGCGATGAAGGAGACAGGCATGTCTGAACCGAGTAGTACCCTGCTGACGACGCATCCTTCGGCCGGTGAGGCGAACGTTGTGGAGCGGCGGTTCGAGGCCCGCCGACCGGCGTACTGCGATTTGTGGATGATCGACCACCACGGGCAGACCGTGCTGCGGTGCCGGTGTGTGGAGGTTTCCAAGAACGGGATGCGGCTGCGGGTGCCGCTCGGCTACGGCGTGGCGGAGGGGCAGCGTTATGAGCTGCGTTCGCACCTGCCGGGGGCGATGCCGAGCACGTCGCTGGGATTGGTGGGTAGCCGCTGGGCGACGGTGGTGCGAACACAACTGCTGCTGGACGAGCAGGGGGACTACGTCGACGTGGGCGTGGTGCTCGATCACACCGACGCGCTCCAGCCGCGGCTGGTCAGTTGAGCGGCGCGATGTAGCGCAGCGCCGTGGCACAGCCGCGATCGGCTGTGAGGCTCCGGAAAAAAGTGGGTCCTGTCGATCAAGCGGGGGGAGTCCGCACATGACGTAGAGAAGTTGTGTGCAGTCAAGCTGCGCTCGTGACGCTCGTGAAAAGCCTTTCCACCGGACGGGAGTGGAGGACGGTCAACGCGCCCCGGCGCCACGTCCGCCGCGGCTCCCCCGGTGCCGCTCGGGGGCGGAGCTACTGGCGACTTCGAGCCACTCCCGGTACAGTGCCCGGCCGGCCGGTGTAGCTGGTGGCGCGGTGAACCTGTCCGGCCGAAAGGGAGCGTGTTGCCATGTCCAAAGAGAGGACTCGGGCCGGCGAGCCTTACTCTCGACGAATCAACGGTTTGCGAGAGGCCATGAGCCGGCGGCGCCTGGACGGCTGGCTCGTCCAGGACCGCATGGACCAAATCTGGCTGACCGGTTTTACCGGCGAGGACGGCTACACGCTCGTCACGCCCCGCGACATTGTTCTGCTGACCGACGGCCGGTTCGACGAGGCGGCCGACCGCGAGGCGCCGTACGCTCGGAAGGTCTTGCGGAAGAAGCGCGATCCGGCGACGACATCGGCGTGCATCCGACGGTTCAAGCTGGGGCGGATCGGGTTCAACCCCGACCAGATGAGCGTGTCGAGCTTCGCGGCCTACAAGAAGCTGCTGAAGCCTTCGAAGCTCGTCGCGGGCGACGACCTGATTACCCCGCTGCGAGCCCGCAAGGACGCCGGCGAGGTCGAACGGATGCGGGCCGCGATCCGCGTCTCGGAGGAGGCGTTCGAACGCGTGCGAGCCAATCTGCGGCCGGGCCAGACCGAGCGGCAGATTGCGGCCGAGCTGGTGTACGAGATGCAGAAGCTCGGGGCGCAGGGCGAGACGTTCCCGTCGATCGTGGCGGTGGGGGCGAACTCGTCGCTGCCGCACTACGAGCCGGGCGACGCGGTGCTGACGGACACGGAGCCGCTGCTGGTGGACTGGGGCGCGCGGGTCGGCTGGTACGGCAGCGACTTGACCCGTGTGGTGTGGCTCGGTAGCATCCCGCCGCGATTGCGGGAGGTCTTCAAGGTCGTGCGCGAGGCGCACGATCGGGCCATCGCCGCCGTGCGGCCGGGGATCAGGGCGCACGACCTGGACCGTGTGGCGCGCACGGTCATCACGAAGGCCGGCTACGGCAAGCAGTTCAATCACGCCTTGGGACACGGCCTGGGGCTGGTGGCGCACGAGGTGCCGCGAATTGGAAAGGGCACGCAGGTGCGGCTCGAGGCGGGGATGGTGATCACGATCGAGCCGGGCATTTACCTGCCGGGACTCGGCGGCATCCGCCTCGAGGACGACGTGCTCGTGACGGAAACGGGGCACGAGGTTCTCACGACGCTTCCGGTTGAACTCTCATGAACCAGCCGAAGAAAGAACCCGACGGCGGCGACCCGCGGTTGTCCTTGGACCTCAAGCACATCCGCAGCCTGGTCGAGCTGATGGTTGAAAACGACCTGAGCCGCATCGAGCTGCGCGACGGCGATTCGCACCTGCTGCTGCGACGCGGTCACCCGGTCGTGGCGGCTCCGCTCGGAACGGTGTCGGTCCCGGTTGCCGGCGCGAACCCCGGCCCGGCAGCGGCGGCGGGCGCGGCGAGTGTTGCGGCGCCGGCACCGGCGGAGCCCGAGACGTACATCCGCTCGCCGATGGTGGGGACGTTTTACGCGGCCGCGGACCCCGAGTCGCCGCCGTTCGTGTCGGTCGGCGCGGTCGTGCAGCCGGACACCGTCGTCTGCCTGATCGAGGCGATGAAGGTGTTCAACGAGCTGAAGGCCGAATGCACGGGGCGGATCACGAAGGTGCTGGTGAAGAACGCGCAGGCGGTGGAGTACGACCAGCCGCTGTTCGCGGTCGCGCCGGCGTGACGAGCCCCGCCGATCTTCCGGGCGCTCGTCGGGTTCACGGCTCAGGGCCCACGGCTCAAGGCTGCTGATGTTCACGCGCATCCTGGTTGCCAACCGCGGAGAAATCGCCCTGCGGATCATCCGCGCCTGCCGGGCGCTGGGGATCGAGGCGGTCGCGGTGTATTCGCGGGCGGACCGGGACGCCGCGTACCTGAAGCAGGCCCACGACGCGATCTGCATCGGCGGCGAGTCGCCGGCGGCGTCGTATCTCAACTCGGCCGCGATCATCTCGGCCGCCGAGATCGCCGACGTGCAGGCGATTCACCCGGGCTATGGTTTCCTCGCGGAGAACGCGAGATTCGCGCAGATGTGCCGCGATTGCTCGATCGAGTTCATCGGGCCGAGCGTGGAGACGCTGGAAAAGCTGGGGGACAAGGTGCAGGCTCGCAAACTGGCCCGCGAGGCGAAGGTCCCGCTGGTGCCGGGCAGCACCGGTCCGGTGGAGAGCGATGATGAGGCGGTGGCGCTGGCGGGCAAGCTGGGCTATCCGCTGATGATCAAGGCGGCCGCGGGCGGGGGCGGGCGCGGCATGCGGGCCGCGCACAACGAAGCCACGTTGCGGTCCAACTTCCGGCACGCGCGGGCCGAGGCCGAGTCCGCCTTCCGCGACGGCACGCTCTATCTGGAGAAGCTGATCGAGCGCCCGCGGCATGTCGAGGTGCAGCTTTTGGGCGACCGCAAGGGGAACGTCGTGCACCTGTGGGAGCGCGACTGCTCGGTCCAGCGGCGGCATCAGAAGCTGATTGAGGAGTCGCCCTCGCCGCACATCAGCCGCCGCACGCGGGCCCGACTGTGCAACGCGGCCGTGCGGCTGGCGCGGGCGGCGGGGTATTACTCGGCGGGGACCTGCGAATTCCTCGTCGACGCCGACGAGAACTTCTACTTCATCGAGGTGAACGCCCGCATCCAGGTCGAGCATCCGGTGACGGAGCTCGTGACAGGCGAGGACCTGGTGGCGTGGCAGATCCGAATCGCCGCGGGCGAGCCGTTGAAGCTGCGGCAGGATGACATTGTCCAGCGGGGGCATGCGATCGAATGCCGCATCAACGCGGAGAACCCGGACGACGGTTTTCGGCCGTGCCCGGGTCCCATTCGGGAGTTCATCCTGCCGGGCGGGCCGGGCGTGCGGGTGGACACGCACGCCCACGCGGGCTACACGGTGAGTCCGTATTACGACTCGCTGATTGCCAAGCTCCTGGTGCATCGGGCGACGCGGGCCGAGGCGATCCGGGCGATGCGCGGCGCGCTGGCGGAATTCGTGGTGGGGCCGATCAAGTCGACCATTCCGCTTCAGGCGGCCATCATGTACCAGGCGGACTTCATCAAGGGGGACGTGGACACCGGTTTCATCGAACGCGCCTTCGGCCCCGCCGGCCGCGGGTGACCGCCGCATGCGAGCCGGTCGCACGGGCGACGGGATTCGCCGCTGCTTTACGAGCGCGGCGCGGCACGCGTGGCCGCGGCTTGAAACGCGGTCGCTGTGCAGCCGGCACAGCTCGGAGCCGCGGCCACTACCACCCGTCGCAGACGAGTCGTAGAATAAGGAACTCCGCCGACGAGGCTACGGCCCGTGCCGTGGGCCGGCGGCGGTCGCCGGAGCCGAACGGCCGGTACACAGGCCGGCCGCAGTGTGAGGAGTCCCTAGATGGCGGTGCCGGGTGATCGCAGGTATTCGCAGACACACGAGTGGTTCAAGGCTGAGGGTAACACGGTCACGATCGGCATCACGCAGTTCGCGGCCGACGAGCTGACGGACATCACGTTCGTGGATCTGCCGAGGGTGGGGGCGGAGGTGAAGGCGGGGAGCCACTTCGGGGAGGTCGAGTCGGTCAAGGCGACGAGCGAGCTGTTCTCGGCCGTGGGGGGCAAGGTGACGGCGGTGAACGAGCGGCTGGCCGACGAGCCGGGGCTGTTGAACACGGACCCATTCGAGGCGGGCTGGATGCTGAAGGTGGAGTCCCCCGACCTGGCGCCGCTGGAAAAACTGCTCGATGCGGGGGCGTACGAGCGGATGATCGCGGAACACTGAACGGCCACGCGGGCAGGTGGGAACGTGAGCAGGTGAGATCGGTGGAGCGCCCGCGTTGCTGAGTCCGGCCGCGGGGCCGACGTGCGAGTCTTCCCTTCCCGATTGCCCGCGTTCCTGCACCGACGCCTTGGCACGCGCGTTTTGGAGCCCATTCGATGTCGCACACCCTGCCCCCCGGTCTGCTTGATCCTTCCGACACCTTCGTCCATCGCCACCTCGGCCCCAGCCCGGCCGAGATCTGCGAGATGCTGGGCACGCTCGGGTATCGCACGCTCGACGAGCTGGTCGACGCGACCGTGCCCGCGAGCATCCGGCTGGGGCGGCCGCTGGCGCTGGGCCCGCCGCGCGGCGAGCACGAGCTGCTGGTCGAGCTGCGCAGGATCGCGGCGAAGAACCAGGTGTTCCGCTCACTGATCGGCATGGGCTATTACGACACGATCGTGCCGCCCATCATCCAGCGGAACATCCTCGAAAACCCGGGCTGGTACACGCAGTACACGCCGTATCAGGCCGAGATCTCGCAGGGCCGGCTCGAAGCCCTGCTGAACTTCCAGACGATGGTGGCCGACCTCACGGGTCTGCCGCTGGCGAACGCGTCGCTGCTGGACGAGGCGACGGCCGCGGCCGAGGCGCTGACGATGGCGCACCGGATCGCACGGGCGGACAGGGCGGGCTTCTTCGTGGCCGCGGACTGCCATCCGCAGACGATCGCGGTGGTGCAGGGCCGGGCGGGGCGGCTGGGGCTGCGGGTGCGGGTGGGGCGGCTCGAGGAGGTCGACTTTGAGAAACAGGAGCTGTACGGCGTCCTGCTCCAGTACCCGGCCACGGACGGGCGGCTGTTTGATTATGCGGGGCTGGTGGAACGGGCCCATGCGGCGGGGGCGATCGTGGCGGTGGCGACGGACCTGCTGGCCCTGACGCTGCTGAAGCCGCCGGGCGAGTTCGGGGCGGACATTGCGGTGGGCAGCGCGCAACGGTTCGGCGTGCCGCTGGGGTACGGCGGGCCGCACGCGGCGTTCATGGCCACACGCACCGAGTACGCGCGGCAGATGCCGGGCCGGCTGGTCGGCGTCTCGAAGGACGACCGCGGGCAGCCCGCGCTGCGCCTGGCGGTGCAGACGCGTGAGCAGCACATCCGCCGCGAGAAGGCGACCAGCAATATCTGCACGGCGCAGGTACTGCTGGCGATCATGGCGGGGATGTATGCGACCTGGCACGGGCCGCAGGGATTGCGGCGGATCGCGGAGCGCGTGTTCGCCTATACGGCCATTCTGCGCGCCGGGCTGCGGCGGCTCGGGTTGGAAACGGGCGACGAGCCGGTGTTCGACACCTTGCGCGTGCGGCTGGGCAAGAAGTCGGCTGCCAAACCCGTGCTGACGCGGGCCCGCAAGCGGCGGATCAACTTGCGCGACTACGGCGACGGCTCGATCGGCATCGCGCTGGACGAGAAGACCGATCGGGCCGAGGTGCAGGCGCTCTGGGAGATCTTCGCGAATGCGTCCGTGCCGTTCACGGTGGACGAACTCGCCGCTTCGGTCGCGCACCATGTGCCGCCCGAGCTGGCCCGCACCAGCCCGATCCTGCGGCACCCCGTGTTCAACCAGTACCACGCCGAGCACGAACTGCTGCGCTACATCAAGCGGCTCGAGGCCCGCGACCTGTCGCTGTGCCAGTCCATGATCCCGCTCGGCTCGTGCACGATGAAGCTCAACGCCACCAGCGAAATGCTGCCCGTGTCGTGGCCGGAGTTCGCCGCCCTGCATCCGTTCGCCCCGCGCGAGCAGGCGGCCGGATACACCGAGCTGTTCACGCAGCTCGAGCGCTGGCTGGCCGAGATCACGGGCATGGCCGCGGTCTCGCTCCAGCCGAACTCGGGGGCCGCGGGCGAGTACACGGGGCTGGCCGTCATCCGCGCGTTCCATGACGCGACCGGTCAAAGCCAGCGCGACGTGTGCCTGATCCCGATTTCGGCGCACGGCACGAACCCGGCCAGCGCGATCCTGGCCGGCTGCCGCGTCGTGCCGGTCGCGTGCGACGCTCACGGGAACATCGACCTGGCTGACCTGCGGGCCCGAGCGGGTGAGCATCGCGACCAGCTCGCGGCCATCATGGTGACCTACCCCAGCACGCACGGCGTGTTTGAGGAGGGGATTCGCGAGGTTTGCGCGATCGTCCACGAGCACGGCGGGCAAGTGTACATGGATGGCGCGAATATGAACGCGCAGGTCGGGCTCACGCGACCGGCCGACATGGGCGCCGACGTGTGCCACCTGAACCTGCACAAGACCTTCTGTATCCCGCACGGCGGCGGCGGGCCGGGCATGGGGCCGATCGCGTGCGCGGCGCACCTGGCACCGTTTCTGCCGGGGCATCCCGTCGTACCGACCGAAGTGAGAACCTGGGACGGTAGCCAGTCGGGCGCGGGCGACCGGCCGTCACACGCGTCTGCCGGCCGAATCGCCGCCGTCGCGGCCGCCCCGTTCGGCAGCGCGAGTATTCTGCCGATCTCCTGGATGTACATCGGGTTGATGGGGGCCGAGGGGCTGAAGCAGGCCACGCAGGTCGCGATTCTGAATGCGAACTACATGGCGCACCGGCTCAAGGACCATTACCCGCTCGTGTACATGGGGCGGAACGGGCGCGTGGCACACGAGTTCATCATCGATCTGCGCGAGTTCCAGAAGACCGCACATATCACGCCGGATGACGTCGCCAAGCGGCTCATGGACTACGGCTTCCACGCCCCGACCATGAGTTGGCCCGTGGCTGGCACGCTGATGATCGAGCCGACCGAGAGCGAGTCGAAGGGCGAGTGCGACCGGCTGTGCGACGCGCTGATCGCGATCCGTGGTGAGATCCAGGACATTCTCGACGGCCGTATCGACCCCGAGAACAACCCGCTCAAGAACGCCCCGCACTCCGCGGCCGCGATCTGCGGCGAGTGGAACCGGCCGTACAGCCGCGAGCAGGCCGCATTCCCGGCGCCGTGGGTGCGGGCGCACAAGTTCTGGCCGCCGGTCGGGCGAATCGACAACGTCTGGGGCGACCGCCACCTGTTCTGCACCTGTCCGGGGTTCAGCGAAGAACCCGCGACGGGTGCGGCTGCCGCGGTCCCGGTGATGAGCTGACAGCCCGTGGTTGAGGAATAGCGCCGGCTCCGCGCCGATGCACCATCGAGCGAGCGCCAACGGCCACGGCTGCGGTGCTCGGCCCCCTCTTCCGGCGCCCCGCCCTTCCCGAGTGTGGCATCCTCGAAAACGACTCACGACCGGGAGGGTGCCGGGGTGAACGGGCATCCTGGGCATCTTTTCTTGACGAACGCCGATCGGGGCGAAATAATGCACCTGCCCTGCATGAGGTGCCCGACAATGCGACCAAACACAATATATTGTGGCGACGCGATCGGGTTGCTCAGCTCGTGGCCGGCTGGCAGCGTCGAGCTTGTCTTCGCGGACCCGCCGTTCAATATCGGGTACGTGTACGACAACTACCGCGACGACGTGCCAAACGAGGAGTATGTGCAATGGTCGCGGGACTGGATGGCCGCCTGCAAGCGGATCCTGAGCCCGGTCGGATCGTTCTACATCGCGATCGGGGACGACTTCGCGGCCGACATTCGGATCATTGGCCGCGAGCTGGGGCTGCACCTGCGGAATTGGATCATCTGGCACTACACGTTTGGACAAGCCACGAAGACGAAATTCGGCCGCTCGCACACGCACATTTTTTACTTCACGTGCGACAAGCGTGGTTACACTTTTAATGACAAGTACTTGCGGTTCCCGAGCGCCCGGCACACGGAGTATCAGGACCTGCGGGCCAATCCGCGGGGGCGGATTCCGGACGACGTCTGGGACGAGTTTCCGCGGGTTTGCGGCACGTTTCGTGAGCGGGCCGGTTTTCATGGCTGCCAGATGCCCGAGGCACTGCTCCAGCGGATCGTGCTGGCCAGCAGCAACCCGGGGGACATCGTGCTTGACCCGTTCGTGGGAAGCGGGACGACGGTGGTGGCGGCAAAGCGGCTCGGCCGCCGGTACGTGGGGATCGACGTTTCGCCGGCGTACGTGAAGCATACGAAACGACGGCTGGGCGACGTCATGGACGAAAGCCGGGCGCGGCCGGAGGGTGATCTGTGGCCGGCGCTGCACGTGGATTTTCTGGTCCAGCTCTACCGCGAGACGCAGGTGAGCGTGTCCAACCTGCTGCCGAACGAGGTTGCCCTGCGAGTGATGGCGGACTCGCTGAGCACGCGGGCGGGCTGGACGTACAGCGTGGCGGATGTGCGGCGCAAGCTGGAGGCGTTGATGAGCGAAGTGCCGGCGGCGCTGCCCAAGCTGCCGAACGACAGGCCGTTCGTGGCCCGCAAGCACGTGAACACGGAGGGAAAACGATACGTTCGACGGGTGCAGCGTTTGCGGCCGCGGCGCACGGGACCGAAAGAGAGCTCGGAGGCACTGCGGGAGGCGATGTAGCGTTTTGGGGCGTCCGCCGGGATAATGCCGCGGCACGAGGAGGCGATTCGATGGCGGACTACGACGAGTCGGTCGAGGACCTGAGCCGGCCGCGGGTGGTGGCCGGGCTGCTGGCCGTGGGGGCGGTGTTGCTGGCGCTGATCGCGGGGGTTTGGGCCTTGGCGCAACTGTGGGGGCTGTCGCGGTTGCCGGCCGGGACGTTTCCGGGGCCGACGGCCGGATTCCCCGGGGTGATGGGGGTGCTGCTGGCGCTGCTGTTGGCGTGGGGGCTGAGCCTGCTGCTATGGGGGGCGGCGGAGTTTCTGCGGCGGCTGACGGACCTTTCGGAGACGGTCGGTCGGGGGCTGGGGGCACTGGCGGGTGGCGGGCTGGGGGGACCGGTGCGTGGTCGGCTGGCCGATGCAGACCACCACGGTCAGATGCTCGAAGAGCTGGTGCAGTTGACGCGCGAGCTGCGCGACATCGAGTTGTTGAGCGAGGCGGATCGCGCGATCCGGCAGAAGGCGGAGGCCGAAGAACTGGTGCGGGCACTGGAGCGTGAGGTGCCGGCCCTGCTGCGCGAGCACAATCTTCAGGAGGCGGCACTGCGCGTGGCACGGGCCCGGCAGCGGTTCCCGTCACTGCCGAACTGGGCCGGACTGATGCAGCAGGTGGAGCAGGCGCGGGCCAAGCTGGAGGCGCACGACAGCGCGGCGGCGACGCGGGAGGTGGACGACCTGGTGGCGCTGGGGGCGTTCGACCGCGCGGTCGAGGCGGTCCGTCATTTTCGGGCTCGGCACCCGAACTCGGAAATCGTGGGAGAGCTGGCGCGGCGGATCGCGACTGCCCGGGAGCGGGCCAGTGCGGCCGAGCGGGCCAAGCTCATGTCGCAGGCGCAGGACGCGACGAATCGCAAGCAATGGGCGGAGGCGTTGCGGCTGGTCGAGACGCTGCTGGCGAAATTCCCGGGCTCGCCCGAGGCGGAGGAGCTCCGTCGGCAGGTGCCGGTGATTCGCGACAACGTCGAGATTCACAAGCGGCAGGAAATGGAGGCGCAGATTCGCGAGCTGGTGCGCCTGCAACGGTTTCGCGAGGCGCTGCGCGTCGCGAACGAGCTGATCACGAACTATCCCGACTCACCGCAAGCGGCCGTGCTGCGCGACCAGCTTCCGCGGCTCGAGCAGCGCGCGGCCGAAGCGGCGGCGTAGTGGCCGAGCATCGATTCCGCGTCGCGGGGAGCCGCCGAAGCCGCGGCCCGTCGCGCGGCTCGCTGAACAGCGCCATGCCGACGAGCGCGGCGCCCAGCGCGCCCAGGCCGGTGCAGACCCCGTAGGCGGTGCCGATCGGCAGGTTTCGCACGGCCTGAGCGAGCATCCACATGCGCGCAACCGTTGTTACAACCACCCGGGCGCTCGGCCCCGGCCGCGTGAACCCGCGGGCATACTTCAGGCCGATCGCCGAGGCCAACTCGAACAATCCGGCCGGCAGCAGCATGACCCAGGGCACAGCATCTCCCGCAGCAGGCGGCCGCCGTCCGGTATAGGTCCCGGACGCGACGGCGGGTACGGAGCGCCGAGCTCAGAGCGCCTGACAAAACCAACTGGGGGACCGACCTCCGGTCGGTCAGTTGACAAGCCGGAGGCCTGTGAGGCAGGGTTGTGATAGCCGCTCTTACAGCTCGCGCGGGCCGAGGGTGGCCACGCACAGTCGATCGAGCGGCAGGCGGCGAGCACAGGCGCTGACGTCCGCGATGGTTACAGCCCGCAGGGCGTCGAGTTTGGGCCCGCGACCGATCGGGCGACCGAAGTGGAACAGGTCGTCGCTCAGGCCGCCGGCGCGAGCGCGGGTGAGGTCGTCCTCCGTTTCCGACTGGGCCATGAGGCTGTCGCGGGCGCGGTCGCACTCGGCGGCGGTGAGGTCCCGGCCCAGGCGGCGCAGTTCGCGCAGCAGCTTCTCATATGTCTTGTGGCAGCGCTCGGGCGTCGTGCTGGCGCCCAGGTGAATGACACCGCGGCCGCGAGGCTGCTCGTGCCAGGCGCCGACCCAGTAGACGAGGCCCTGTTTCTCGCGCAGCTCGGTGAAAAGCCGACCGCTCATGCCGCCCGAAAGTACGCCGATGAGCACCTGCTCGGCGGGAAATCCGGCGTGGTCGCGCGGCAGCCCCGGCAGCGTGATGCCGATGTATTCCTGCTCAAGCTCCTTGAAGCGGTGGGCCCGCCCCGGGCGGAAATCGAAATCGACCGGTTCGCGACCGGAGTGCTCGGGCGTGCCGAAGCCGGCAAAGCAGCGCTGGGCCCGCTGGGCCAGGTGTTCCGGGTCGACGGGCCCGGCGACAGCGATCTGCAAGCGGCCGGCGCCATAGCAGCGTCGCCAGTGCTGACGGACGAGCGTGGGGGTGATGCGGGCGAGGGATTCGGGCTCACCCCCGGGGTGGCGGCCGAGGACGGGCCCGAGCGTCAGCCGCTGCACGAGGACGCGGAGGAGCTCGGCGGGTTCGTCCTCCATCTGGCGGAGTTCCTGCTGGGCGAGCTCGACGGCGACGGCGCAGGCGTCGTCGGGGAACGTGGGGTGGACAAGCATCTCGGCGGAAAGCTCGAGGACATCGTCGAGGAACTCGGGCAGGCAGACGACGCGGAGAAGCATGGACTGCCGGCCGGTGGCGGTGCTCCAGCGAGCGCCGAGGCGGTCGAAGGCGTCGGCCAGGCCGCGGCCGTCGAAGCGCGCCGTTCCCTTGGAGAGGGTGTGTTCGACGATGGCGCTGATGCCGGTGAGGTCGGGGGGATCGTCGGCGACACCGGCGAGCATGCGGAAGACCAGCGCCACGGTGTTGCGTTGGGGCAGGAGGTCGGCGGCGAACTCGGCGCCGCAGGGAAGAGTCTGATGGACGAAGCGCTCGGTGGTGCTCTGAACGACCGGCATGCGTTGCCTCTCCGCAGCGCCTTCGGCTCCGGTGGACTCCCGACCCCACTGGCCAGGGGCGGCCGACGGTACTGCTCACTGGCGGCCGCGGCCAAGAACGGAGCTTGGCGGCCGTCTGCGGTGTTCGGCGCCTCTGTGGCAATCGTCAGTGGGCGACCGGCTCGCCCAGCAGCGGGGTCAGCTCGGCCAGTTTCTGCTGAAGCAGCGTATCGCTGACGGCCTCCATGTTCAGGCGCAGCAGGGGCTCGGTGTTGGAGGCCCGTACGTTGAACCACCAGTCGGGGTACTGGATCGTGACCCCATCGAGGTGGTCGATCTCCGCGTCCTTATAACGGGCGGCGAGGCGTTCGAACGTGCCGAGCTTGTCGTCGTTCTCGAAGTTGCGCTCGCCGCTGCTGGCGTAGATGTTGAGCGGCTCGATCAGGGCGCTGAGCGGCTGGCCGGTGCGCGTCAGCACATTGAGAAGGGCGATGAAGGCGAGGAAGCCCGAGTCGCAATAGAAGAAGTCCCGGAAGTAGAAATGGCCGCTGAGCTCGCCGCCGAAGACGCCGTTGGCCTCGGAGAGGGCGCGTTTCATGAAGACGTGACCGACGCGCTCGCGCCGTGGGGAGCCGCCGGCGCGAGTGATGACCTCGGGGACGATGCGGCTGGAGCGCAGGTCGTACACGACGGTCGCGCCCGGGCGCTCGCGGAGGTACTCGCCCGCCAGCAGGGCGGTGACGAGGTCGGAGCGGACGATCTCGGCCTGGTCGTCGACGAAGACGCAGCGGTCGGCGTCGCCGTCGAAACACGCGCCGAAGTCGGCCTTCTGGCTGCGGACGGCGGCGCGGAGCTGTGACAAGTTGGCGGGCACGAGCGGGTTCGGGGGATGGACGAAGTCGCCGTCATGCTCGAAGTTCAGCGGGATGATCGTGAGATTCGGGACGCCGGCGAAGAGGATCGGGAACCAGCGGCCGGCGCAGCCGTTGGAGGCGTCGATCACGACCCGCAGCGGGCGCGGGGGGCGGAGAAAGCGGTGAAGGAAGCTGCGGTAAGGCTCGGAAAGATCGAGCGTACGGACGGGGATGGTCTCGGGGACCTCGTGACGGGAGATGGCCTTGGCAATCCGTTCGATCTCCTTGAGACCGGTCTCGGCGCCGATGGGCTTGCCTTTGGCGCCGCAGATTTTGAAGCCGTTGTAATGGGCGGGGTTGTGGCTGGCGGTGGTCTGGACGCCGCCGCAGCAGGGCATGTAGTTGGTGGCGAAATAGATCTGCGAGGTGTCGATCAGGCCGATGTCCACGACGGGCGTGCCGACGGCGGCCGCGCCTTCGATGAAGGCCTGGCAGAGCCGGCGGCTGTGCTTGCGCATGTCGCGGCCGACAATGAGCGTGCTCATCTTGGAGTCGCTGCGGTCATAGCCGGAGAGGGTGGTGCGAAGGAACTGGGCGGTGGCATTGCCGATGCGCCAGGCGACGTCCTCGTTGAGCGGCTCGGGCACGGTGGCCCGGACGTCATAGGCCTTGAAAACCTGTTCGATCATGTCGCGTTTTTCCCTTTCGAGCATGGAGCGCGGCACGGGGCGGGTGCCGGCGGCGCCGGGGGAGGCGTAATACGGGGTGCGGCCTTTCTCGTCATCATTGAACTGGCAGCCGGGGCACTTGCGGAAGTTGGCCCGGCGCCGGCCCAGGCAAATGGCCTCGCTGATGATGATATGCTCCTCGCCGGGGCAAAAGCGCGGCTGCTCTTCAGGCTCTGACACGGGCAAACTCCGGCTGCCGGCGCGGCATGCTAGCAGAGCGGGCGGGCATCGGCTACCCTGCCCCGCGAGAGGGGAAAGCTCGGCCGCGTGCGCGGCAGTGGGCCGGCCGTTCCGCGCGTGGCCCGGGCGGTGACCTGGGGTCGTCCGATCGTGAGGAGTCGGGCGCATGAACCACTCGCCCAAGTCGTACGGGATCGTGCTGCCGCTGTGGACGTGGACCGAGGCCCCGGAGCTTCTCGAACGAGCGCACGGCGAGATCGGGCTGGACCACGTGACCGTGCCGGTGGTGACCGGGCCGGTGCGGACGTTCCGGATCAGCGGGGCGGCCACGAGTCCGTATTTCGAGAGCGAAGGGGGCTGGCAATTCCCGCCGGAGGGGAAGGTGTATGCGGGCGCGGGCGTCCGGCCGCCGCGGGCGCGCTGGCTGGGGACGGGGGATCCGTTAGGGCGGCTGCGGGCGGAGCTGGAGCGGCTGGGCGTGGGCCTGACGGTGCGGCTGGACCTGCGGCGCGTGCGGGCGGTGGTCGAGGACCAGCCGCAGTTCGCGCAGCAGAATGCGTGGGGCCAGGCGGTGCCGGCGGCGGGGATGTGCGTGAGTCACCCCCATCTGCGGGAGCTGCTGCGGGCGACCTGCGAGGACCTGCGCCGCTATTCTCCGGTTCTGATTCAGGTTGTGGACTGGCTGGTGGACCACGCGGCCGGCGAACCGCCGGCGGCCCCGCCGGCGCTGCTGCCGTTCGTGGCGGCGTGTTTCTGCCCGGCCTGCCGGCAGATTGGGGAGCGGGCGGGGCTGGAGCCGGAGTCGGCCGCGCGGGCGCTGCGGAGCTTCGTGGCCGCACATGCGCAGGACCCAACCACTGCGGCGCTGGAGGACCCGGTGCTCGGTCCGTACACGGCGGCGCGCGAGGCCGATGCGGCGCAATGGCTGGCGCGGCTGGCCGACGCGGACCGCGAGCGACGCTACGCACATTTCGTCGCCGGCCCCGCGCGGCGGCCGGAGGACGAGCCGGTCGCGCCGGCGGCGCCGACCGGCTTCAACGTGTGCATGGGGGCTGCGTCCGAACGGGCGCCGGGCCGGCTCGAGCAGGTCACGCGCTGGCCGGTGCCGCCGGTCGCGAGCACGCACCTGGTCCGAGCGGTGGCGGATGCAGCGCGGCAGGGCGTTTGGCATTTCGACTTTGAAGGGCTGGACACCTCGCCGGTCGAGGTGGTGACGTGGGTGAAACAGGCGGTGCGTTTCGCGCGCCGCGGGTGATTCCGCACCGGACCCGGAAGACCGCGACCGGCGCGTGAGTGGCGCCGCGGATCAGCGTGCCGCGCGTCGCAGAACGCGGGCTGTTCAGGCCGATCTGCGAATCTGTCGTTTCCTGTGCGGCGATGGGGTGCCGGCGCCTCGCTCGCCGGTGGCCATGGGCGTAAGATGACCCGCCGAGGAGACCATGACGGTACCAGATCGCCCCCCGATCAACCTCGTCGGTCTGCCGGGCAATGCGCACGACGGGTTCACTCGCCTGGCACGGCTGCTGCGCGAGCTGGGCGGCGAGGCTCTGCTGGCCCTGCACGCGGTCGGTGGCTGGCTGCACGACGACCCGTTGTACGCCGGGACACCGGCCCGCAGTGCGGTCGTGCTCCAGCGTTTCGACCTGCCACTGCTCGACCGCATCGCCGCACGCGGTACGCACTTCGGCAAGCTCGGCCTGGCCGCCCCACTGATCATGACGCCCGACTACCTGCCGAACGCGGCCGACGTCTTCCCGCTCGAGTTCCTCGAGATTCAGCAACTCAACGTGCTGGTCTTCGGCCATGACTATTTCGCGGGTCTCGAGCTCGTGCCGGCCAACCTGCGGCTGCAATGCGAACGCGAGCTGCGCAGCGAGCTGATCGGGCTGCGCCAGGGCCTGCTTTCGGCGGCTGGCAAGCGCAACCTGCTGGGGCCGCTGTGCCGCGCCAGCGCCGAGCGCGTCGCCCGCATCCTCCGCGGCCTGCTGATGCTCGCCGGGCGGCAGCCGCCGCGCCGCGCGGCCGAGCTGGTCGCCGCGGCGGCCGAGGTGTGCC
>CAZMCT010000091.1:0-16396 GCA_964564785.1 uncultured Planctomycetales bacterium
GCCCCCGCCGCAACGCGTTATGCTATCAGCACCGGGATGGTGAATAATCCCGGATTACCGAGTGTCGGCAGGCCCACGAGGCCCTGCGGGAAAGCGAGGAGCGCTTCCGCACGCTGGCCGAGGTCGCCCAGGACGCAATCATCGCCATCGACTCCGGCGGTCGGGTGGACTTCTGGAACGCCGCCGCCGAGCGGATGTTTGGTTACACGGCGGAAGAGGCTCGTGGGCAAGACGTGCATGCGCTGCTCGCCCCGGCGCGTTATCGCGCGGTGAGCCGGTCGGCGCAGGCGACCTTTCAGCGGACCGGGCAGGGGGCCGCCGTCGGTCGCACCGTCGAGCTGGCCGCACGGCGGAGGGACGGCACCGAATTCCCCGTCGAGCTTTCGTTGTTCCCCTTTCAACGCCGGGGCTCGTGGTGTGCGGTGGCGGTGGTGCGCGACGTGACGGAGCGGAAACGGGCGGAGCAGGCGGTGGCCGAGAGCGAACGCCGCCTGGCGAGCATCCTGCGCAGCTTGCCCGTGGGTGTTGTATTGATCGATGCTCAGGACCATACCATCCTGGACGCCAACCCCGCGGCGGCGGCCATGATCGGGGTCACGCTTGAGCAAATCGTCGGGCAGGTTTGCCATACGTTCATTTGTCCCGCGGAGCATGGGCAGTGCCCCATCACGGACCTCGGGCAGACGGTGGACAACTCGGAGCGGGTCCTGCTGACGGCCGGCGGTCAGCGCGTGCCAATCCTCAAAACCGTCCTGCCGATTGAGCTCGGCGATCGCCCCTGCCTGCTGGACGTATTCGTCGATCTGACGGAGCGGAAACGGACGGAAGCTGCGCTGCAAGCGGCACTGGCCGCCGCTGCCCGCCGGCAGGCGGAAACGGAAGCCCTCTTGGAAGCGGCCCGTGCGGTGCTCCGTCATCGGCGCTTCCAAGAGGCGGCACGACGCATCTTCGACCTTTGTAAAGAGCGCATCGGGGCCACGGCCGGCTACGTGGCGCTGTTATCGCCCAACGGTGAGGAGGTCGAGCTTTTGTTCCTCGATCCGGGCGGTTCTGTCTGCAACGTGGATCCGTCACTCCCCGTGCCCATTCGCGGTTTGCGTGCCGTGGCGTACCACTCGTGCCGCCCGGTTTATGAGAATGACTTCGCGGGTAGCGAATGGACGAAGTTCTTGCCGGCGGGGCACGTGGACTTGAAAAACGTCCTGTTCGCGCCGCTCGTGCTCGACGGCCGCACCGTCGGCCTGATGGGCCTGGCCAACAAGCCGACGGACTTTACGCCGGAGGACGCTGACGTGGCGGCCGCGTTCGGCGAGCTCGCCGCGATCGCGCTGCAAAACAGCCGGACGCTGCACACACTGGAAGAGACGCAGCAGCGGCTGGAGGAGCAAACGGCCCGTGCCGCCGAGATGGCAGCGCGGGCCGAGATCGCCAGCGCCACCAAGAGCGCCTTCCTGGCCAACATGAGTCACGAAATCCGGACCCCCATGACGGCTGTGCTGGGATATGCCGACCTGCTCGCCGATGCGTTGGCGAGCTGCTCCGCGTGTCCGGGCCATACCGGCTGCGCGGCGAAACAGACCAAAAGCGAGTATCTCGCGGCCTTGCGGCGGAACGGTGAGTACCTGCTCGCCCTGCTCGACGATATCCTGGACGTCTCGAAGATCGAAGCGGGCAAACTGGTCTTGGAGCATGTCCGATGCTCGCCTGTTGAGCTGGTGGCCGATGTGCGGTCGCTGATGCAGGTCCGTGCCGCAGCGAAGGGACTGACGTTGGACGTCACGTTCGACGGCCCCATTCCGCAGTCCGTCACCACCGATCCGACGCGGCTCAAGCAAATCCTCGTCAATCTGGTCGGCAACGCGATCAAGTTCACCCAGACCGGCGGCGTGCGGCTGGTGACGCGGCTGGTCCCCGCGGGGACTGGAAGCGGGGCGACGACATCACCGACGCAGGGGAGCCCGGGTCCGAATACCGCCGGCCCGCCGCCCGTCGAGACACCCGGTGCCATGTTGCAATTCGAAATCGTCGATTCGGGGATCGGTATGACCCCCGCCCAGCTTGCCCGCGTCTTCGAACCGTTTGCCCAAGCAGACGGCTCGATGACGCGGCGCTTCGGCGGCACCGGCCTGGGACTCACGATCAGCCGCCGCTTGGCGGAAGCGCTCGGGGGAACCTTGGGGGTCACCAGTTGCCCGGGAGTCGGGAGTACATTCGTTGTCACTGTGCCCACCGGCTCGCTGCATGGGGTGCCCTTGCTGGATCCGCCGATTCACGCGTGGGCGGGGCGACCGATGCGGTTGTCTGTCGCGGACGCCGAGCTGCCGTCGCTGAACTGCCGAGTCCTGCTCGCCGAGGACGGGCCTGACAATCGGCGTCTTATCGCGGCGATTCTGGGCAAGGCCGGCGCGACGGTAGAAGTCGCCGACAACGGCCGGGCCGCAGTGGAAATGGCCCTGTCGGCCTGTCAGGCCGGAAGCTGCTTCGACGTCGTTCTCATGGACGTTCAGATGCCGGAGATGGACGGTCACGAAGCGACGCGGCGGCTGCGGGCCGCGGGATTCGCGGGGCCCATCATCGCCCTGACCGCCCATGCGCTGCCGGAGGACCGGCAGCGGTGCTTGGACGCCGGCTGTGATGACTACGCGGCGAAGCCGATCAATCGCCGGCAGTTCCTCGAGATGGTGGCACGGCACACGTCCCGCTCGCGTGCCGCCCGCGGGTCCGATTCCGCAGCCCACACCACTTTCCCGCACAACGCCGGGCACAACCCGCACCAGGCCGACACTACGGCGCCGGTATCGTCCGAGGAAGACGAGTCGGACCGCTTCTAGCAGAAGGCCCGTTGCACGTTCGAGCCGGACCTCGGCCGACAAGCCGGCGCTCCCCTCTCCTGTTGCGTGGGTCATCGCGCAGTAACTCGCAGATGCGTTTCCTCGGAAAGTCCCGGTCGCGACGATCCCCACCTGAACCGCAACGGCCTCTCAGCGGCTTTTCGCCCCCACCGGCGGACGGCCGCTTGAAAACCGCGCCCGGCCGCGTAAGCTGTCTCGAGCACGCGGTGTGCCGGCGCGGGCCGCACCGGCTGACAGTCAAACCCGGTTGGTACTCCCAGGTGGGCAATCCGGCCGACGGCGGACCCGCGCCGCCCCGGCCGCGCAGGAGAGATGGTGTGAAGGACATCTCGCTGGGGCTGATGAACGGGAAACGCGGGATCATCTTCGGCGTGGCGAACGATCGCTCGCTGGCCTGGCACATCGCCGAGCGGCTGCACGCGGAAGGCGCTGAGCTGGCCTTCACCCACCTGCCGCCGCCGAAAATGGAGCGCCGCGTGCGGCTGCTGGCCGAGCCGCTGGGCGCCACCTGCATCCTGCCGTGCGACGTGACCGACGACGATCAGATCCGCCGCACGTTTCAGGAGTGCAACCGCCAGATCGGGCCGATCGACTTCATCGTGCACTCGATCGCCTACGCCAACCGGACGGCGCTCTCGAATCCCTACTACCGCACGAGCCGGGCGGACTTCTTGCAGGCGATGGACATCAGCGTGTACTCGCTGGTCGCCCTGTGTCAGCACGGCCTGCGCTACCTGAACGAGGGCGGGACGGTGCTCACGTTGACCTACCTCGGCGCGGTCAAGATGGTGCCGGGCTACAACGTGATGGGCGTGTGCAAGGCGGCGCTCGAGTCATCGGTCCGCTACCTCGCCGGCGAGCTGGGGCGCGAGAAGAGCGTTCGGGTGAACGCCCTCTCTGCCGGTCCGGTGCAGACGCTCTCGGCCGCGGGCGTGGCGGACTTCGACAAGATTCTGCGGCACTATCCGAACAAGGCCCCGCTGCACCGCAACATCCGGCCGGCGGAGGTGGGCACCAGCGGGCTATACCTGCTGAGCGACCTGTCGAGCGGCGTGACCGGCGAGGTGCATTACGTGGATTGCGGGTACAACGTCGTCGGTTGGTAAGGGCCTCACATGGCTCGGCCCACGATCACGGTGCTCACCAGGATTGCCGTGAGCGGGCGCGAGCCGCGAGGGCTGGGGCACCCAAAGGCCATCTCCGGTTGAACTCTGCGGCCCTCCGCGCGCTGCGCGGCTCTGTAGTTATCGGAGCCGGAAGTCGACCACCAGCGGCAGGTGGTCATACTCGCGGCCCTCGGCGTCCTTGAGAACATCGCCGCGCTCGAGCCCCGCCGCCTTCAGGTCCGCATCCGTCATCGTCACCGTGTTGAGCGCGAACGCGCGGAGCACCTCCAGAACCGAGTCCGTGTAGAGAATGAAATCGAGCCGCCCGGGCTGGAAGCCCGAGTTGTCGTCGCGCCAGGTCCAGTCGTCGGGCCCCGCCCCATTGTGTAGCGGGCGGGCGTCCGTCAGGGCCGAATCGTCCCAGTCCGGAGCCGTGTCGGGTCCGTACGTCTCGTCGTTCTCGACGTCCCCCGTCAACAGCGTCTCGATCGGCCGCGGCGAGCCCACGATGTTCAGATCGCCGACCACGAGGATCGGCGTGCGAGGCGGGAGCTCAATCCGCTCGCCGGGCTGGCGAGCGTCGCGGATCCAGCTAGCGATCGCGTCAGCCTGGTGCTGCCGGCGCGGGTCGTTCTGTTCCGGGTCACAGCATTTGAAGTGGTTGTTCATCACGTACAGGTCGACCTTGAAACGGTCGTCCGGCAGGTCGACCAGCGCGATGGCCTGCCGGCGCTCCCCTTCCGGCTCGGTATCGTGGCGGGTCTGCGTGAGTGGAAACCGACTGACGAGCACGTTGTCCCCGCCCTGGTACGCGTGCCAGGGCCCGCCGCCCGGCAGCGGGGCGATCACGTTGAGCAGCGCGACCACATCCTCGGCCTTCCGGGCCCGCGCCCCCGCCTTGCCCCGCTCCTGCGGGTGCAGCCCGATTTCCTGGAGCGCCAGCACGTCCGGATCCAGCACCGGCAGCAGCCGGGCGAATTTCGCCGCGCCGTCCGCTGAAACGTCCGGAAAGATGCTGTTCCATTTCACGTTGTACGAGACCACGCGCACCACGTCGGGCGCCGCGCGATCCAGGAACGTGCCGGTCGGCTGGCCGAGCGGCCGCAGCGCGGCCGGACGCGTCTCGGCCGACTGGGTCGCCGGCACCGGCGCGGGCGCCGGCGGCGGCACAGCGCGTTCGCATCCGGCGAGCACGAACAGGACGGCGGTGGCACTCACCAACAGTGGGAGGCACTGGGCACGGATGCGGGGCATGATGCTCCTTTCATGGTTCGACGCCTCAGCGTAGCCCGCGGGCACGGAGCGTCAAGCGACGGCTTCCGGCGCGGGTGGCTGAACGTTAGAATGAGGAGAAGCAAATCAACCTCCGGGTGATTGCACCATGTCCAGTCGGAGGATGGCTCATCCAGCCTGGGTGCGCGCCGCCGGCGTGCCGGTGGCGACGGGGCTCTACTCGCCGCGGTTGCACGTCGTCCTGTACAGCTTCCTGCTGGTGGCGACGCCGTTCATTCTCCTGCGGCGCTTCCTGGTCGAGACCATCGGACACATTTCGGGCTACGCGATCGAGTGGGGCGGGCGGGCCGTACCGGTCGTCCCGGTTGCCGCCGGGGTGGTGTTGCTGGCCGTGCTCGTTGTCGTCCGGCGGCACATCACGCCGCTGCGGGTGGCCGGCGGCGTGCTGGCGCTGGGACTGATTGCGCTGGGCCAGCAGGTGACGGACCTGTACTTCGGGCACAACTTCTACGATCTCCAGCAAAACTGGCACTATATCGCGTACGGGCTGTTCGCATTCATGCTCTACCGCGACCTCGCGCCGCGCGGCTGGACAACGGCCGCCATGATGCTCGGGACCTATTTCTCGGCCCTGGCGTTCTCGACGTTCGACGAGGCGTTCCAGGGGCTGCTGAGCAGCCGGGTGTTCGACATCAGCGACATCGGCAAGGACGCGTGGGGCACGCTGATCGGCATCGCCGCGCTCTACTTGTGGACGACGCCCGCGAATGCTCTGCCGGGGCAGTGGCGGCGTATCCGGCACACACATTTGCGCGATTACTTCCGCACGCCGGCGTCGGTGCTCGCGCTGTTGTTCCTGCTCGGATTCATCTTCCTGGGCGTGGGGTCGCTGCTGACGGATTCGCGGTACGCCGGCGCGGCCGTGCTGATTACGCTCGGGTTGTTCGCGGCCGCGTTCCTGATGCTGCACGTATCGCAGTTCCGGGCGGGGCAGGTGGCGCTGGTCACGGTCGCCGTGCTCGTGGGTGGCGGTCTCGGCTGGTCGGCCTGGACGCAGCGCGGGTCGCTCATGGCGTGGCACGGGGCCGGGCGGCTGCTGTACGCCGGCATTCCGCTGCCATACTTCGACGTGCTGGTGTACCCGGACGGCCGGTTCCGGTTCGTCGACAAGAAGGAGTATTTCAACGAGCGCGACCAGCGGTTTTTCCTGCGGCACGCGCCGGACATCCTGCTGATCGGCAGCGGGCCGGACGGCTGCGGCGGGCGCGGATTCCCCGATCACGGCCCGCACCAGTTCGTGTGGAACCGTTTCACGCAGCGCGGCACGCAGGTGATTATCCTGCCCAGCGCCGCGGCCTGCGAGCGGTACAACGCCTTGCGGAGCGCGGGCAAACATGTCCTCTTCGTCTTGCACAGCACGCGCTAAGCAGCGCCCGGCCGTGGCCGCCGTGCGGCGCCCCGGCCCGACCGAGCGGGCCTTCACGCTCCTGCTGCTGGCGGTCTGGGTGTTGCTGATGGTGTTCGGACTCGTGTCGGGGCTGCGACCGGAGTGGATCGAAGGGGCGGCGCAGCGCGGCCAGGCCGCGGAGGCCCGGGCGTACAAGGACTTCGGGGACGATGCGCTGCGGCGCGGGGACATCCCGCTGGCGCTGGGGCAGTACGAGCGGGCGCTGGAGATCCGGCCGGACGACTTGCGGGTGCAGGTGAACCGCGGGATCGCGCTGGCGCGGGCGGCCGGTCCGCAGGGGCGGGGCGAGTCGGCCGCGGCGGGCGAGGCGGCCCTCCGCCGGGTGCTGACGCAGGATTGCCCGCGGGTGCTGCGGGGCGTGGTGCATTTCAATCTGGGCGAGCTGTGCAAGGTTCAGGGGCGGCGCGACGAGGCGATTGAGCAATACCGGCTGGCGCTGGCGCACGACGCGGACCCGGACCGGGTGGAGCGGCTGCTGGGCGGGCTGCTGGCCCAGGGGGGCGACATCGCGGGGGCCCGCGTAGCGCTCGAACGGGCGCTGACGACGCGGCTGGATGTGACCACGCCGTACCGGCAGATGCTGGTGCGCAGCGCCGACGCGTACGCGGATGAGCCGGAGCTGCGGGCGCCGATCGAGGCGGCCCTGGCGTCCGGCGTCAGCGCGGGCGATCTGGAGCGTTACGATCTGGCGTTCATCCGCGAGCTCAGCGAGCGCGATCCGGACGTCAGTCGGATCCTGAACGATCTGGGCGTGCTGCGCATCCAACAGGGGCAGCAAGCCGGAGATCCGGAGCTCCGGCAGCGGCAGTTCGCCGAGGCGGCCGCGAATTTCGAGCGGGCGCTGGCGGTGTGGTCAGAGAACACCGAAGCCCGCGAGAACCTCAAGAAGCTGCGGGCGCTGCGCGGGGCGCCGTAGTGGCTCGCCGCGACGAGTCGGTTGAAAACGGGGACCGGTTGAAAAAGCGGACAGGCACGGCGGAGTGCTGGCACCGCGGGAGCGTCTGTTGCCGCCAGCGTGATGGCGGGTTGGCGCGGAGCCGGCTCCCTTCCGCAGCGGGGCGGCCGGGAGCTGCGAATACGGCTGGAGGCCGATACCACACGGCAGATGCCACGCGGAAGGACAGCGCGTCCGGTGGGCGGCCGGTCGGCTCGGGCGACGCGCCGCGGCAAGCCGCTACAATGCCGGGATGCCCGAGCTGCCCGAGGTCGAGACGATCGTCCGCAATTTCCGGCCCGGGCTGCTGGGACGGCGGATCGTGGGGTTCCGGTCGCTGTGGCCGAAGGGGGTCAGCCCGCCGCCGGGCCGCTTGCGGCGTGCGATTGTGGGCCGCACGATCACGGATGTGACCCGGCGGGGCAAGTTCATCGTACTGGCATTGGACGACGGTGGCTGGCTGCTGGTGCATCTGCGCATGAGCGGGCGATTTGAGTGGCTGAACGGTGAGCCACCCTCCCCGGGCCCTGCCCTGCGAGCCGCCATCAACCCCCGTCTCGCTCGCCGGGGCGGGGCAGGGAGCGGTTCCTGTTCCCGCGATTCAGACGCTCCTCCTGTTCCTTCTCTGGAAGGGAGCGGGGTGCGGCACGTCCGCGCGACGCTCGGGCTCGACGACGGAACGCTCGCGTTTTGCGATGCGCGGAAGTTCGGGCGGATCCTCTACACGCGGGATCTGGCCGGGGCGACCGCGGAACTGGGGCCGGAGCCGCTGGCCCGCGGTTTCACGGCCGAGCGTCTGGCGGGGCTGCTGCGCGGCCGGCGGCGGCAACTCAAGCCGCTGCTGCTGGACCAGCGTGTGCTGGCGGGGCTGGGAAACATCTACACCGACGAGGCGCTGTTCCGGGCCGGGCTGCATCCGCTGTGCCGCAGCGACCGGTTGAGTGATGCGCAGATTCGGCGGCTGCACGCGGCCGTCCGGGCGGTGCTGCGGCTGGCGATCCGCAATCATGGCACGTCGATTGACTGGGCGTACCCGGGGGGGTGGATGCAGCGGAAGCTCGCGGTGTACGGCCGGGCGGGCGAGCCGTGCCGGGCGTGCGGGACGCCGATCGTCGGGCTGCGCGTCGGCCAGCGCGGCACGCACATCTGCCCGCGCTGCCAGCCGAAGAGCTGAGGCATGTGCGGGATCGCGGGCATTCTGAACGTCGGCGCGGCGCCCCCGGTTGCGGCGGAAGAGCTGCGCACCATGGCCGCCGCGCTCGTCCACCGCGGGCCCGACGACGAAGGGTATCACATTGATCCACGCGGCCGGTGCGGGCTGGCGTTCCGGCGGCTGGCGATCATCGACCTGGCCGGCGGCAACCAGCCGATCGCCAACGAAGACGGCACGATTCACGTCGTCTTCAACGGTGAGATCTACAACTTTCGGGAGCTGCGGGCCGAGCTCGAAGCGGCCGGGCACCGCTTCGCGACGCGGACCGACACCGAGGTCATCGTGCACCTGTACGAGGACCTCGGCGAGCAGGGCGTCGAGCGGCTGGCCGGCATGTTCGCCTTCGCCATCTGGGACGCGCAGCGCGGGCGGCTGCTGCTGGCCCGCGACCGGTTCGGCAAGAAGCCGCTGACGTACGCGGTGCTCGGCGAGCGGCTGTACTTCGCCAGCGAGGCAAAAGCGATCCTCGCGCTGCCCGGAATCCCGCGCACGATCGACCCGCAGTCGCTGCACCGCTACCTCGTGTTCCAGTACGTCCCCGCCCCACACTCGATCTACCGCGGATTCCGGCGCCTGCCGCCCGGTCATGTGCTGTCGGTGTGTCACGGTCGTGTCGGCAGTGCAGTTGGCGAGCCGTCGCGGCCGTACTACCGCCTCGATCCGCCCCGCTTCGCCGGCACGTACGCCGACGCCCAGACGCGGCTCGACGAATTGCTCACGGCGGCCGTGCGGAAGCGGCTGGTCGCGGACGTGCCGCTGGGGGCGTTCTTGTCGGGCGGGATCGACTCGTCGATCGTCGTCCGGCTCATGCAGCGGCTGGGCGTCGCCCCGCTGCGGACGTTCACCATCGGCTTCCCGCATCCGCGCTACGACGAGACGGCCCACGCCCGGACCATGGCCGCGCTGTGCGGCAGCGAGCACCGCGAGCAGCACGTCACACCCCAGGCCCGCGAAGTGCTCGACACGTTGGCCTATCACTACGACGAACCGTTCGCCGACTCGTCCACGATCCCGACCTATTACGTCGCCCGCTACACGCGCCAATTCGTCACGGTCGCGCTGACCGGCGACGGCGGCGACGAAGCGTTCGCCGGCTACGACCGCTACCGGGCCGCGGCCCTGACCGCACGGCTCGGCGCGCTGCCGCGACCGGCGCGAGCCGCACTCGCCGCGGCTGCACGCTGGATCCCGCATGCGCAACCCCGCACACTCGGCAGCCGGTTGTACCGCCTGCTGTCCACGCTGCCGGCCGCCCCGGCCGACCGCTACCTGGCGTGGGTCAACGTGTTTCCGCCCGCGCTGCTCGCGTCGGGATACACCGCGGAGTTCCGGGCCCGGCTGGCGTTCGATGAGCCGCGCGACTGGCTGGCGGGGCTGTACGCGGCCGCCCCGGGGCCGGACGCCGAGCGGGCGAACCGCACCGATCTGGTCAGCTACCTGCCGGGGGACCTGCTGACAAAGGTGGACCTCGCGTCGATGGCGTGCAGTCTGGAATGCCGCGCACCGTTCCTTGATCACGAACTGGTCGAATTCGCGCTGTCGCTGCCGCTGGAGTGGCGGCTGGGGCGGGGCGGCGGGAAGCGCATCCTGAAGGACTGGGCCGCCCGCGGTGTGCTGCCGCCCGAGATCCGCGCGCGGCCGAAGATGGGCTTCGGCGTGCCCGTGGGCGCGTGGCTGCGAGCCGAACTCGCCGATCTGCTGCACGAGCGCGTTCTGTCGCCCGGCGGCCTGTGTGCGGCGATCTTCCGGCCGGCCTGGCTGCGGGAGCTCGTGGATGATCACGTGGCCGGCCGGACGAACTACGAGCACCCGCTGTGGGCGCTGCTGATGTTGGAACTCTGGCACGCCCGGTGGCAGCCGGCGTTGTGAACGCGAAGCGCTCGATGGGGGGCCGGTTTTATGGGCCGCCGCATGGCGGCGTTGAGCCGCAGCGCGCACGCAACCGATGGAAAAGAGAGCGTGGAGGTCGCGCCGGCCGCGCGTCCCTGGCGGGAATGCGCATCCTTTGCGCCCAGACATGATCGTCGACCAGTCCGAGATCGACCTGCTCCTGTCCGAGGCCACGGGCCTCGCGGCGGCGGCGCGCGCCGAGACCGCGCCGCCGAAGTCGGCCGCGACACTGCCGGCGATGAAGGCGACCGCGCCGGACGTCAATCGGCTGCTGCGGTTGCGGGTGCCGGTCATCGTGCAGTTGGCGACGCGGCAGATGGAGATCGCGGCGGTGCGCGACCTGAGCGTGGGGGCGATCATCGAGTTCGAAAAGCCGGTCGAAGAGCCGCTGGACCTGCTGGTGAACAACCAGCGGGTGGGCCGGGGGGTTTGCGTCAAGGTGGGCGAGAACTTCGGGCTTCGCGTAACCGAGATCTGCAACCGGGCCGACCGCGTCCGGTCGCTGGGGCCGGCCTGAGGTCGAGCGGCGCTCGCGTTCCGCGGCCCGAGCCGCTTCACGTGCGCGAATCGGCGCGCGGGCGCGGCTCGTCGTCGGCGGCAAGCTGGACGGCGGCGATGTCGCGGTAGTGGCCATCGGTTCGCATCAGCTCGCTGTGGGTCCCCGACTGCGTGAGCCGGCCGTTCTCCAGCACCAGCACCAGGTCGGCCGTACGGACCGTGTTCAGCCGGTGAGCGATGATGAAGACCGTGAGCTTGCGGCCGAGGGCCCGCAGTTGACCGTGGATCAGCTCCTCGGTCTCGGGGTCGACCGCGGCGGTCGCGTCATCGAGGATCAGGATGCGCGGGTCGGCGCAGAGGGCGCGGGCGATCGCGAGCCGCTGGCGCTGGCCGCCGGAGAGCGTGACGCCGCGCTCGCCCAGCACGGTTTCGTAGCCCTTGGGCAGCCCGGCGATGAACTCGTGGGCCTGGGCCATTTGCGCTGCCTCCCGGATACGCTCGGCGGGGGTGCGCGGCTGACCGTACGCGATGTTCGCGGCCACGGAATCGCTGAAGAGGTAGGTCTCCTGAAAGACGAACGCGACCTGGGTCCGCAGGCTGTCGAGCGTCACGTCGCGGACGTCGCAGCCATCGACGAGGATGCGGCCGTGCTGCGGGTCATAGAGGCGCGCCAGGAGGTAGGCGAGCGTGCTCTTGCCGGCGCCGGTGGGGCCGACGATGGCGACGGTCCGGCCGCCGGGGACGTCGAAGCTGATGTCGCGAAGTACGGGGCGAGCCGGGTCGTAGCCGAATGTGACCTGCTCGAAACGGACGCGGCCGGGGCCCGGCGGGAGCGGCCGGGCGTCGGGGCGGGTACGCACGGTGGGCTCGGCCTGGAGTACTTCGCGCAGGCGGCGGGCCGAGACGAGCGCGTTCTGATATTGCTCGCTGATGGTGGCGACCTGCTGGAGTCGGCCGAGGATGGCACCCATCGCGGAGCCGAGCAGGAGGATGTCGCCGGGGAGGAGCACGCCTCTGATGATCAGGGCGCCGGCGAGGAGGAACAGCGCCAGGTGCGAGGCCATCGACAGGCCGCGGATCACGGGGATGAAGTCGGCGTACATGCGGATGCGGGCCAGGACGCGCTTGAGGAACCGGTCGCAGTTCCGGTCGTAACGGGCGATCTCGTAGGGTTCGGTCGCGAACGCCCGCACGACGTGCACGCCCGCGACGTTCTCGGCGATCATCGAGATGTTGCGGTCGCCCACGCGCATGACCGCCTCCTGGGCGGGGCGCATGCGACGGCTGAAGCGCACCGTGTACCAGACCCAGGGCGGGAGGGGCGCCAGGGCCAGCGCTGCCGCCCACGGTGAGCGCGTGAAGAGCACGACCACGTAGCCGCCGACGATCAGCCCGATTTCGAGCGTCAGCAGCACGGCCGTGTTGATGAACGCCCGCACGTTCTGAAGGTCGCTCAGCGCGCGGTTGATCAGCTCGCCGGTCGAGAGCCGGTCGTGAAAGCGCAGTCCGACCCGCTGAAGCTGGTCGTAGACCGCCTCGCGGATGTAGAACACCTTGTACATGCTGAGCTTCATGTTCGCGACTTCGCGCAGATAGCTCAGCACCCCCATCGCCACGCTGAACAGCGCCAGGAGCAGCACCACGCGCTCCAGACTCGCCGCCTCGTTCGAGGTCCCCCGCAGCCAGGCCCAAAAACTCCACGCGCCCGGCACCGACCGGAGTCGCACCTGCTCGATGGTGTTGATCGCGTGCGCCGTCTGCCGGACGGTCAGAATCTCCGCGCCGATCCACGCCGCGCAGTACACGCACGCCAGCAGCGCGATCCCCGACACCGGCCGCAGAAAGCCGAACATCCACCACAGGAGCTGGCGATCGCGGGCCGGAGCGGCGCGCGACGTCACGGCTGTCGAATCCACGGGCATGAGCGCGGAAACCGCCTCCTGTCCCGGTGCGCGGCGACGGTGACGCTGCCCGCCCGGGCGACGCTCGGACCGGCGAGAGTGTACCGCGCCGGCCCACCGGCGCGGTCGGTGTCAGGTCCCGCGCGGGCGCGACTCCGCCCAGCTCCGCAGCGCCGCGAGCAACCCCTGCCGTTTTTCGCGCCGCGTTTCGAATCCGCTCGCCTCCATCTCGCGCACCGCACGCTCCAGCGGCCAGTGCTGAACCGCCAGGCGGAACGCGGCCACGAGCACGCCCGTCCGGTGGAACCCCTGCTCGCAGTGCACGAGCACCGGCCGGCGGGCCGCGTCGCCGACGACCTCGAGGAACCGCTCGAAGATCACGGCCGGGGGCGCGGCCGCATCGGAGAACGGCAGATGCACCAGTTCGACGCCGTTACGGGCGCACCAGGCCCGCTGCCGCCGAAACCAACGCCCGCGCAATGGGTGCCGCGTCCCGCCGCGAGCACAAACGATCGTCCGCAGGCCATGCGCAGCGCGGAGTGCGTCGAGGTCGCGCAGGCGCGGCTGACCGCAACGCAGCAGCACGCCGGGCTCGACGACGGCGAAGTGCGTGAGGCCGTCATAGCGGCTGCCGACCAGGCCGGTCAGCCACAACCGCCACTGGTGCGGGTCGCGCCAGCCCGTGCGGGTTCGCGGCCCTGCGGCGGCTTCCGGCGGCGTCGGAGCATCGCAGCGCTCGCCCGCGGCCGGCGACATCAACCCGGCCCCATGGACGTTCCCAGCGGCTCACCGAGGACGATGCGGCGGAGCGTACCGGGCTGGAAGAAGTTGAAGACGATGACCGGCAGCTGGTACTGCTGGCACATCTCGGTCGCGCCGATGTCCATCACCCGCAGGCGCCCGGCGAGGACCTCTTCATAGGTCACTGCGCGGTAGAGCCGGGCCGCGGGCTCACAGGCCGGGTCGGCGTCGTAGACCCCGTCGACCTTGGTGGCCTTGAGCAGGACGTCGGCCTCCAGCTCGATGCCGCGCATGGCCGCGCACGAATCGGTCGTCACGTGCGGGTTCCCGGTGCCCGCGGCGAGCACCAGCACCCGCCCGCATTCCAAGTGCTCGAGGGCCCGGCGGCGCTCGTACGGCTCGCCGACGCGGGCGATCTCCAGGGCGCTCAGCACCCGGGCGGGGCGGCCCAGGCGCTCGAGCGCGCCCTCGAGCGCCAGCGAGTTGAGGACGGTTCCCAGCATGCCCATGTAGTCCACGGTGGATCGTGGCAGACCGAGCTCGCCGACGACGTTGGCGCCACGAAGGAAATTGCCGCCGCCGGGCACGACCGCAATCTGGACGCCGAGCTCGGCCACCGCCGCGATTTCGTCGGCGGTGCGGTCGAGGGCGCCGCGCTCGAGGCCGAACCCTCCCGCCGTGCAGAAGCTTTCGCCCGTGATTTTGAGCAGGACGCGGCGAAAACGCGGCAGCGGGGTGCTCATGCGGGTCTCCGTCCTGAACCGGGGCGATGATAGTAGCGCGCGTCCGGAATCGCCAGCACGGGGGGTGGCGGCCTGCCCATTTTGACAACGGAAACCTCCCTAACTTCCGCGGGTTATCGTCACCCGGCGCACAGCGGTCTTTCGCGACGCCGACACTCTCGCGCCACGTGTTTCCGGCCCCAGGCCGCACCGTACTGGGACGCCGGCGCGGCTTGGCCGGCCGGGCGACATATCGCATGTTTCAGTGTCCGCGCGGCCGCTGGTCGGCGCGGGCGGGGGGCGTTACGGCGAAACCGGCGTACGCCCAACAGCCCGTTGAAAAAGGGGACCGGCACCGCGGGACTCGCGGTTGGCACTGCCGTGATGGTGGGGCGGCGCGGAGCCGGCCCCCTCTCTCAATGGGCTGCCAAGAGGGGTGCAACGGGTCTGCGGCCTTTGGCGCGCCGTCTGTCGGGCGCCGTGCCGCGCGCCGACGAGTCGAAGTCGGCGCATACCAGACGCCACTGCGAGGGTACGCATGCCGTTGCTGATCCCGACCGACGAGTTGCAACCCGGGATGAAGCTGTTCGAGCCGGTGGTGGTCAACGGCCAACTGATGCTGCACGGCGGGCGGCTGCTTTCGGCGTCCGACGTCGCGATCATCCGGCGGCGTTTCCCAGCCATGTGCGTGCGGATCGAGGATCCCCTGCTCGACCGGCTGCTCGAGTTCGAGGATGACACGCGCGAGCGGAGGATCGCGGCCGAGGCGCAGCGGCGGGTCTCGGCTTGCTTGGCGCAGGTGGGAGAGCGCTTCGCGGTCCGCGAGTCGCTCTCGGCGGTCGACGTCGGGCTGCTGCGGCTGACGGTGACGGAGCTGATAGAGTACCTGAGCGCGAACCGGGTGAGCGCGGCGCTGGTGACGGCGTGCACGGACAGTCGGACGTATCTGGGCACACACACCGGCAACGTCTTTTACCTGAGCCTGCTGCTCGGCAACGCGGCGATGGACTACGTGATCAGCGAGCGCCGGCGGCAGATCCGGGCCCGCGAGGTGAGCGCCCATTTCGCCCACGACCTCACGCCGCTCGGCCTGGCGGCCCTGGTGATGGACATCGGCATGCTGCCGCTCCAGCACCTCGCCCGCCTGCCGCGCCCGTTGACGCCCGCGGAGCGGGCCGCCGTCCGCCGGCACCCCCTGGACTCGTTCAACGCGCTGCCGCCGACCTTCTCGGCGGTCGCGCGCGTCGTGGTCAAGATGCACCACGAGAACTTCTGCGGCACCGGTTACCCGCGCGGGATCCCCGGCCACCGGCAGCACGTGTTCGCCCGACTGTTGCGCATCGCGGACGCCTTCGACGCCGCCACCAGCGAGCGGATTTACCACGGCGCGAAATCGCCGGCGCGTGTCCTGTGGGAGATGACCCGCGGGCCGTACCGCCGCTTCTACGACCCGCGACTGATGCACACCTTCGCCGGGCTCATCCAGCCCTTCCCGATCGGTTCGAAGCTGCGGCTGGCCGACGGCCGCTATGCCGCCGTCGTGCGCTACCGCCGCCAGCAGCCCTTCGACCCCGTCGTCGTCATCGCGTTCGACGCGCACGACCGGCCGCTGCCGCCGGAGCAACTCGAGGGGCCGCTGAGCCTCAGTTCGCGGCCGGAGCTGCGCGTCGCCACGCTCAACGGCGAGGACCTCTCGTTCCTGTACGCGCCCGCACCCGACGAACCGGGCCCGTCGATGTCAGAGCTCATGCCGCTGAGCGCGGCGTACCCCTAGGCCGCCCCGCCGCCGCTCAGCGGCCGGGGGCCTTCGCGGGCGGCGAACCCGCGTCCGCGTGCAG
>CAZMCT010000092.1:0-16378 GCA_964564785.1 uncultured Planctomycetales bacterium
CGGCCGAGCCGGCCCGGGTGTCCCGCGGACTGCTGCTTGTGATGCTGGCGGCGCTCGTCGCGAGCGTGATCGCCGCGGTGCAACTCCACGCGCTCTGGCGCAGCTTGCCCGGACCCGCGCGGGCCGCCCTCAATCGCGACGTCGTCCGCTCGACCTTCGCCCGCGCCCGCCCGAACTACACCGCGCCCGCCCGCCAGGGCCTGCTGCTGGTCATCAGCGGCCAGGAGTTCAACGACGCCCTGCGGAACTCCGATCGGCTGCCCGCGCTCGCCGACGAGCTGCGCAACCGTCTGGCCGCGCTGCGCGATACGGATGTCGGGCGGCTCCAGTTTCTCGCGGCCACCCTCGAACAGCGCCGCCTTGCCGGCCAAACGCCGCTCGAATGGTGGCCCGCGGTGCAGCCGCTGCTGGCCGGCCTGCGTGGCGGCCGATTCCGCCACTTTCTCAATGAGCTGCTGGCGGCCGAGGCCGCGGTCTACCAGGAGCTCGGCCTGCGGCCGGCGGTCGCGCTTTGCACGGCCCAGGACAACATCGGCTGGCCGCACGGGCCGTACCTTCAGGTGCTCGCCGCGCGGTTGACCGAGCTGGCCGCCGCGCTGTCCGCCGACGGCCAGCCGGAAGCGGCCGCGACGTGCCGCACGGCTCTGCGCGAGGTGTTGCGGCAGTGGGTGCTCGAGCCGGGGCCGCCGTCGGTCCGGCTGCTGGCGGCCGACCTGCTGGCGCGCGAGCTGGAGTCCGCCGCGGCGGATGATCCGGCCATGGCCGATGACGCCGCGGCCTCGATCATCGAGAAGTGCCGCGCGTGGCGGACCCGCTATCACGCGCGGGCCGCGGCCGCCCCGGAGCCGCCGCTGGTGCTGCGGCTGGGAGAAGATCCGCCGCCGGCACCCTTTGCGGTACCGCTTCGGCTTCTGGCATGGGCGCTCTGGCTCGCGGCGGCCGCGGCGACGGCGGGGGTTGTGGCGATCTTGACGTACACGCGTGGCTGGAGGCGCGGCGTCGCGAGCGTGAAACGCCGGGGGCGACGGATGCTCTCGCTGGCGCCGGCAACGGTGCTGTTGATCGGCGGGGGCATTCATGCGGTATTGCGGGACACCCGCTTCGATCAGGACCTGCGGCGCCTGGACCAGGCCGGCGGTGGCTGGCCGACGCTGGTCTGGCTGGCCGTGGGAGCGACCGTGATGTTGCTCGCCGCCGCCGCCGCACTGCACGCGCGGAGGAAGCCGCCACAGCCGCGGCGCGCGTGGCTGGCGATGGCCCGCACGGCCGCAACGACCTGGCTAGCGCTGGCGCTGGCCGCGTTGCTGAGCATCATCCCGGTGCGCAACCAGATGTTCTACTACGAGATGATGTGCGCCCGCGGCCTCGAAGCGGCGACCGCGGCGATCGCCAGTCCGCTCGATCACACCCTGATCGCGGTGCTGGAAGCGTGGCGGCCGTGAAGGACGCGAACGCCCGGTGCCCTCGCGTCTCGCGCCGGGTTTCCTCCACTCCCGCCGGCGTGGTACAACTCCGCCATGAAAACCATCATCGAGCCGTTCCGCATCAAGGTCGTCGAGCCGATCCGCATGACCACGCGTGCGGAACGCGAACAACTGCTGGTCGAGGCCGGGTACAACCTGTTCCTCGTCCGGGCCGAGGACGTGTTGATCGACCTGCTGACGGACAGCGGCACGGGGGCGATGAGCTCGCTCCAATGGGCGGGCGTCATGCGCGGCGACGAGTCGTACGCCGGAGCGAAGAGTTGGTACGTGTTGCAGGACCGGGTGCGTGAGATTACGGGTTTCGAGCACGTCTTGCCGACGCACCAAGGCCGGGCGAGCGAACGCATCCTCTTCGAGCTGGTCGGCGGGCCGGGCAAGGTCGTTCCCAACAACAACCACTTTGACACGACGCGGGCCAACATCGAGCACACCGGCGCCAAGGCCGTCGATCTCGTCATCGACGAGGGCAAACATCCCCAAGTCCGCCATCCGTTCAAGGGCAACATCGATCTCGGGAAGCTCGAGAGTCTCATCCGCGAGGTCGGCCGCGAGCGCATCCCGCTCGTCATGGTCACCGTCACCAACAACAGCGGCGGCGGCCAGCCGGTTTCGCTCGAGAACCTGCGGGCGGTCCGCAGGCTGTGCGACCAGCACAATCTGCCGCTCTTCCTCGACGCCTGCCGTTTCGCCGAAAACGCCTGGTTCATCAAGCAGCGTGAGCCCGGCCAGCAGGACCGCGGCGTCCGCGAGATCGTCCGCGACATGTTTTCGCTGGCCGACGGGGCGACGATTTCGGCCAAGAAGGACGGGCTGGTCAATATCGGCGGCCTGCTGCTGCTGCGCGACGCCGAGATCATCCGCCGCGCCGACGAGCTGCTGATCCTCACCGAGGGCTTCATCACCTACGGCGGGCTGGCCGGCCGCGACCTCGAGGCCATGGCCCAGGGCTTCGACGAGGTCGTGCATGAGGACTACCTTCAGTACCGCATCCGCAGCACCGAGTACCTGGGCGAGAAGCTGCTCGCGGCCGGCGTGCAGATCGTCGAGCCGCCCGGCGGGCACGCGATCTACATCGACGCCCGGCATTTCTGCCCGCACATCCCGCCGGAGCGTTTCCCCGGCCAGGCGCTGGTGATCGGGCTGTATCGCCACGCGGGCATCCGCGCGGTCGAGATCGGCAGCGTGATGTTCGGCAAAAGCGGCCCGCCGCCGATGGAGCTGGTCCGCCTGGCCATCCCGCGGCGGGTCTACACCCAGAGTCATATCGACTACGTGGTCGAGGCTGTCATCGAGCTCTACGCGCAGCGCAAGTCCCTGCGCCCCCTGGAGATCGTCTCCGAGCCGCCCAGCCTGCGGCACTTCACGGCCCGGTTCCGGGAGCTCTGACGTCGGCTGCCTCCGCCGCGCCCCGCTTCTGCGACTCGGCTTTGACGCGCGTCCCGGCCGGCAAGTATCATGCGGGGGAGTGGGGGAGCGCGAGCCGGACGCGATCTAGGCGAGGGAAGCGCGAATGTCGCGAGGATCAGGAATGCCGCGGCTGGGACTGTGCGCGGTTGTGGCAGGAGCGCTGTCGCTGGCGTGCGCAACGGTCGATGCCCAACCAGTGGCGCGCGGGCAGGTCTTTCCGGAGTTCAGCGGCACAGACCTGCGCAGTGGCAAGCCTCTGAAGCTGGCGGACTTCCGCGGGCAGGTCGTGCTGATCGACTTCTGGGCGACCTGGTGCGGCCCGTGTCGCGGCGAGGTCCCGAGCATCAAGGCCGCGTACGACAAGTATCACGACCGGGGCTTCGAGATCATCGGGATTTCGCTCGACCGCAACGAGAAGGAGCTGAAAAGCTACATCGAGAAGAACGGGATGACCTGGCGGCAGATCTTCGAGGGCGGCAAGCAACTGGCCGACCGCTTCGAGGTCCGCGGCATTCCCAAGATGTACGTCCTCGGCCGCGACGGGCGGGTCGTTTCGGACAACGCCCGGGGCGCGGGACTGGCCAAGGCGATCGAAGAGGCCCTGAAGCAGGCCCCGCGTGACGGCGGGAGCGCCAAAGGTGCCGGTCAAGACGACCCCTTGGGCGCACAATTGGCCGAGGCGAACAAGCTGCGTGCCGCAGGCCGGTACGCCGAGGCCCTCGAACTGTACGAGCAACTCGCGCGGTTGCACGCCGACCGGCCCGAAGGTCGGACGGCGGCCGATGCCGCGGCCGAGCTGCGGGCCGACGCGAACGCCGCCGAGCAGATCCGGGCGGCCGGGGAGGCGAAAGGGCAGCGCGAGGCGGAGAGCTGGCTGAGCATGGCGCGGCAGCTCGCGGAGGTCAAGCGCTACGACTCCGCCGAAAAATACTATCGCAAAGTGATCGAGAAATACCCCGATTCCCCGCAGGCACGGGCGGCCGCGGAGGGACTCAAGAGTCTTCCGGCCCCGTGAAGCGCACCACCGTTCCGGACTCGGACCGCGGGTCGCCGGGCGCGGGCGGCCGGCCGGCGACCACCGCGTAGATGTGCCGCGCGCCGAGCCGCCGCAACTGCCGGGAAACCTCCGTCACCGTGGCCCCCGACACGAGCAGATTGTCGATAATGCACACGGTTCGACCGGCCAGACTGGGCCGTCCCCACGGCGGCAGCCACCATGGTCGCGGGCTGAACGCGTCGCGAACGTTCTCGAATCGGGCGGCCCGTGACCGCGTGCCCGACGTCTGCCGCCGGCCGCCGGCTTGGCTGAGCTGCGTCTGGCTCGGCCCGTACCGCCGCCGCCGGAGCGGGCACACGACCGGCACGCCCAGCCGCTGCGCCAGCGCCTCGGCCAGCAGCCGCGCATGATCGCACGGTCGCTGCCGGTGCCGCCGCCAGTGCATCGGCCCCGGCACCAGCGCATCCAGCGGTTGCGGCCACGCGGCAGCGCGGACGGCCGCCGCCATGAATTCGGCCAGTATATCCGCGTTGCGCTCGTATCCGTCATATTTCAGCCCGTGCACCAGCACCCGCAGCGTCGGCGTGTAGCGCCCCACCCGCGCCACTCCAGCCACGTTCCAGAAGTACTCGCGTCGGCAACGCGCGCAACGCCCTTCATGAATCGACACTCGGGGCACGGTCCGACCGCAGCGCGGACAAGCCGGCTGGCGGCGTTCGACCTCGACGTTTGCCCGGCAGTCGGGACACAGCGCGCCGGGGCAGGTGGTCACCCACCGGCCGCAGGCTGCGCACGTCTGCGGCAGCAGCGCGTCAGATACGCCGCGCGTCAGGGTTCCGAGAACGACTTGGGCATCGTGGATGAGCTGTGCGGCGCGCATCGATGTTTACCCCCCGCGTGGGGGAGCGCTGGAAGCCGGGGCGTCGCCCGCGGGCGTGCTGCGGACCGGCATCGGCCGGTTGAAAAAGGGGACAGGCACCGCGGGAACAGCTATTGGCGCGACTGTGATGCTGGGTGGGCGCGGAGCCAGTGCCCTTGTTCAACGGGCTGCTATGACGCCGGCGGCGAGGGCGGGTCGTCATTTTCGTCGCCCGTCGCGCTGTCGCCGGGCTCGGCGGCCGGCGCCTCGAACGGGGTGATTTGCGGCCGGCCGGCGGCGTCGAGCTGGATTTTCCGGATTCGCTGTTCGGCCGCGTCGAGGATCTGGCGGCACTGGGCGGCGAGCTCCATGGCCTCCTCGTAACGAGCGATGGACTCCTCGACGCCGATCTCGCCGGATTCCATCGCGGCGACGATCTGATCGAGGCGCGTCATGGCGTCCTCGAACTTCAGCCGGCGTACGGTCTTGGACATACGGCGTCGAATGATGCCGCCGTCAAGCCGGTCGGGTCAAGTCCGCGCCGGCGGGCGTCGGCGGGGGGGTTGACCGGCCGGCCATGCTTTGTTTGACAAGGAAGCGCGATGCTCTCATACTCTCGCGACCGCGGGCTGCAATGGCCGCGCGGGGCGCAGCGGCGTCCGACCCGAGGCTCGGTCGCCAGCGGACTTACAGGAGTGAGCCATGGCCGGTCGGCCCGTTACGCTGCACGGGGGTCCCTCGGGAATGATGTACGGGATGATCGCGTTCGCGGTGGTCTCGGTCGTCGCGCTCGGCCTGTTCATCTTCCAGCTCACGAAGAACAAGGGTGCCCAGGCGGCGGCGGACACCGCGAATCGGCAGCTGAGCGAGTTCGGCAAGCCACCCGCGTACTACAAGGGCGAGGCCGACGCCCGGAAGACGCCGATCTTCGCGGTCGTCGCCGATGACCAGCGCAAGCTGGCCTCGCTCGTGACGGGCAACGCCGAGGACATGCCCCCGGCGATGCAGCGCAAGGCCCAGGATGCCCTCGAACGCGCCAGCAAGATCACGGACGGCGCGGTCGAGAAGAACCAGTCGCTGGTTACCGCGCTCGAAACGCTCAGCCGCCGCTACGCCGAGAAGGCCCAGGAGGCGCGGGCCAGCGCGGATGAAAAAGCGACGCTCCAGCAGGACCTCGCGGCGTGCACCGAGGGTCTGCGCAGCCAGCAGGAGCAGTTCACCGCCCAGGTGGGCGAGTTGCGCACCGGCCTCCAGCGGGCCCAGGACGAGAAGATCAGCGCCCTCCAGCAGAAGGACGCCCAGCTCCGCGAGCTCCAGAGCACCCTCGACGCGACCGAGGCCCAGCTCCAGACCATCAAGCGCGAGGGGCTCAAGTCGCTCCAAGACCGCGAGATCGAGATCGGCCGCCTGACCACGCTGATCGGCGACCTACAGAAGCAGGTGCAGGCGCTGAAGCCGAGCACCTTCGACCCCAGCGCCATCCTGACGAGCGCCGACGGCCGAGTGCTGCGGGCCATCCCGGGCAGCGACGTCGTGTACGTCAACCTCGGGGCGGCCGACAAGGTCAAGCCGGGGATGGGCTTCGAGGTCTACTCGCAGAGCCGCACGCCGAGCGAGGGCCTGCGCGGCAAGGCCTCGCTCGAGGTCGTCACCGTCCTCGAAGAGACCAGCGAGTGCCGCGTGATGCGTCGCGAGGCCGGCCAACCGATCCTCGAAGGCGACATCGTCGTCAACCTCGCCTACGAGCGCAACCGCAAGCCCAAGTTCGTCGTCCGCGGTGATTTTGATCTCGACTACGACGGCAACATTGACTTCAACGGCGTCGAGCAGATCAGCAGCCTCATCCGGCAGTGGGGCGGCCAGGTGGTCCCGGAGCTCGACGAATCCGTCGACTACGTCGTCATCGGGGTGGCGCCCAGCGGGCCCGCGCTCGAGCCCGGAGCCGGGGTCAGCGACGTCGTTCGCGACCAGGCCCAGCGCAAGGAGCTCGAGCGCAGTCAGTTCCGGGCGCTGATCGAGCGGGCCCAGAAGATGTTCATCCCGGTCATCACGCAGAACCAGTTCCTGTTTCTGACCGGCTACGCGGGCGATTCGCGCGTCGTGCAGCGGTAGCGCTTCGCGCTGCGTTGAACGCACGCACCGGCCCGCGAGGCGCGGCGGAGACGGACGGCAATCACGAGGGTTTCTTCTCTTCCGGCGGGGGTTTGATCCCGTAGATCACCACGTCCGCCACGCCCCGGTCCTCCGGATCGAACTCGAGCCCCGGTTCGCTCGTCCCGCGGTATACAAGCGTGAACACGCGGTCCAGCGGCCGGCGCTGGCCGAATTTCACGGCCGTCCCGCCCTCGGCCGCGACGTGGAACGAACCGACGATGAGCATGATGCGGTCGCCGGGATGCCGGGCGCGGTAGTGGGCGAGCGACTCGGCCATCGCGTCATCCCACATGAGCTGGGCGCGGAAGAAGCGCTCGGGGGTGTCGGCCGTGGAGGGTGGGGCGGGTTGCGTCTCGACCGGCTGCGATTCGGCGGGTGGCGTTTCCGTGGGGTGCGATGCGGCCGGCTGCGTTGCTGCGGGCGGGGTGTGGCTGGGGGCCGTGGCCGGAGATGAAAGCGCCGGGCGCGACGGGGGGGCGTGCGGGAGCATTTCCGCGGGCATCTTCGGCGGCCTGTCCGGCGCGGCGGTGGCGGCAGGTGTTTCCGCGAGGGGCTGGCCCTCGACGGGCGGGGCGGCGGGCATGCTGGCGGGTTGGCTGGCGGGCTGTGGAGCGGGCGTGGCGGGCGGGGCGCCCTCCGGCCCGTGGCCGCTCATCATGTCGAGGAAGCGTTCCTCATACGCACCGGGCAGATATGTACTGTGAACCGGAATCCAGCGGCGGTCTTCGGCTTCGACCGTGGCGCGCCACTCGTCATACTCTTGTTCGGACAGCCGGAATGCGCGGACGAGCCTCCGGGGCGCGTTGGCGGCGATCACCGGGATGTCCGCGGCGCGGCAGTACTCGATCAGCGGGCGGTGCGCCAGCACGTAGGCCCGGTTCTGCCGGGCCTGCTTGCGGAACGCGGCCTCGTCCAGTCGGCCGGCGAGGTAGGCGTCGAGCGCGGCCTGCGTGTCGGCCTCGAAGAACTCCATGGCCAGAGCCGTGCGGCGCGGGGGGCGGGCAAGTTCGGTCAGCAGCTCGGCCTCCAGCGCATTGCAGACCGCGTCGCTGTGCTCCTCGCCGAAAAGGATTACGTCCGCCCCGGCGGCCCGGCGGGCGACCGCGGGCAGCGAGATCGGCCGGCCGGTGCGGCCGTCGTAACAACGGAACTGGCCGAAGAGGGCGGCGTTGCCGAGCGTGTCGCCGAGCCGCGGGACGCGGTAGTCGGACAGGCAGCCGGAAGTGAGCAGGGCGGCAGCCGTGAGCGGCACGAGCGAACGCAGGTGCATGGTCGACTCCCTTGGAGACTGCGTGGCGGCAGCGTACCGCGGAAGGGCCTGCGTAACAAAGCGGGGCGGGAACCTCGGGGCACGTCGACGATGCGTGGCGACGGGGGAGGTGAGGCGATGTCGCATCCGCGGCCGGATTTCTTCGTCGATCGCCGGTGACGACCTCGGTCGGATTGACCGCGCGGGAACGCGGTCCGCACGGCGGCGGCCAGCGCGCCGGGCGACCACACGGACCGCGCGCTGCCCGGTCGGCTTTGCGACCCTGTGCGCTCTCTGTGCCTCGGCGGCGAAGAGGCCCGGGGAGGCTACCGCGGCGCGGGAGGCAGCTCGGTGCCCTCGACGCGCGTGCCCGTGAAGGCTTGGATTAGCTTCACGATCTCGGCCTGCTTCTCCGGGCTGTATTTCGGTCCGCGATCGACGAACGGGTCCACACCGCCGAAGTAGCGCAGCAGCGGAATGCCCTCGGCCAGCTCGATCGCCCCGCCGCCGAAGATCATGCTCCGCCGCCGCAGCGCCTCGCGGTCGCGGCTGGTTTGGAGCGTAAACGCGTCGATGCCGCGGAAGTGAGCGCCGGGGAGGAAATCCGGCGGCACGTAGATCAGGTCGTGAATGTCATACACCGCCACGAACCACTCGCGGCCGTCCTTGTCACGCCAGCTCGGCGTGCGAGCCACCATGCCCCCGGCCCAGGCCTGCCGCCGGGCCGTCCGCTCCGGCCAGTCCGGCGGATACGCAACCTCGCCGTCGGGCACGAGCCGCGACTCGTCGGCATTGACCAGCACGCGGACCTCGTCCTCCTTCACCGCCCGCTCGAGCGCACCCTGGTAGGCCGTGCGTGCCTCGCCGGCCGCGCCTGCCACTTCGACGTCGATGATCTCGCGCCCCGGGTGGTAACCGTAGCGGTCGGGCGCCTGGCGACGGAGCGTCCGCTCGCGCAGCGTGCGCGCGTTGCCGCTCGGATCGACGTCCGGCCGCGGCGGGCCTTCGTATTGCCGGGCGACGCGGGCAGCGCCCTGGACGCGGCGGTCGAGCTCGCGATCGTCCGGGGCGAGCGGCGCTTCCTCGGCCGCGTCGCGCGCCAGCGTTTGGAGGTCGACGCCCTTCTTCGCGGCCCGCGACAGGATGCCCTCGGCCTGAAGGTCGAGTTCTTCCGTGTCCATGTCGGGCGGAAGCTGGCGCAGCAGCACCTGGGCGCGGTGTGCGTGCCGGGCAGCGGCCGTGGGGTCGTCACTGCGGGCCGCCTTGCGGGCCAGCACGATTTCGAGCCTGGCTGCGGCCAGGTTCGCGTCGGCCCGCGCCGCCCGCTCCTCGGGGTCGTCGCTGACCGGTGGAACGTCTCCGACCGCAGCAGGCCGCGCCGCCGGCCGGTCCGGGGCCGGGGCCCGCTCGATCAGCCGCTGGTCGTCGCCGGGTGGGTCGGCGGCCCAGGCCGCGGTCCCGAGCGCCGTCGCCAGAAGGAGCGTACGCATCATGACTCGGACTCCTCGTACCATCGTTGCCACCGGCTGCGGTCAAAGCCGAAGTCCTGCCCGGTGATCCGCCGCAGCGCCTCCAGCACTTCCGTACGGTACACCGTCACCTGGCCGTACCGCCACTCGTTCTTCACATCCGGGGCGACAACGTTGCCGGTTGTGTACACACCGACGCGCGGCCGGCAGCCCACGCACACGCCGGAACTGAGCGTGACGCCGCTGGTCCGCGTGAACACCTGCGGCCACGAGCCGATGTACGTCCGCACCGGCATCTCGACCCACTTGTTGCGGACCGTGGTCAAGGCGGCGATCAGGTCGGGCACCGCCTCGCGGGCCTCGAGCGCCCCGAGCCCGGCTGCCGCCCGCGTCTGGATCGCGTCGTCGCCGGCCCGCAGCGCCGCCCGGTATTGCGCGATGACCCGCGGGTCCTGGCGCGCGGCCACAACCTCCAGGGCCTGATTGCGAATCTCGGGTACCGGATCGAGCAGTGCCAACAGGGCCAGGTTCATCGTGGCCTCGTCCTCGGGAAACTGCGCAAGCGACTCTACCAGGAGTCGCCGACACGCCGGACCACCGCCGCCGAGCACCGTGGCGAGCGGGTAGATCGCGAGCGGGTCGCGGATTTCGAGAATCTTCTCGCGGCCCTCGCGGTTGAGCCGCTCGAGCTGGCTGTCAAGTTGGGCGGACTTGATCGCGCGGATGCGCTGGAACCACTGGCCCTGGATGGCCCGCGCCAGCCGCTCCGGTTCCGGCTCGGCCTCCGGCTGCGGTTCGTCCTTCCTGTCCGCCGCGACCCGCCGCCCGTCGACCCACAGCGTCCCGACCTTCACGAAGCCCAGGGCCCGCCGCGCCGCCGCGCAGTCCGGGTCCAGCTCGATCGCCCGCTGAAGATGCCGCGTACGTTCCGCGCGAAGCCCGCGCCCCGCGCACCACGTGGCCAGCGCCACCTGTGCCGCGGGCGTGTCGCCCGCCTGCCCGGCACGCTGCTCGTACTCCTCGAACACCGTGGGCGCCCGCTCGATCCGCTCGACATCGGCCGCGGCGATTCTCACCGTGCCGATCGTCGTGCGGATGGTGTACTGCCCGTTTTCCTCGGCCAGCAGCATGCCCTCGATCGTCCCCCCGCGCGCGAGGTGGAACACATCCGCGCACGACCACGGTAGCGGGCCGGCGAGGACGGCCAACAGGGCGCAGAGCGCGCCTGAAATTATCGGGCGCTTCAACTCGACCACAGCCCGGATCGCGACCATCCCGATCCTCCGCCGTCGCGGCCGCGCGGCAGCCGCTCACCTCGTAATCATACGCTGGCGGCATGTTAGCAGCCCGTTGAGACCGGGGGTTGGCTCTGCATCAAACCACCATGAAGTTAGCGCCAACAGCCACTCCCGCCGTGCCTGTCCCGTTCTTCGACGGGCTATTAGACGCCCCGGCCGGCCGGAAGGTTCCGGACCGCCGCGGAGCGGTTTCGCGCACCGACCGGACGAATCAACCGCCCGGGAGCAGCGCGACGAACGTGTTGATGTCGTCGAACGCGAACGTTGCGCGGCCGTGGAGGTTGCCGTTCAGCAGGCTCCAGCGCGGGGGGACGCGACCTCCCACGCCTCCGGGTTGCTGAGGGCGAGCACGAACGCGTGGAGGTCGCCGAAGCCGATCTTCGCATCGCAGTTCGGGTGGCCGGGCGTGATCGCGGGGGCGAGGATCACACGCAGCGCGAACGGCGGATTGTGGTCGTGACGCGTACCCCACGCGGGACAACGCGACACGTCCCCGGCGCGTGGCGCGGTTATCCGTACGTTGCGCGCGGAGTCCGAGTACGAGGACCCCGGCCCGCGTCGGGGTCTCATATTCCGCGGCGTCGCCCGAGCACACGCGGCCGCATGGGGCACGCTACGCGCGTTGCGCCCGGGCGTTTTGACCCTGCGTGGCTTGCGGAGTAAAATGGACACTTCTCGAGCGAAGCGCCAGAAGGACATCCGGGTGTCTGAGGTTCCGATTGCGCTCCACATTCGCACCGGGCAGCGCGCCTTGGTCGAGGCGGTTGACGCCTGGCTTGTGCGGCACGCCGTCGAGGTCATCGCGTTCGACGACGTCTATGCCGCCTGTGCGTTTGTGTTACAGCCGCACGAACGCAGTCCGGACCTGGCGCTGGTCGGCACCGACTGGCTCGCGGACGACGAGTACCCGATCATCGCCTACGTCCGCCAGACGTGGCCGCGCACCGCCATCCTGGTCTACTCCCAATCGGGCCAGGGGCCGCGGAGCGAGCTCTTGCCCTTCACGCGCCACTGCCGTGGTGCCGCAGAACTCGAGGCCTGCCTGAGCGGCCCACCGGACGTGGTGCTCCGCTCGCTCGGTGCCGATTGGCCCGTCGGGGACAGGGCGGTCGAACGGCGGTGTTGCGCCCCGGCTGCGGCTGAGCGTCCGACCGGGCCGCCGCCGGCCGTCGTCGACGTGTCGACGGCGCGCCATCCGGAGCTGTTGCTGGGCGGACTCAAGCCCGCGCCGGCCGATGCGCGCGAGGCGATTGACGTCGCCCTGGCCGGCCCGCCGCGGATGGTCCTGACGGCGGAGGAGCTGGCCGCGTTGCTCGGAACGGGGCGGCCGCGCTGAGCGCGCGAACTGGCCGGAGAGGAAACAGAGCGAAGATGCGTGGGGACGCACGGTTGTTGGTGGTCGGTCCCGCGGCGCTCGCCCGGGCGGTCGCGGCGGCACTGCCGCGCTGCCAGGTGACGGCGGTCGAGACGCTGCTGGCGGGCCTGTGGACGGCCGGGCAACGTGACGTCGACGCCGTTTTGATCGCGCTGTCAGCGGGCAGCGGATTGCTGCGCGCCATCGCCGGACTTCGGTCGGCGGCGCCGCAGCTCCGCATCGTGGTGGTCTGTCCACCGGCCGCTGAGCCCGAGGCGCGCCACGCGGTGCAGTCGGGAGCCGACGATTATGTGCTCGAGCCGGTGCAGCCGGAGGATCTGGCCGCGGCGCTCGGTCTGGCGCGGCCCATGCGGCCGGCGGCGAGCGAGTCGCGCTTGCCGCCGGTTCCGGAGATCGTGGAGTTGAGCGTCGTGCTGCAACACCTGGGGGAGGGTGTGCCGGAGACGCTTTCGCGTCTGGCGGCCCTGCTGCGAAACGCGTTCGGGGCGGAGCAGGCGTCGATCCAGGCGGGCGAGCACCAGGCGCTGGCCGGTCCCCAGGGGCCGGCGGTGCTCCAGGAGCCGCTGCGGCTGGGCTCCGACGCGGTGGGCGCGGTCGCGCTCGGCCCGCGGGCGACGGCGTACACGCCCGCCGATGCGGCCCGCCTGGCGGACTACGCCCGGCTGATCGAAACGATCGTGGCCCAGGCCCGCGAGCAGGCCGAGTGGCGCGAGCTTGCCTGGCGCGACGATCTGACCGGCTTGCGGAACCGCCGCTACTTCGACGCGGCCATGGAACAGCTCGTGGCCCGCGCCGCAGCCGAGCGGATGCGTGTGACCGTGGTCCTGTTCGATATCGACGACTTCAAGACGTACAACGATCAGTACGGGCACGAGACCGGCGACGCTCTGCTGCGCGAAGTCGGGGTTCTGCTACGGCGCTGCTCGCGCGAGCGCGATATCGTCGCCCGCTACGGCGGGGACGAGCTGGCGGTCATCTTCTGGGATTCGGAGCAGCCGCGGGTGCCCGGCTCGCAGCACCCGACCGACCCGATCGCCGTCGCCGAGCGCTTCCAGTCCGTTATTCGCAGCCACCAGTTCCGTTGCCTGGGCCCGGCCGCGCCCGGCCCGGTGACGCTGAGCGGCGGGCTGGCGTGCTTCCCCTGGGATGGTCAGACACCGGCCGAGGTTGTGCGGGCCGCCGACGCGGCCTTGCTGAAGGCCAAGCGCGAGGGCAAGAACCGCGTGCAATTGTCCCCCAACAGCGCCGCGCCGCACGACGAGGCGGCGCCGCACGCGGCCTAGCAGCTTGTCGAGCAAGCGGACCGGCAGCGCGGGAGCGGCGATTGGAGCGGCCCCGACGGTGAGGCGGCGCAGAGCCAGCTCGCTTTCTTCGCCGGGCTGCCAGGCAGGTTGCCCCCAATCTCTCCAACCGCAGCGATCCCTGGAGCGGGGGGCCGACCAGGACGCCCCTCGGCCCGCCGCGGCCGCGTGTGGTCCCTCCCCGGCGCTGAGGGCTCCGACCCGGCCGCCGCGGCGCCTTGCCCGCCGAAAGACGCCTGCATATAACGGCCGCGACCAAGCCGGAGGCCGACTGTGCCGAGCGAGACCTACCAGCGCTTCATCCAGCGCGTGCGCGAGTTCCACGTGGGGATGTCCATCGAGTGGCTGCTCGATTGGGACCAGGAGGTGTGCATGCCGCGGCGTGGGGCCGCGACCCGCGCTGCGCAGGTGGCGCTGATCGCCCGCCTGACGCATGAGCGACTGCTCGAGCCCGAGTTCGGCCGCCTGCTTGCCGCGGTCGAGGCCGAGGGCGATGACGATCCGGTCGTGGCGACCAACGTCCGCGAGACGCGGCGCATCTATGACCGGCGGGTGAAGCTTCCGCCCGCGCTGGTCGAGGAGATTGCCCGCGCCACGACGCTCGCGAAGGCGGCGTGGGTCCAGGCCCGCGCCGCCTCGAACTTCGAGATCTTCGCCCCGCACCTGGAAAAGCTGCTCGACCTCAAGCGCCAGGTGGCCGAGCACGTCGGCTACGAGCGCGAGTTGTACGATGCGCTGCTGGACGAGTATGAGCCGGGCGCCCGCGTGGCCGAGCTTGTGCCTCTCTTCGACCGTCTGCGCTCCGAGCTCGTGCCGCTCGTCCGTGCGATTGGCGAGTCGCCGCAGCAGCCCGACCTGACCGTGCTCCAGCGCGACTGCCCGGTCGCGGCCCAGGCCGCGTTCGGCCGCCGCGTGGCCGAGGCGATGGGGTTCGACTTCGAGGCGGGTCGGCTCGACGTCAGCGCTCACCCGTTCTGCAACGGCTTCTCCCCCCTCGACGTGCGGATCACCACCCGCTACGACGCCCGTTACTTGCCGATGTCGCTGTTCGGCATCATGCACGAAGCCGGCCACGCGCTCTACGAGCAGGGGTTGCCGACCGACCATGCCCACACACCCGCGGGTCTGAACGTCTCGCTCGGCGTGCACGAATCGCAGTCGCGGCTATGGGAGAACCTGGTCGGCCGCAGCCGGCCGTTCTGGGCCTGCTGGTTCGGGCCGCTCCAGGCCGAGTTCCCGGCGCTGGCCGACGTCTCGGTGGACGCCTGGTATTTTGCGATCAACGCCGTGCGGCCGTCGCTGATCCGCGTCGAGGCCGACGAGGTGACGTACAACCTGCATATCATGCTGCGGCTGGACCTCGAGCGGCGGCTGTTGGACGGCAAGCTGCGCGTGCGGGACGTGCCCGAGGCGTGGAACGAGGAGCTGCGCGGCTTGCTGGGGATCGTGCCGCCCGACGACGCCCGGGGCTGCCTACAGGACATTCACTGGAGCCTGGGGATTTTCGGCTATTTCCCGACCTACACGCTGGGTAACGTGTACGCGGCGCAGTTCTTCGACGCGGCCGCCGAGGTCCTGCCCGAGCTGGACCTACAGATCGCGCGCGGCGAGCTGCGTGTGCTCCGCGAGTGGCTGCGCGAGAACATCCACGCCCACGGCCAGCGCTACCGCGCGTCCGAACTGGTGCAACTCGTGACGGGTTCGCCGCCTGCGCCTGAGCCGTTCCTGGCCTATTTGCGGCGGAAGTACAAGCCGCTGTACGGCGTGTGACCGAGCCGGGAACAAGTGGGAGGGGTCACCCGCTGACCACGGGCACGGCGGCCGCGAGATGGTCTGCATCGCGGGCCTACGGCCCGCCGAGGCAGTACACCACGCCGCTCTCCGTCCCGATCACCAGGCAGCCCGCGGCCACCGCCGGCGAGGCCGAGATCGGCCCGCCCGCCTCGAAGCGCCACATTTCCCGGCCGGTCTCGACATCGACCGCGTACAGATTCCCGTCGGCCGAGCCGACGAACACCCAGCCCGCTTCGTCGCCGCCCGCGGCATGGCCGGGCACCCGGGGGACCACGACCGGCGATGATTCCACCCGGCCGCGCGTCGCGAACTGCCATTGCTGGCGGCCGCTGGCCGCCGCCAGGCAGCGCAGGCGCTTGTCGTGGCCGCCGATGAGCACGCGCGGACCCGCGACGGCAGCCGAGGAGAGAAACGGAAACGCCCGCTCGGTATCCTCGAACACCCACGCCACCCGGCCGGCGCGCCAGTCCACGGCGACGACCTTCTCGCTGTAGGTGCCGATGAACGCGAGCTCGCCTCGCACCGCGGCGGCCGAGCCGCTGACGCCCGGCAGCGCGATCGTCCGCACCCCGATCCCGTCGGCCAGGCCGATCACATGCAGGTTCGCGTCGCAGCCGGCCACGAGCACCTGCTCACCGACGATCGTGGGCGTCGCATGCACGCGCTCGTGCACGTCGTAGCGCCACAGCCGCCGGCCGTCGGCAGCCTGCACACAGTAGACTCCGCCGTCGTACGAACCGAACACGACGCACGCACCCAGCGGCACCCGCGCGGCGCCCACAGCGGGCTGAGGGGCGGTCGATGTGGCGGGCTGCGCGTCGGGCACGCCTGCCGGGCGGGTCGCAGCCGCCCGCGTCGGCGGCGGTGCGAAATTCGGCGACGACACGATCCGCCCGTCGGTCTTGAACGTCCAGCGAACCGCGCCGGTCTCGGCGTCGAGCGCGTGCAGCATCCCGCTGTCGTCGCCGACCACGACCAGGGCGGCGGCCGG
>CAZMCT010000093.1:0-16080 GCA_964564785.1 uncultured Planctomycetales bacterium
GCTCCCTGCTCCCTGCTCCCTGTTCCCTGTTCCCTGTTCCCTGTTCCCTATTCCCTGCCGCCTACCCCCGCACCTCCTTGATCGCCGCCGCTAGTGCGGGCAGGCCGCGCTCGATCATCCGCCGCTCTACGCAGTACGCGAGCCGCATGTGGCCCGGCCGGCCGAAGCCCTTGCCCGGCACGGCCAGCACGCGGTGCTTGAGCAGCAGGTCGACGAACGCGGCGTCGTCCGCCAGCGGCGTCTTGGGGAATGCGTACAGCGCTCCGCGCGGCATCGTCAGCTCATAGCCGAATTCGCGCAGCGCGTTGCACATCAGGTCGCGGTTGCCGCGGTAGAACTCGATGTCGCACAGCGCCTCGGCGCAACGGGCCACGATCCGCTGCATCAGCGCCGCGGCGTTCACGAACCCCAGCGTGCGGTTCAGCATCGTCAGCGCCCCCAGCAGCAACCCGCGCTCCGGCATTCGCGGCGGCACGACGATGTACCCCGCCCGCTCGCCCGCGATGCTGAGGTCCTTCGAGTAGCTCGACACCAGCACCGTCCGCGGGTAGTCGCTCGCCGGCGTCGGGCACCAGTCCAGGTCGAAGATGATCCGCCGGTACGGGTCGTCGCAGAGCAGATACAACGGGCGGTCCGGGCGGTCGTGCCGCAGGGCCAGCTCGGCCAACCCGCGGCATTTCTCGGACGTGTAGACGGCCCCGCTGGGGTTGTTGGGGGTGTTGATCAGGATGGCCTTGGTGCGCTCGGTGAGCGCGGCCCCGATCGCGGCCAGGTCGGGCTGGAACTCGGCGTCGGTCTGGACGAGGACCATCGTCGCCCCGGCCTGCTCGATGTAGAAGCGGTATTCGGGGAAGAAGGGCGCGAGCACGATGACCTCGTCGCCGGGGTTGCAGATGGCCCGCAGGACGACGTTCATGCCGCCCGCGGCCCCGCTGGTGAGGATCACGCCGTCGGGTCCGATCTCCTGCCGGTATTCGCGGCTGGCGAAGCGGGCGACCGCGGCGCGGGCGTCGTCGAACCCCGGGTTGGGCATGTAGCGGTGGAGTTCGGGCCGCGGCTCGGCCGCAACGGCCCGCAGGGCGTCGAAGAACGCCTCGGGCGGGCGGGCGTTGGGGTTGCCGAGCGAGAAGTCGAAGACGTTGTCGGCGCCGAACTCGGCCTTGAGCCGGCGGCCTTTCTCGAACATCTCGCGGATGAACGACGCGGCCCCCATGTCAGCCGCGACCTTACGGGCGATGGCGTGGGACACTGCCTGCCTCCTGGGCGTCTGGTGGATTCTAAACCCGCCACCCCCGAAACGCCCACTGCCCCGCGCTGCCGCGCGGACTCGGTTCCGCACCGTACCGCGTTGCGGCTCGATCGCTGTTCGGCAATCCCCCCGCGGCGGCTCAGGCTCGGGTCTACGTGTCCAAATCGTCCGCGATCACCTCGAAGTCGATCCGAAACCCCCCCGGCGCATCCGGGTCCTCGTTGAACGTGAAGATGAGCTGGTCCGCGCAGCTATAGTCGACGCCCAGCAGCCGCTCGATTCCGTTGGCCGTCCCCGCGGTCGGCAGCCCGCTTGCGTCGCTGCCCGCAGGGGCATCCGAGAATCGCACAACCGTGTCGAACGCGTCCGGGTCGAACCCGTCGATGTCGTTCGCATCCGTGGCCAGTACGCGGTTGATGAAATCCTCCGTGCCGACGGCCGCATTGCGGAAGCACGGCACGCTGACCGCAGCGCTGGTCGTGTGTGCGTTGAGCCGCAACTGCTCGAAGTTCGCCGTCCCCGGCGTCTTGTCGTACGCGTCGTACGTGCCGAACGAGAACGCCGCGTTGTACCCCGTGTTGTTGATGAACAGGAACGTCACGTTCCCCTGCCGTTCCTTCGTCAGATTCAGGTAGTTTTCCGCCGTGCAGCCGCCGCCCCCCCACATCGCCGCCAGCCCCGCCACGCAAACCACACCCCCGATACGTTTGGCCACGTTCATCCTGCACCTGCCTTCAACCGGCCCGGCCACGCCGGGGCCCCGCTTTCCCTATCGGTCGCCCAGCGCGACCGGCCGGCCGGCCGAAACTGCCAGCCTTGGCGATTGTTGCGAGGCCCCGCCCGGCCGGCAAGTCGCGGCCACCCGCACGCTCGCCGCCCGCGAGGGCCGCCCCGGCCTTGACCGGCCCCTGCACCCACGAATAATGCAGCGCCGCGGTGCCGCCGCTGCTGGACCGTGGGGGCCGGCCGGCCGATAACACGAGTATTCCCGCGGCCGAGTGCAACGGTCCCGGCGGCCGCGCCGCGCCGGGCTGCGGTGTTCACCGACAGGGCGTCGAAAGGCAGGTTGCGATGCGGACACGACTTCTGATCGTGGCGGTGCTGGCCGGAACGCTGGTGGGCGGAAGCTGCCTCCCGGTGCTGGACGACACGCAGGGCTCGGCCATCCCGGGCGAGAGTCTGGGCGTGGCGGTCTCGGAGCCGGCCGCGGACCGCACCGTGCCGCAGGGCACGCCGGTGTCGATCAAATGGTCGATCGGCAACCTGACGGGCGAGCCGGCCACGCTGAAAATCTACGTGGAATCACGGGCGGACCTGTCGCAGACCGTTCTCCTGGACGGCTTCCAGATCGAGGACACGGGCGACGCGGGGACGCTGACGTGGGATACCGGGTCGGCCAGCGGGCTGTACGCGATCTACGCGCAGCTCACGGCTGCGGGGCTGACGCGCGTAGCGGCGGCTGACGGCAAGGTGACCGTTGACAGGCCGCCGCAGTTCGAGTTCACCGCCCCGACGCGGGACGTGACGTACCAGCCCGGAACCGGTGAGCCGTTGGTGATCGCGTGGGAGGGATTCGACGACGACGGAACGGTACAGCTCGGGCTCGACGAGGACGCGACCCACGACAGCGGCAACGAGATCCTGATCCACGAGGCCGATCTGCCTACGACGTCCGAGGCGGGCACGTTCTCCTGGACGGGTGACGACCAGGAGGGCGACCCGGTCGCGGCCGGCACGTACTTCCTGTTCGCACGGCTCAGCGATGCGCAGAACCCGGTGAGCAACATCGACGGCCTCGGGCAGATCACGGTCGCCGAGGAGGAGGAGCCCCCGGCAGAGGAAGAACCGGCGATCGTGCGGCCCGACGAGGACACCGATTTCCTCACGACCGACGACCCGCTCGAGATCGAGTACGTGATCAACCGCGACGACGACGTGCTGGTGGACATCAAGCTGGATACCGACGACGACCACGCCAACGGCAACGAGCTGGTCGCGCTGGCCCAGGAGTTCGTCGAGGGGGACACCGATCCGGACGTGTTCGAGTGGGACGGCACTACGGCGGCGGGCGATCCGGTCCGCGACGGGATTTACCGCATCTTCCTGGCCATCAGCACCGGGTCCGGCGCGCCCACGACGGTCAACGCCGAGGGGCTCGTCTTCCGGCGGAGTGACGAGGATCAGCCGCTGATCGGCTTGCTCGCGCCGGCCGCGCTAACGCGCGTCGACCCCGGGGCGTACGTGAGCATCCGCTGGCGCGACGACGACCCGACCGAGGAAGCCACGATCCGCATCGTGCTCGATAACGATCCAGACCCATCGTCCGACAACGGAGACCAGATCGAGATTTTGTCGGACCGCGAAGCAGAGGGCGACGGCGTGCAGGACACGTTTACCTGGCAGGTTCCCGGTACGGTGGCGCCGGGCACGTACTACATCATCGCATACATCGAGTCCGGGTCGCTGATCAGCGATTCGGTCGCGGCGCCACGGCTCATCGTGAACGATCCCGAACAGCAGTAGCACCCGGTCGGACATGTCATAGGTATATGCTCCGCAATAGTTTGCACGTTTCTCATGATTCTGTGGACGGTTGTGGTCTTCATCCACTTGCAAGCTTCGGCAAGCGCTTGTATTATAAATAAAACAGGATGCTGACGTCCGGCAAGATCGTCGGACGTTACGCGTGACGAACTGAAGCGCTTGCGAGGCTGCGCTATGTCACCCGCGACCGCACCGCTCGGATCCCGCTGCCGCGTGACCGGAATCCGTTTCACCCGACCGCTCGCGTATCGGCTCATGGAGATGGGGCTGGTAGAGGGGACCGAAATCGAGGTCGTTCGTCGGGCGCCGCTGGGTGACCCGCTACAGCTTCGCGTGGGAGATTTCGAGCTATCGGTCCGTTCGAGTGACGCCGAGCTCATCGAGGTCACTGCGGTCTGAGCCCTCGGCCGGGAATCGCTTTGACGCAGGCCACCGATCCAGTTCTCCCCGCGACCGCCGCCCGCACCGCGCTCCGCCCGCTCGTCGTAGCCCTGGTTGGCAATCCTAATACCGGCAAGACGGCCCTGTTCAACGCCCTCACCGGTTTTCGCCGCCACGTGGCGAACTACCCTGGCGTGACGGTCGATATCGGGCGCGGCCGCGTCCGCGGCGCGGCGCGCCCTGTTGAGCTGATCGATCTGCCGGGGACCTACAGCCTGGCCGCCGCCTCGCCCGACGAGGCGATCACGTGCGCGACGCTGTTCGGCCGCGTTCCCGAGGCCCGGCCGGATGTGGTGCTCGCAATCGTCGACGCGTCGAACCCGGTGCGCAACCTGTACCTGCTTAGCCAGGTGCTCGAACTCGGGCTGCCGGTGCTGGTTGCGCTGAACATGATGGATGTCGCGCAGGCGCGCGGCATCGAGATCGACGTGGGCACGCTCGCGAAGCAGCTCGCGGTTCCGGTTTTCCCGGTCGTCGCGACGCAATCCGACACGGTAGCGCCGCTTGTGCGCGCGCTCGACCAGCCACCGACGCCTGGGCCGGTCCGCCGGGCCGTCGTAAAACTGCCCGACGCTGTGGTGCGCGAGGTGGACAATCTCGCCGCGACGGGCGGACTGCGGCCGTGCGAGGCGTTACGGCTTCTGTGCGACCGCGGCATGTGTGGCGAGCGCGGCACTGGGCGGCACGAGGAGGTCGCCGGTTCGGTCCGGGCCGCGCAGCAGCGGCTCGCGGATGCGGGCATGGACGCGGCCGCGGTTGAGGTGCGGGCCCGGTACGCATGGATCGACCAGGTGTTGCGGGGTGTGGTGCGGCGCCGGCTGCGGGGCGGCGGCGGCGTCGCGGCCTGGTTCGATCGGCTGCTCACGCACTGGCTGGCTGGGGGCGGCGTGCTGCTGGTGGTGTTGTATGCGGTGTTCTGGGCGATCTACGCGGGCGCAGCGCCGCTGATGGAGGCGATCAACGCGGGGTTCAACTGGCTGGGCGTGGTGGTCGGCCAGGTTGTGCCCGAGGGTCTCGTGCGCAGCCTGATCGTCGACGGTTTGATCGCGGGTGTCGGCAGCGTGCTTTCATTCTTGCCGCAGATCGCGCTGCTCTTCGCGTTCATCGCGGTTCTCGAGGATTGCGGATACCTGGCGCGGGCCGCGTTCATGGTCGACCGGCTGATGCGGCCGCTCGGGCTCAGCGGGCGGTCATTCATACCGTTGCTCTCGTCGTTCGCGTGCGCCGTTCCCGCGATTCTGGGTGCGCGGGCGATCGGCGACCGGCGTGAGCGGCTGATCACCATCCTGATCGCGCCGTTCATGTCGTGCTCGGCGCGGCTGCCGGTCTACGTGCTGCTCATCAGTGCGTTCGTGCCGGCGGTCCCGCTGCTCGGCGGCTGGCTCCGGCTGGATGCCGTGGTAATGGTCGCCATGTATCTGGTGGGTGTCGTGTGCGCCGTCCCCGTCGCGCTGCTGCTGCGGCGGACGGTCTGCGCCGGGCCCGACGCGGGCTTTCTGCTCGAGCTACCGGCCTATCGGCTGCCGCGGCTGCGGGCCGTCGCCCAGCGCGTCTACCTGGCCGGGCGCAGCTTCGTCGTGCGGGCGGGGACGATCATCGTACTGGTCAACCTGATCGTCTGGGCGCTGGCGTATTTCCCGCGCTCAGAGGCCACACGGGCGGCGGTACTGGCACAGGGGGCCGCGGCCGGCTGGGACGACGCGCGCACGGAGGCCGAGCTGGCGGGGGCGCACCTGCGGCACAGCCTGCTCGGCCGCATGGGGCACGCGATTGAGCCGGCGATCCGTCCGCTCGGCTGGGACTGGCGGATCGGCGTGGGCGTGCTGGCATCGTTCCCCGCCCGCGAGGTGGTGATCGCGACCTTCGGCACGTTGCTGAACCTCGAAGACGCCTCGGATGCGCACTCGCTTCGGGAGGGGCTGCGGGCCATGCGCCGTGACGATACCGGCGGCCCACTCTTTACGCTGCCGGTCGCGCTGTCGCTGATGGTCTTCTTCGCCCTCTGCGCTCAGTGCGGCAGCACGTTGGCCGTCATGGGCCGCGAAACGGGCTCCTGGGTCTGGCCGGTCGTCTCATTCTTCGGCATGACCACTCTGGCCTACGCGGCCGCCCTGGCCGTCTCCATCAGTGGCACGGCGCTCGGCCTGTAGCGTTCCCACGCGACGGGTGGCACGGTCCACGAGACGCGGCCGCGCCGGGCCGTGCGGGCGGCGGTGCGCAAGACTCCGCGACCCGGCCTCGCTGGTCCGACCGGGACCATGCCAGCGCACTACGCCACCGTCCCCAGCACCTCGAAGAAATCCGGAAAGCTCTTCGAGACCACGCCGGCCTCGCGAATGACGATTCCGCCCGGCGCCAGCCCGGCAATCGCGAAGCTCATTGCCATACGATGATCGTCGTAGGTCTCGATTTCGGCCGGCTGGGTCGCGGCCGGGGGGTGGATGGTCAGACCGTCCGCCCGCGTCTCGACCCGCGCCCCCAACCGTGTCAGCTCGGCCGCCAGCGCCGCAATCCGGTCCGTCTCCTTGATCCGCAGGTTCGCCACGTTGCGAATCTGCGTTGGGCCCTCCGCGAACAGCGCCACGGCCGCGAGTGTCTGCACCGTGTCCGGCATATCGTTCAGATCGACGTCGATCCCGCTCAGTCGCCCGCGGGCGGGCCCCGCGACCTCCAGCCCCTCCGGCCGCTCCGTCACCATGCAGCCCATCGCGCCCAGTACATCGACGAACCGCACGTCGCCCTGCCGGCTCCGCCGCGTCAGACCCGCAACGCATATTCGCCCGCCAGTGACGGCCGCCGCCCCCCAGAAGTACGTGGCCGCGCTCGCGTCGGGTTCGATCGCGTATTCGCCCGCGCGGTACTCCTGCAACGCCGGCACGATGATCCGCCCCGCGTTTGCCAGCGTTTCGACGCCCATCGCGCGCATGACGTCCAGCGTCATTTCCATGTACGGCCGGCTGGGAAGCTCCCCCTCCACCGCGATCAGCACGTCGCGCTGCGCGTGCGGCGCGACCATCAGCAGCGCGCTGAGAAACTGGCTCGACGGTGGGCGATCCAGCACCACGTCGCCGCCCTCGAGCGGCCCCGCCAGGACCGTCAGCGGGGGGTATCCCGCGCGGTCCTCATAGTCGAGCCGCGCCCCCAGCCCCTGAAGCGCCGCGACCAGGTCCCCGATGGGCCGGGCACGCATCCGCGGCGAGCCGTCGAGCCGCCGCCGGCCGTGGCCCAGGCACGCCAGCGCGGTCAGGAAGCGCATCGCCGTGCCCGCGCTGCCCGCGTCGATTTCCACCTCGTCGGTCACGAAGTTGCCGCGTCGGCCGGCCACGCGGATTTCCGCCCGGGCCTCGTTCAGTTCGCTCGGCACCCCCAGCCGCGCGAGCCCCTCCAGCATTGCCCGGGCATCGTCCGACAGCGACACGCCGCGCAGCACCGAGTGGCCCGCGGCCAGCGCCGCGCACGCCAGGTAGCGATTGGTGAGGCTCTTGGAGCCCGGTAAGCACACCGTCCCCACGACCGGTCCGCTGCGCTGAATGTGCACGTCGCGGCCGCGACGCTCGACCGGCATGGTTGGGCCTCCGACTCCCGCGGGGGGAGGGTGTTTTGGCCAAGATGCCACCTACAGGTACGACGCGTCCCAGGGCGATCGAAAAAGGGCCGGCAGCCACCCGTTCCCACGATCTCACCCGGGGGTTTCGCATCCTCGCATGAGACGATCCTTGCGCCGGGGCGCGCAGCTACTGGGCGAGCTTGCGGACGCGCTCGTATTTCTCCTTGAACATCCGCGTCCAGTCGCGCGCCAGTTGCCGCCGCTCGCGGTCGCCGGCTTCGAGCTTCTTCGCCAGCGTGAGCGACTCCGCCTCGCTGAACGGCAGCTTGTTCCATTCTTCCAGCGCCGCCGGCTTCAGACCGCTGTCGATCAGGGCCTTCCACGCGCTGCGCAGCTCGCTGTGCAGCTCGATCAGGGCCGCGCCCATCAGCTCGGACAGCAGCGGGCTGCGGTCGCGCTGGAGCTGGTCGTTCACCGTCCGGAACGAGCCCGAGTCCGCCTCCCGATACGGATCCTTGATCAGCATCTGTTCGGCGTACTCCCGGCACACGTCCGGCCGGACCGGCATCCGGTACAGGGCGTGCTCCGTCGGCCCACCGGGGGCACCTGCGGGCAGCACCCACAGCCGCTGGCCGGCGGGACTGAGCACAAACGCGATGAAGCGCTCGGCCAGTTCGCGGTGCGGCGGCTTGCGCAGCATCGAGATCGGGTCCGGAGTGATCGCCGAGCCGCCGGCCGGGTTAATGTAACTCAGCACGTCCGGCCCGGCCTGGGCCACCCGTCCGTAGGCGTAGAAATCGATGCACGGTCCGGCCAGCACGTTGCCGGTCGCGACCTCGTTCGGCACGCCGCTGGAGGTGTCCGTAATGGTTTTCGCGTTGGCGGCCAACTGCATCAGCAGCGGCCAGCCCCGCTCCCAGCCGTACTGCTGGAGCAGCAGCTCGTAACTGACGCGCACGCTGGCCGACTTGCGCGGGTCGGCGATCACCACCCACCCGTACATGCGCGGATGCGCCAGGTCCTCCCACTGCCGGATTTCGGGCAGGTTCTGGTTCCGCAACCCGCGGACGTTCTGTAGCACACCGAAGGCCGACAGCGCCGAGCCGATCCACAGGTTCTGCTCGCCGAAGTTCGAAACGCCCGCGATCTGCCGCGGGATGCCCTCCAGGATCTCCGCCGGAACGCGGGCCGGCTCCAGGTAGCCCCTGGACGCCGCCAGGTCGTGGTCGGGCACGCCCCCGCCGAAGAACACGTCGATCCCGAACGAGCTGCCCTTTTCCCCGCGCTCCTGCGCGTCGAGCTGCTGGATGATCTGGCCCGTCCCCTTCTTGATCCAGCGGATTTGGAGCGGCCGGCCGACGTGCGCGATGAACGCCCGCTCGAACTCGGCCTGGATGTTCTCGTTGTGCGGCGAGATGATCTCGAGATCGTAACCCTCGCCGCGGACGCCGGCGACCGCGGCTCCGCACAGCGCCAAACTCAGCCAGCAACGCCTTGCGCTTCGCATTCGCCACCACGAAAAAAAGGCCGGGACCCCGCGCTTACGCCGCACGGTCCTGACCCATTCTGACCGCATCCGCCTGCGAATGCTACGGCGCCGCAAGCAGTACCTGCACGCTGAACACGATACCCACAGGCGCGCACGGACGCTCGGCCTGAACGCCGGCCGTACGCATCTGCCCGGGCCCGGGAGCTCGGGCAGATCGCGCATTCCGTGTAGTGGCCCGCAGGCGCCGGGCCCACTGCGAGCCTTGGGGGTGTGCCCGCCTCGTTTGGGCGAACGAACACGCTCAGTCAGCGACGGTCACGGCCCGCTCGCGGCGGTGTCGGCCGGTTCGATCAACGGCCCGCGGCAGCAATCCTCAGCCGCGCAGGATCACCACGTCGCGCGGGTCGATCGCACACGTCACCGCGATACCCGGTCTCAGCGCCGACCGGCCGGCTCGCTCGACCGCGGTGGCCCGCACTGTCACCGCGCCGACCCGGAGCGTGAGCTGCATGAGGTCCCCCAGGTATACGCACTCGGCCACCTGGGCACTGACGCGGTTCTCGTCCGCCGCGGGCGCCTCCAGCGAGACGGCCTCCGGGCGAATCGAGAGCACGCACGGCCCGCTGCGTGGCGCGTCGTCGTCGGTCACGGCCAGCAATTCGCCCAGCGGCGTCGCCAGCCGGCGCCGCGGGCCATCCGCGCCGTGGATCGTCGCCTGGAGGAAGTTGGTTTCACCCAGGAAATCGGCGATCGCCGCGCTGCCGGGCCGGCAGTACAGCTCGCGCGGGGTGCCGATCTGCCCGATCCGGCCGTCGAACATGACCGCCATGCGGTCGGCGATCGAGAGGGCCTCTTTCTGGTCGTGCGTGACGTAGATGCCGGTCAGGCCGGCGTCCTTGCAGAGCCGACGGATCTCGGTCCGCATCTCGAGCCGCAGCTTTGCATCGAGGTTGCTGAGCGGTTCGTCCAGCAGCAGGCACTGCGGCCGGATGACCAGGGCCCGGGCCAGGGCCACGCGCTGCTGTTGGCCGCCGGAGAGCTGATTCGGCTTGCGGCGGGCGTACGCCTCCATCTTCACCGTGGCGAGGGCTTCGTGGACGCGACGGCGGCGGTCGCGGCGCGGAATCCTGCGGACCCGCAGTCCGAACGCGACGTTCGCTTCGACCGTCATGTGCGGCCAGAGGGCGTAGTTCTGGAACACCATCCCCGTGTTACGGCGCTGCGGGGCGAGGGCCGTCACGTCCGTGTCGCCGAACAGCACGCGGCCGGCATCGGGCTCATAGAACCCGGCGATGGTGCGCAGCAGCGTAGTCTTGCCGCAGCCCGACGGCCCCAGCAGAAAGAACAGCTCGCCGCGGCCGATCTCCAGGCTGACGTCGTCCAAGGCTCGGACGCGGCCGAAGGTCTTCACGATGCCGCGGACGGAAACCGGGATCACACCGCACCTCGCTGGCGGCGGGTATTGAACGGGCCGCGCGGGAGGCGGTCAAGCTGAAGCTGTGACGCTTGCGCCTTGCGCCGTGAGCCATGAGCCGCGAGCCGGAGGCTGTGCCGGTGCTCTGGCTCACAGCTCACGGCTCACCGCCTGCGGCTCACCAGATGCCGATCAAGCCGCCCGGCCGCACGACGATGAACGCACCGATGGCCGCGCACAGCAGCAGGTACCACGCGCTGAGCCACCGGGCGGTGCGGGCCGGGTAGTCCGCGAACAGGTCCAACAGCACGAACGCGATGATGTAGTAGCGCGGCTCGACCAGGTAGTGCGGCGCGACGAACAGCAGCCCGAACGCCCACGTCAGCAGCAACCGCCGCCGCGCCGCGTTCGCCCGCACGGCCTGGAAGAGCGGAACCAGCGCGGCCGCGAGTGCCGCCCCGACCCCGTACCGCGCGACCGCCGAGTCCGTCATCGCCGTCAGCGGCCAGTTGCGGATGTAGTTCGGGTCGACGTTCCACACGTGCGGGTTGTGAAACAGCACGTCCGCCAGCCCAATCGCCGCCAGCAGCCCCGCGCACACCATCGGCCGGAGCATGCGCCGCGGCAGCCGGGCGATGCCGCGGCCGAGTTGCGGCAGCCAGACCGGCAGCCAAATCAGGCCGGCCGACAGGCCGAGCACGTAAAGCTGCGCGATATTGAAGCGCGGCTGGTTCTCGACCGCGAAGGCGACCAGCGGGCTGCCGTGCAGCCCGAGCACGACGGCCGTAACGAAGATGACGAGCAGATACGGCCAGCCCCGCCGCGTCGCACGCCCCGCGGCCGCACCCGCTGTGCGCCCTCCCCGGCCGACGGTCTGCGCCCGAAGCGCTTGCGTGGGACGTTCCGCGCGGCTCTCCGGCGCCCGGCGGCCGGACCGGCCGCGGTCGGGTTCGCGGTCCGCGCCCGCGGCGTCCTCCCACTCTTCCAGCACCGTCAGCGCGAAAAAGTACGCCGCCCAGATCACGTTCGATTGCCGCAGCGCCACCGACGCCAGCAGCGCTCCGCCGGCGAGCACGTGCCGCCGGCGCAGATGCAGCGCCAGCCCGCCCAGAATCGCCAGCAATGAGGCCACGTCCGTATACGCCAGCACCCACAGCGGGAACAGGAACGGTTGCGCGGCCAGCCGCAGCAGGTCGTCGGCCCGGCACGCGCCGCGGGTTTGGCGAACGAGGTCGCGATACAGCACCAGCGTCGTTGCGGCCAGAACCAGGTTCAGCCCGCGGACGACCGGCAGGGTTGCGCCCCACACGCGGGCCGGCACCGAAGCGAGCAGATGATACGTGGGTGGCAGCGGCAGGCGCCCGAGCGCGGACCACTCGCCGCGCGCCAGGTCCTGAATCACCGGCAGGTGGAACCCCTCGTCCCCCACGATCTCCGGACGCGTCACAACCACCACCGCGTACCACGCCGCCAGCCCGGCGATGATCACCAGCAGCGCGGCTCGCCCGCCCGAGCGCACCCCCGACGCGATGGCCGCAGTCTCACGTTCGATCGCCGGTACCGGCACGCTGACTCCGCGGTCCCACGGCGCCCGGGTCAGATCATGCCGCCGCCCGGCCGCAGCAGGACGTAGGCCGCAACCCCCGCGGCCAATATCCCATACCACGCGCTCAGCCGCCACCACGTCGCCGCGGCCCCGCCGCTGCCCAGGTCGATCAACACCAGCGGCGGGGCGTGATAGCGCCAGTCCACCAACCACTGCGGCGCCAGGAACAAGATGCTGAACAGCCATAGCAGGCCGAGCTCGCGCCGCCGACCGCTGCTGCGCCACCGCCGCACCTGCGTCACGACGAACGCCATGACCACCAGTGCCGCCGCCACCCGCAAGCCCGGCCAGCGCTCCAGCGCCACCAGCGGCCAGTTGCGCAGGAAGCTCAAGTCCGTGTTCCAGGGGTGCGGGTTCGTGAAGCCGAGCGCGAGCAGGGCGGCGACGATGACGGTTGCGGCCGCGACCGCCGGCTGCGCGAGGCGCGGCAGCAGCGCCGGAAGGGCGCGCACCAGCGTCGGTCCCCAGTGCGGCAGCCACAGCACGGCCGCCGTCAGCAGGAACAGGTACCCCTGGGCCGGGTTCACGCGCGGGCCGTTATCCAGGTTCGGCAGCACGCGCAACACGCCGGTCGCGCCGAGACCGGCGGCCGCCGCGAGCGCCAGCACGTACGGCCACCCGCGGCGCAGGCCGCGCGGGGGCGTCGTCACGGCCGACGCGAGCAGGTACGCGAGCCAGGTCAGGTTCGATTGGCGGATCAGCACGGCCGCCAGCCCGGCCGCGGCGGAAAGCGCGTGGCGACCGCGTTGCTGTGCGGCGACTGCGGTCAGCAGCGCCGCGAGCGCGGGCATGTCCGTATAGAACAGCGCCCACAGCGGCACGAGCAGCGGGTGCAGGGCGAGCGCCGCCAGCCGGCCCGCGGCCGTTTCCGGGTCGCGCCCGCGGACGGCGGCATAGCCGGCGCACAGGGCGAGGACGGCAAGGCCCGTATTCAGCCCGCGCAACGACCACAGGCTCGTGCCCAGGACCGAGGCGGCTCCGGCCGCGAGGTAGAGATAGGTCGGCGTGATCGACAGCCGTGCGACCGCCTCCGTCCGACCGGCGAGCAGCTCGCGCACGGCCGGCACGTAGTACGTCTCGTCGCCGATCCACGTGGGATGCAGGCCGGTGAGCAGGAGGGACCACAGGATGACGCCCGCGACGGCGCAGCCGAGCACGACCCGCGCGCCGGCCGCGGGCCGCGCCTCACTCCCCAAGCGCGGCGTAGAGCCGGGCGATGGACTCGGTTCCGCGGGCGAGCTCGTCGAGGCGGATGTTCTCGTTGGGTCCGTGGGCATTGCAATGCGGTCCGGCGAAGCCCAGCATCAGAGAGTCGGCCCCGAGCACGCGCTTGAACATCGGCAGGATCGGCAGCGTCCCGCCTTCGCGGATCAGGGCCGGCTCGCGTCCATACGTTTCACGCAGCGCCCGGCGGGCGGCCTGCATCGGCCGGCTGTCGAGCGGCGCGAGGTACGCGTCGGCCGCCCCGTGGTCGATGATCTCCAGCCGCACCGTGTCCGGGCAACGCTCGCTCACGGTCCGGTCGAACAGGTACCCGAGCTTGCGGCCGCTCTGGTTCGGTACCAGTCGCATGCTGACCTTGGCCCCGGCCGAGCGTGGGATGATGGTGTTCTTGCCCGCGCCCATGAACCCGCCGTAGATGCCGTTGACATCGAGCGTGGGACGGGTCCAGCGGCGCTCGTTGGTGCTGAAGCCGGCCTCACCCGCGACGCGCGGGGCGCCGACGTCGGCCGCGTAGCGGGCGTCGTCCAGCGGCAAGCTGCGAAGCTGCTCGGCCTCGGCCGGGCTCGGCGGCTGCACGTCATCGTAGAAGTTCGGGATGTTCACCCGCCCATCGGCCGTGTGCAGCGAGGCGAGCAGGGCGGCCAGCACGTTGGCGGGGTTGGCGACTGTTCCGCCGAACCCGCCGCTGTGCAAGTCGTGCCGCGGGCCGTGGATGCGGATCTCCTTGTAGAGCAGGCCGCGCGTGCCATACGTGATCGTCGGCCAGCCGTCCTCGTACATCCCCGTGTCCGAGATCAGGATGTGGTCGCACCGCAGCCGCTCCGCGTTTTCCTGAAGGAAACGGACAAGATGCGGCGAGCCGATCTCCTCCTCACCCTCGATCAGGAATTTCAGATTCACCGGCAGCCGCTGCTCGGCCGCCAGCCACGCCGCCGCGGCCCACACGTGCATCAGCACCTGCCCCTTGTCGTCGGCCGCCCCGCGGCAGACCAGCAGCCCGTCGCGCTCGACCGGTTCGAACGGCGCCGCCTGCCACAGGCTCACGTCCCCCGTCGGCTGCACATCCATGTGGCCGTAGACCAGGTACGTCGGCCGGCCGGGCGCGCCGAGCCATTCGGCACAGCAGACGGGGTGCCCGCCGGTCTCCGCCACGCGGGCTGTCAGCCCGCTGCGCTGGAGCAGGTCGCGGGTCCACTCGATCGCCCGCCGCACGTCGCCCGCGTGGGCGGGGTCCGTGCTGATGCTCGGAATACGACAGACGGCGCGGAATTCCTCGAGGTGCTCGCCGTGGCGGCGCCGCAGCGTGTCCATCACGCGGTTCATGGGCGACTCCCATCAGACCCGCTAAAGACTAGCTTGAGAAGTGCGAATTGCGAATAGCGAATCACGAATTGGGTAGCGCCCGGCCGCCCGACCGTTCGTTACTCGCCCTCCGCAACTCGCTATCATCCGGGCATGGGCAACATCCGCCTCCTGCCCCCCGCGCTCATCAGCCGCATCGCCGCCGGCGAGTGCATCGAACGCCCCGCCAGCGTCGTCAAGGAACTGGTAGAAAACGCGCTCGACGCGGGCGCCGGCCGGATCGACATCCAGTTGCAGGACGGCGGGCGGGGGCTGATTCAGGTTGGCGACGACGGGGTCGGCATGGACGCCGACGACCTGGCCTTGAGCGTGACCCAGCATGCGACCAGCAAGCTGCACAGCGACGACGACCTGTTCAACATCCAGTCGCTCGGCTTCCGCGGCGAGGCCCTGGCCAGCATCGCGGCCGTGGCGCGCGTGCGGATCACCTCCCGGCGGCGCGAGTGCGACGTCGGGCATGAAATCCGCGTCGACGCCGGGCAGGTCGACGGCCCGCGGCCGTGCAGTGCACCGCCCGGCACCACGGTGGCGGTGCAGGACCTGTTCTATCCCGTGCCGGCCCGGCGGAAGTTCCTGCGAACCAATCAGACCGAGATGGGGCACGTCGGTGAGCAGCTCGCCCGCGTCGCCCTCGCCCACCCCGGCGTCGCGTTCACGCTCCGCCACCAGGACCGCGTGTCCACCCAGCTCGCCGCCACCGCCGATCGCCGGCAGCGCATCGCCGACCTCTTCGGCCCCGATCTTGCCGCCGTCCTCCTGCCCGTCCGGCGCGCGGGCCAGGGCCTCACGATCGAGGGCCTGGTCGCCCCCCCGGCCGAGAGCCGCGGCTCCAGCAAGTGGGAGTACGTGTTTGTCAACGGCCGCTTCGTTCGCGACCGCTTCGTCTCGCACGCCGTCCGCGAGGCCTACCGCTCGCTGATCGACGCGACGCGCTCGCCGGTGGTCTTTCTCTGGATCACGATCGATCCGACCCACGTCGACGTCAACGTGCACCCCACCAAGATCGAGGTCCGCTGGCAGGACTCGAACTACGTCCACGGGCAGGTGCTCGCCGCGCTGCGCGACCGCTTCCTGCGCAGCAACCTCGACCACCCGTTGCGCACGCCCGCCGAGGAGCAGGACTACCGCGGCCGCGTCCGCGAGGCGATGCTCGATTTCTTCCGCCGCCCTCCGGTCGTGCAGGGCCGGCTCGAGGGGTTGGTCG
>CAZMCT010000094.1:0-15935 GCA_964564785.1 uncultured Planctomycetales bacterium
CGGGTCGCACTTCCAGTTCCCCGCCTCCGGCAGACCCGCCCGCGCCAGCTCGAACGTGAGCGGCGCAGGCTCCACCTTCGGGTCATCCGGCGGCGGTACGAGCGCGCCTCGGGGTGGCCCCTGGCAACCCGCCGCGCTGAGCGCAGCGAGCACCAACATGCTGGCGTACGTCTTTCCCATGACTTCTTTCCCTGAGAATCCTTCCCGTGCCGTGCGCTGCGCGTGTCGGCCGCGAAGACGCCTCGTCGGTCATGTTCGCGGTCGTTTGGTCCCGAGCGGGATCCGAGCGACGGGGCGGCAGGCGAGAGACACGCCGTTGGCCTGACTCCCGCCTGCCGCAGTCACGCAGATCTTGTCTCCGCTACAAGGACACAGAATCCCGAGCGACTAGCGCACCACCTTCGGACCCGGACGGGCGGCGCCGATCCCGGTGCCGTTCTTCAGCGTCGGCGGGGCGGGCAGCACGTCGTACTTGATCACCGCGTTCTGGACGCCGGCGCCGAACAGGTTCGTGCCGGCACGCGCCTCCCGCGAGCCGAAGTCGAGGAACTTGGCGGCCACGCCGAGCAGCGACGCATCGACGCTCTCGATCAGGTTGCCTTCGGGATCCTCGTAGTCACACACGATGCTGGCCATGCCGTCGATCCGGGCCCGGCCCTTGTCGGTCTGGAGATTCTCGACCAGGAAGTGGCCACCCTGCGTGCTCAGCAGCGTCTGGTACCACTTCGTGAAGCAGTACTCCATCCCGGAGAACCCGACCTCGTTCTGATTCCAGATCGAGAACTTCGCCTTCGTCGTCGGCGGAGTCGGCGCATCCTGGGTCACGTCATTGTCCAGGATCATGAGCGTCAGATCGGTGTCGTGATAGACATTCCCTCCGCCGCCCGAGAACGCGTCCGACCCGCTGGCGAAGAAGTCCAGCAGCAGGATGTCGAAGCCGCTGTCATACTCAACGCCGTCCAGATTCAGGATGCCCGGCGTGCCCACCGGCTCGCCCGGCAGCAGCGTCGAATCGAGCACCTGGAACGTGAACGCGTTGTACTCCCACGCTTCGCCGTTGTCGTAGTCGACGATCGTGGCGCCGCCGTACAGGTGGTTCCAGCTCACCTGCTCGTAGGCTTCGCCGATCGCCCAGGCAATCACGTAGCCGCGCAGGATGTACTCGCTCGGCTCCTCGGGATCCGGGTACGGGTCGCCAAGGACGGTGAACGGCGACACGCCCTTCGGGGCTCCAGAGTAGGCCGACCAGTACGCCGGCTCGTTCTTGGTCAGCGTGATCGTGTTGTCCACGTTCGTGCACGTCTCGCTGACGAAGTAAAGCTGGATATCGACGCCGGCGTTATAGTCGTTGTTGATCGTGATGAACGTGTCCTGGATCAGGTTCTGGCTCGAGTCCCAACGGAGCTCGACCTTCGGGTAGATCAGCAGACTACCCTTCTCGGTTGCCGTGACGCGGTCCTGCGCCATCGCCGGAACCACCACGGCCAGACAGATGACGGCCACTACTGCACTGCGGAACATTATCGTCCCTCCATTGTCAAGTAACCGAACACTCGTTCCCCGACCTTCGGGGCAACCTTTCAAACCGACTGAGATGTCATGAACCCAAACAGGCCCGAACAACCGCCTCCCGCACACCTCCTTTCCCCGATCTCACCCAGCGGCCCACTTCCGAAAATTCACTCCCGCGTGAGCGCTTAAGTTTCCCTCGCCCGGAAGCGATTACGCCCATAATCATACCAAGCCCACCTAATTATGCAACCGATTACGGGACCGATTCCACAAAAATCTTGATGTGACCGGACGTTGTTTTGTAAAATGCTTTATATGATGGACTTATGATGATTAAATATTGGGCCTGACAAACGTGTACGGTCCCGGGATCGATTCCATAATATCGCCCGTAACCGCCTTGCAGCCCAGTATTTTACGGACGCCCTCCGACGCCCGCCCCCAGATCCTCCCCTTCCGCGTCCAGCGCGACGCGAAATCCCACGTACGAACTCCGAAAGTAGCCCGCCCGCGGCAGACGCGCCGCCGAACGCAGGAACCGCGGCCCATTGTGCCACGACCCGCCACGCAGCACGTGTTGCGTCCCGTCGCGCCGCGGGCCCCCGTCGTCCGGCGCACTCTCATAGCTCGGCGCGTACCGATCCGCACACCATTCCCAAACGTTGCCGTGCATGTCGTACAACCCCCACGCGTTCGGTCGCTTCTGCCCCACCGCACTCGGCCGCAGCGGAGACCCCTCGCCCCCACGATACCATGCGTATTCGCTCAGCCGGCCCGCGTCGTCACCGAAGCAATAGAGCGTCGTCGTCCCGGCGCGGCACGCGTACTCCCACTCCGCCTCGCTCGGCAGACGCACGGCACGCCCGGTCACGTGCTGCACCTGTCGGCAGAACTCGACCGCCTCGCTCCAGTTCACCTTGTTGACCGGCAAATCGTCCCCCTTGTACCAGCTCGGGTTTTCGCCCATCACCGCTGCCCACTGCCGCTGCGTGACCTCGTAGCGCCCGATGTAGAACGGCCGCGCGAAACGAACCACATGCCGCGGACCCTCATCCTCCTTGTAGTCCACCTCGCCGAGTGACGAGCCCATCATGAACTCGCCCGCCGGGACGCGCACCAGTTCCAGCATGACGCCGCCGCCCACGTCGAGTCGCAGCGTGTTCGCGTCGGCCCCCGCAGCGCGCGCATCGTCCCCGGTCGCCCGCGGCCCACCAGTGCTCCGTCCGGACGGCACGCAGCCCGCCAACAGCCCGGCCGTCAGCAACGTCACATGAAAACCGCGCCGCATACCGCTCTCCTTGTTTCAGGACAACGCAGCCCAGCCGCAGAGAACGTCAATTCCACGACTTCCGACGGCGACCCGTGCTGCGCACCTTCATGCCGCCAATGCCCACGAGCGTCAACGGGAGCGCTCCGGCCGCCCCGGCCCCGCAACCACCACCACCGCACGCCAGCCCGGAGGGCTCCGGAACATTCGGCGCGTCGGGTTCACGCGGATTCTCGTCGGGTGGGTCGGCCGGCGGCGCGTTCGGCTCGGTGGGCGGCACGTCTGGCGGCTCGCTGTCGTTCGGGTCCACCGGCACCCCTGCCGTCCGGAACGACCAGACTGGGCCTGCCGTGCTGCCGGCCGCGTTCGCCGCCACCACCTGCCAGTAGTATGCGGTATCGCCATCCAGTTTGCTGCTGGACCATTCCGGCTGCGCGACCTCGGCCGCCAGCGGCGGCGGGTTTGAGCGGCCGAAGTGAACCGCGTACGACTCGGCCCCCGCGGCCGCGGCCCAAGAGAGCGTCACGGGCGATGATACTCCGGTCGTTCCGTCGGCCGGCTGCGGATCGCCCGGCGCTTCGGGCGGGGACTGACAGGAATCCACGCGCACCTCGGCCGGCGGGCTGGTGACTGCACCGCAAGGTCCGATCACCGAAACTCGATACGTGCCGGCGTCCTGCGGGGCAACCGCGTCGATCCGCAATTCGGGTCCGACGGCCGCGGGCAACTCGACGCCATCGCGGAACCAGTGATACTCCAGCGGCGGCGACCCTGTGGCCAGGACGCGCAGCTCGGCCGGGTCGCCCGCGCAACCCGACCAACCCTGCGGAGCCGCAATGATCGACGGCGCGGCGCCGAGCGTGAGCGTAGCCGGGCCGCCAATGCTCGTTCCGCACGCGTTCGTCACAAGCACGTCATACCGCGCAGCATCCGCAGGCGCGACGGCAGCGATCACCAGCGTGTCCAAGACGGCCCCGGGAATGGGCGCGCCGTCTTTTCGCCATTGATATTGGAGCGGAGGCGTCCCCGCCACGCTCACGCTCAACGCCGCCGGCCGGCCCGCGCAGGCAACCTGGTCCTCCGGGCCCGAGAGCACGCCCGGGCCGCTGTTTACCGTCAGCTCGGCCGGGTCGCTCACCAGACTGTCGCAGCCGCCGGTGACGAGTACGTCGTAAGTACCCGAATCGAGCAGCCCCACCGCCGGGAGTTGCAGCATCGCCGCGGTCGCACCCGCCAGCGGCTGTCCCGCGCGGCGCCACTGGAAGGTCGCCAGGGGGTCGCTGGCCACAACCGTGAACGTCACGGGCGAACCGGCGCAGACTGCCTGCGATTGGGGCTGCACGGTCAGTATGAGCCCGGCGGCCACCGTCAACGCGGCCGCGGCGCTCGTGCTTGTTCCACAATCGTCGGTGACGACCACTCCGTATTCGCCCGCATCGTCCGGACCGAGCGCGTGCAGCGTGAGTGCCGCCGCGGTCGCACCCGGGATCGCCGTTCCGTCGTGCAGCCATTGGTAGCCGAGCGCGCCGACACCCTCGGCCAAGACGCTGAACGTCACCGTGCCGCCCGCACAGCCGGCCTGCGACTGCGGCGGCTCCGCGATCGTCGGGCCGGTCCGGACGGTCAACGAAGCCGGCGGGCTGGTCAGCGTCCCACACGCCGCGGTGACCACGACCGTGTACATGCCCGCATCGTCGGGCTGGACGCCGGAGAGCACGAGCGTGCTGCCGTTTTCGCCCGGCAGGCTGACCCCATCGTGCATCCACTGATAATGCAGCGGCTCATCGCCGGTCACGCCGACCTCGAATACGACCGTCGCGCCTTGGCACACCGCTGCATCGTCGGGCGGGTCGAGGATGACCGGGCCCGCCGCGACCGTGAGCGTCGCCGGCGGGCTCTCGATGCTGCCGCAGACGCCGCTGATCAGCACGCTGTACACGCCCGCATCGTCCGGCTGCACCGGGTCAATCACGAGCGAACTGCTGTTTTGGCCGGTCAGATCCACGCCGTCCTTACGCCACTGATACAGCAGCGGCAGCGGGCCGCCGGCCGCAACGTGGAACGCAACCGCTCCGCCGCTGCACGCCGTCTGCGTAGCCGGCGGATCGTCAATCGTCGGCGGGGCGTTCACCGTCAGATCAACGGGCGTGCTGGTTACGGTCCCGCAGGGATTTGTGATCCGCGCGGCATACACGCCTTCGTGCCCTTGCCCCACCGCGGCGATGGTAAGTGTCGGCTCGTTCGCCCCCCCAATATCCACCCCGTCCTTCATCCATTGGTAAGTCAGCGGCGGCGTCCCCGCGACCACGACCGTGAACACCGCCGCCGTCCCCTCGCATACAGCCTGCGGTTGCGGCTGGCCGGTAATTTCCGGACCCGAGTTCACCGTCAGCGCCGCGGCCGCGCTTGCCACCGTCGCGCAGGCGCTGGTCACGGCAACGGAGTACTGCCCCGCGTCCGACGGCGTCACCGCGGCGAGCGTCAACGTGCTGCCGTTCTGGCCCGGGAGCGGAAGGCCGTTCCGGAACCACGCGTACGTCAACGGCAGCGGCCCGGCTGCGGTCACGCTGAACGTGACACCGTCGCCCGCGCACGCGCTTTGCGGCTGAGGCGGCGAAAGGATCACGGTTTCCGGCTGCACGGCAAGCACGGCCACCGCGCTCGTCACGGTGGCGCAGTCGTTGCTCACGAGGACGTCGTACAGCCCTGCGTCGTCGTTCGAGACGGCCGTGATCGTGTAGCTCGACCCCGTGGCCCCGCCGATCGGCTGGCCGTTCTTCCGCCACTGGTACGATAACGGCGGCGGACTCGCGCCGACCGTAAACTCGACGGCCGCCCCCGGACATACGAGTGCGTCGACCGGCTGCGCCTCGATCGTCGGCGCGGGCAGCACCGTCAGGGTCGCCGAGGCGCTCGTCACCGCGGCGCACGCGTCCGTCACCACGACGTCGTAGGAACCGGCGTGCTCGGGCCCGACCGTCGGAATTGTGAATACCGGCGCGGTGGCGTCGGGGAGCGCCTGCCCGTCGCGCCGCCACTGGTAGCTCAGCGGCGGCGTGCCCGTCGCCGCCACGCTGAACATCGCGGATCCGCCGGCGCACACCGTTTGCGCCGCCGGCGGCTGCGTGATCGTCGGCCCGCCCGCCACCGTCAATGCCGCGGCCGCGCTGGTCGTCGCGGCGCACGCGCTCGACACGACGACGTCGTATTGGCCGGCATCGCCGGGCCCGACGGGGAACAGCGTCAGCGTGTCCGCCGTGGCCCCGGCGATCTCCACGCCGTCCTTGCGCCACATGTACGAGAGCGGCGGCGGTCCGTCGGCCACGACTCGGAAGACGACCATCCCGCCCGTGCACGCGGTCTGGGGCTGCGGCTGTTCCACAATTGCCGGGGGCTGATCCACGGTCAGCCACGCGGGCTCGCTCTCGACCGTGCCGCACGCGCCCGTGACGCGTACCGTGTACGCCCCGGCGTGAACGGGCTGCACGGGATTGATCGTCAACACCGAAAAAGTCGCCCCCCAAATGATCAGGCCGTCCCGGTACCACTGCATCGTCAGCGGACCGGTACCATCCGGCACGACCCAAAACTGCACTGCATCGCCCGGACAGGCGTCGACCGACTGCGGCTGCTCGACGATCAGCGGCGGATCGCCGAGCGTCAGGTCGGCGGGCGTGCTGGTCGCCGAACCGAACTCGTTGGTCACCACAACGTCGTAACTGCCCACGTCGTCGGGGCCGGCGCCGACGATGGTGAGCTGCGGCGCGGTGGCTCCGGGCAACACCTCGCCCTCCTTCCGCCACTGATACGACAACGGGGGCGTTCCCCAAGCGGCCACCTCGAACGTAACGCTCGCCCCCGGGCAGGCCATCTGGCTCTCCGGGTCGCTCGCGATCACCGGCGCTGATGAAGTCAGCGGGCAACCCCAGCGCGCGACGCGGTCCGAGGGGTGTCCGCCGGCTTGCGAGAAGCTCCCGCCCACGTACAGCGCCGGCAGGTAGGGCCCCTCCGCGTCGTCGTCAAAGCTCGCCAGCGCCCGTGCCGTGTCGTTCAGCCCCGCCCCCAGCGGAGACCAGGCCGACCCGCTCCAGCGCGCAATGCACGCCGCCTCGCCACCGCCGGCTTGCGCGAACTGCCCGCCCGCGTGCAGTTCAGCCGGCGCGGGTCCCTCCGCATCCGGGTCGAACACGCCCAGGGCGTTCACGGGGCCATCCACCCCGCTGCCCACACTCGACCATGCCAGTCCGTCCCACCGGGCCACGTACGGCGCATATACGTCGCCCGCCAGCTCAAACCCTCCGCCCACGTACAGCGCCGCCAGCCCAGGGCCCGCCCCGTCCGCGTCGAAGACCGTCAGCGCCAGGACACTCGCGTTGACACCGAATTCCTCCGGCGAAGACGCCAGCCGGTGCCACGTCGACCCGTCCCAGCGGGCAACGCGCCGCACAACGTTCTCATCCGCCGTGATGAACCCGCCCCCGGCATACAGGTTCGGTGCATGCGGCCCCGATCCGTCGTCGTCGTACACCGCCAGCGCGTTGACGAAGTTGTCCATCCCCAGCCCGAGCGCAGACCAGCTCGACCCGTTCCAGCGCGCGATCCGATTCGCGGCCACGGAACCTGCCTGCGTGAACATGCCGCCCGCGAACAGCGCTGCCGGATTCGGCCCGTTGCCGTCCTCGTCGAACGTCGTCAGCGCGTAGATGACGGCGTTTGTCCCGTTGCCCAGCGGCCACCAATTCGAACCGTCCCACGCCGCAATCTTGTTTACCGATATCGAGCCGGCCCAGTTGAAGTTCCCCGCCGCCACCAGCATCGGGGCGCTCGGTCCTGGCCCGTCCGCATCGTATACGGTCAGCGCGAAGACCGTGCTGCCCACTCCACCCCCCACCGGCGACCAGCCGAGCCCGTCCCACCGCGCGATCCGACTCGCCGATACCCCGCCCGCCTCCGTGAAGCTCCCACCCACATACAATGCCGGTCGGTGCGGTCCGGCGCCGTCGTCATCAAAGACCGCGAGGGCGCAAACGGTTCCGTTCAGTGTGCCGGCAGGAAACTGCGTCGACCATTCGAGGTTGCACTCCTGCCCGACCGCATGTAAACCCAGAACGGCGATAAACAGAGCCGCGACTGAGCTCGAAGCGTTATTGGCCATGGCGTCCACCTCGGCACATGCGACTATTTGGGATCGATTTCGGTCCGATGGAGCACCCCATCGCTTGGTTTCGGCCTAGCCGGGAGCGGTTACGTCCGCAATTGTAGCGACTCCTGGCCCGCTGGGCAAACGTATTCCGGAACCGATCACGAAGACCGATAATGACTTAGCCCCAGCGTCGGACGACCGCTCGTCTTTCCCATTGCTCGGGCTGCGGGTATAGTCCTCGCCGGTCGGTCACCCCGGCCGCGCTTCGCTTCGGAGGTCTCAAATGCCAGACTCGCTTCGAGTCGCTGCGCTTCTCGGGTTCCTCGCGGTTCCCCTTGCCGGCTGCCGCACGGCCGAACCCGGCGCGTGCGCTCGTGCGACCGCAGCGGGCTGCCAGGCCGCTGCGAGCGGGCCGGCGACGGCACCTTCGACGCAGCCCACCGCCGCAGGGGGCCAGGGGAGGCCCGAGGACCGGGCCCGCAAGGACCGCGAGCGGCAGCGGAAGCTCGACCGACTGATTCGCAACCGCGAAGTGGCCCAGCTCAATCTGGCGAAGGCCCAAACGAACCTAGAGCACGGCGAGCTGCGGCAGCGCGACGCACTGGCGTCCGCCGAGCGCGAGTTCGAGCTGAGCAAGCGCAAGCTGCAAATCTTCCAGAAGTTCGAACGGCCCCATCGCATCGCTCGTGCCGAGCTCGAGCTGCGTGGGGTGGCCGACAGCGTGCGTGAGGCGGAAGAAGAGCTGGCCCAGCTCGAGCTGATGTACAAGGACGAGCAGTTTGCGGACCAAACCAAGGAAATCGTGTTGGAGCGCGCCCGGCGCCGGCTGGAGCGCTCGCGGCGTGACCTCGAGCTGCGGCGCGAGGAGTTTGAACGTCTCAAAGAGATCACGCTGCCGCTGGAGGAACTGGAGCTCGAGCACGCCGCGGAGCAGAAAAAACGCGCCGTGCTTCAGACACAGCGCGACAACGAAGCCGGGATCATTGACCGCCAGGTCGCGCTGCTGAACGCGGACGCCGAAATCCTGCGGATCGAGCAGGAAATCGAGGAGCTGGAGGAAGAGCACGACGAGGCGGCCCGCACTTCCGCCGGCGGCACGCCATGAGCCGCCGGATCGTCGTGTCGCTCACGCTCGCAGTCGCGGGCGTGGTATTGCCCGTGGACGCGGCCGCCGGCGAGCCGCTCAAGCCGGAGGATGTGACGCCCGAGACGGCCCGCCGAGCGCTGGCGCGCGCCGTCGGCTACCTCGTAGCCAGCCAGAACGCCGACGGTTCGTGGGGCGGCGCGTGGGATTCGCTGACGACGTGGAGCGGCGAGACGTGGTCGAATCCCGAGTCCCATCGCGCCTGGCGCGTGGCCACGACCGGCTTGGCTTGCCTCGCGTTGCTGGAAGCCGGCGACGACGAGGCGACGCGCTCCGCCGTCGATCGCGCTCTGACTTACCTTGCGGCGAATGTCGACGTGCGCCGGCCGAGCGAGTGGGACACGATGGGGTGCTGGGCTTGGATCTACGGCTTGCAGGCGCTCGCGCGGGCATTGGGCGAGCCGCGCCTCGCGTCCCGTGACGCCGAGCTGCGGACCGCGGCCGAAACCTGCCTCCGCCAGCTTGCCTATCACCAGTCGCTCAGCGGGGGTTGGGGCTACCTCGAGTTCAGCGCGCCGCGTACGGCCCGACCGCAGTGGGCGACGAGCTTCACGACGGCGGCCGGCATCATCGCGCTGGTCGAGGTTCGGCAGCGCGGCGTGCCTGTGGACGACGCGCTGCTGGCGCGAGCGGTGCGCGCCGTGAAGCGTTGTCGGCTGCCGGATGGGGCGTACACCTACTCGATCCAGGCGATCCCGCATCCGCGGCTCATCGGGTCCGTCGATCGATTCAAGGGTTCGCTCGCCCGCATTCAGTCGTGCAATGTCGCGCTCCGGTTGGGGGGTGAGACTGTGAACGATGAGCAGCTCAGAGCCGGGCTCGACCAGTTCTTTCGCGAGCACCGGTTTCTCGACCTCGCATTGCACAAGCCGATCCCGCACGAAGCGTTCTATCAAAACTCCGGCTACTTTTACTTATTCGGACACTATTACGCCGCCCGGGCGATCGAGCTTCTGCCGCCGGATCAACAGGCGGCGTGGTGGCCGCAATTTCAGTTCGAGATCATGAAGCTCCAGCAGGCGGACGGCTCGGTCTGGGACTACGACCATCACGCCTACGACCGGGGCTACGGGACCGCTTACGCAGTGATGGCCCTGCATCGCTCCGTTGGCAGCCTGCGGAAAAACGGGACCCCTTGAGGGCGGGCCAGGACCCGCGGGAGCGGGGGATCGACCTAACGCTACCGTGAAGGCGGATTGGCGCGTAGCGAGCCCCTTTTGCAACTGGCTGTCAGCATCGCCAGCGCGCCGTGACTCGGAGCGGCTTTTTATGAAAGGTTGGTGACCCGCCGGCTGTGATGGCGCTTCTATCCCATTTTATCTCAAAAAGCGGTTTCGGACGCTACATTCCAGAAAGTCTGGGAAGTTCAACACGGAGCGCTGGTTTATCGGGCACAAATGTCAAGGTGCCGCATGAAGGGGCCCTTCGGCGTGGCGCGCCGTCCGGCTCCAGTTTGGAGCCGGACGCATCCGTGAATACAATGGGCAGCCTTCGGAAACCCCCACACCGGCATCGGGCGTTGAGGTGTGGGTATCTTGGACCTGGGAACGGAGAACAGGATGAGTTCAGTCCTCCAGGCCCTGGTCGGGCTGGTTGGTCTGTTGTGTAGCGCGGTGCTCACCCTCGGACTGGTGAGCGACCATGAGACGGCAGCGGATGTCCGCACGTTGATCCTTGCCCGCCTGGATTCTGCCGACGGTGCCCACAGCACCCCGTCGGATGAGGGTTCAGCGATGGATAACTCGGCGGACGAAATGGACTTCGACGCGATTGGCTTCGACCCGGAAGTGGCCGACGAGCCCTTGTCGGTGAGCCGCCCCGACGAGTTCGAGCGGAGCAAGCGGCCGGTGGCCCAGAAACGCGCCACGGGCCGATCCCCCAAGACGTATCACCGGACCCTGCGTGTGACAGCTTATTGTGACCGCGGCACAACGGCGTCGGGTGTCCAGTCCGGCGTCGGCCAGTGTGCCGCCCCGGCGGACATTCCTTTCGGCTCCAAGATTTACATCCCTGCACTCGGCCGCACGTTCGTGGTTACCGACCGGACGCATCGCCGGTTTCGCCACAACACGGTCGACATCTTCATGCCGACCGAGTGGAGCTGCCGCCAGTTCGGTCGCAGTTACCTCAAGTGCGAGATCACCCTCCCTGAACGGCCGATGAAGTACGGCGGGGGGTCCTGAGGCGAGGGATCGAGGGATCGAGCGATTCGGGGGGCGGAGGGGGCAACGCAGCAACCTGTCTTCGCCGCGGCGCGGCCGCTTTGGCGGACGTCAGCCGCCATCGTCGGCGCGGTCGCGTTGGAAGGGGCGGCGGATGAGGCCGAGGCCGAGTTGATTCGGCGGTCTGCCGAGAGATAGCGACAGGGGGCGGATTGCGTCGAAGGTGGCCGCGCTCCCTGGCGTGCGGGGTATAATGCCGGGGCGAACCGGCCGCGGGGGTGCCGGCGACGGTGCACGGATGCCCAGTCGAGCCGCCCAAGCGTGTCCCCAGTATAGAACCACGGCCGCCCTCGCTGACGGCGAGCTGTCGGGGCCGGATCGACAGCAGGCCGAACGTCACCTGGAGCAATGTGCGAGCTGCCGTACGGCTTTCCGCCAACGGGTTGGACAGCGCTTCCCGCGGTTCCGGAATTACACGATTCTGTCGGAGCTGGGGCGGGGCGGGTTCGGGGTGGTGTACAAGGCGGTCCACCATGGCAAGCAGCGCTCGGAAGCGCTGAAGGTCCTGTTCGGCAAGACTGCGCAGCGCACGGCGTATTTTGAGAATGAGGTGCGTCTGGTCGCGGGCCTGCGGCACCCGAACATCGCGACGTTGTACGAAGCGAGCCTCCGCACCGCACCGCTGTTCTACACGATGGAATTCGTGGAGGGTGAGCAGCTCGACGCGTACCTCCGCTCGCACGAGGTCTCGCTCGAGGAACGCATCGAACTCATCAAGACGGTCGCGACGGCGATCGGCTACGCCCACTCCCAGGGCGTGGTTCACCGGGATCTCAAGCCGCAGAACATTCTGATCGACGCGCACGGACAGCCGCGCATCGTGGATTTCGGCATCGCCAAGCGGCTCGGACTGGACCCATCCGGCGGCGACGCGTCGGGAGCGGCCGGTGAGGGACCGCTGGGGACCTACGGCTACATCGCTCCCGAGCAACTTGCGGGCGAACGGGTCGACGCGCGGGCCGACATTTACGCGCTTGGCGCGCTGCTCTTTCACGTGGTGACCGGTCAGCCGGCCCGCTTCGCCCCCGATCCGGCGCGGCTGCTCGAAGTACTCTCCGAACGCAAGGTAAGCCGCGCGGCCGACCTCGCGGCGATCATCGGGTGCTGCGTGAACCCGGTGCGCGAGAACCGCTACCCCACATGCGCCGCGTTCGTGGCAGACCTGGACCGCTATCTTGCGGGTCGGCCGATCAGCGTTCTTGCGAACGCACCGCCTGGCTACCGTCTGAGCCGCGTCGCGGCGCTGGTCTTCCGGTATCACCCCTGGACGGTGCAGTGGGTCGCGGCGCTGTGCGTGATGTCCGTGCTCATTGGCGCGTTCTGGACGGCAGCCGCCCACTGGCGGCAGCTCGGCGACCCCGGGCAACAGGTGGTACTTGTCACCGTCACGCCCCAAACCCTGGCGGCGATGCGCCGCGGCGAAATCGGCGCTGACCTGCCCGGCTTCGACCCGGACGACCGGCGCTCGTATCGATTGCTCTACGGCCAGACGATTGACCGGCTCGCGGCCGCCGGGCCGAGCGTCATCGTCTGGGATTACTACTTTCCTGAGTGCCGCCCGGAATACGACGAGGCGTTTGTGACGGCCATCCGCGCGGCCGGCGTGCCGGTGGTGATCGGCGACCTGAACCCGGACGTGAACGCGCAGCCCCGGACCTGCCCGGAGATTCTGGCGGCGGTGCACGCCTGGGGCACGCTGGTCGGAACGCGCCCGGGTTCGACCCGCGGGGCGGTATTTCTTCCGCTGGCCATTCAGCGCGGGCTGAACGATCCGATTCCGGCGCTGTGTCTGGCCGCGTACGCCGCTGCCCGACATCCCGACTGCGTGCTGGACACGCGGATCGAGGGCGAGCGACTGCGGCTGTACTACCGCAAGCGGCAGCCGGCGGAAAACGAGTACGCCTGGCTCGCACAGCACGACGAGCTTCCGGTTTTCGATCCGCAGCATGCGCCGGCTCCCGCGGGCTACCTGAGCGCGGGCGATCGGGCGTACTTCGGGCGCTTCGACATGCGGGAACTGCCGCAGTGGCTGACTGAAGCGGTGCCGCTGGAGCGGGTCCTCACGGGCTCCAGCGACGATTTGCGGAAGATTGTCGGCGGGCGGGCGGTGCTGATCGGCCAGACGGTGCCGCCGGCGGACGTGTACGAGTACCGGCCGGGGCAGCAGGTGTTCGGCTGCCAGATTCACGCGCTCGCGCTCAACGACCTGCTGGCGGGCGCACAGTCACATCGGTTCAGCCGGTTCGACTTGTCGTTGCGCGTGGGAGTGTGGTGCGTAGTGGCGGTGCTGGTCGTGAACCTGCTGCCGGTTCAGGCGTCGTGGTCGGCACAGCGCGCCATCGTGGTGGCGCTGGGCAGCCTGATCCTGGCGGTGCTGGGCGCCTCGTGGGCCAGCGACCGGCTGGCGGGGCGGTGGCTCGGCGAGGTCGCGGTGGCGGCCTGTGCGCTCGTTGGAGGCGGCGCGGTGGCGCTGGCCATTCGGCTGGTGCATCAGCGGCAATTGCGGCTGGCACCGGCCGAGATCTGGCCCGCGAGCGCGACGACGGCTTCGACGACGCTGGTCGCGCCGGGGAGTCCCAGGGAGTCTTCCGAGCACAGACGATCGTCCGACTCAGAAGCGCAAGCGAAGGTAGCTGGTATCCCACCCCTTGCGGTCCGTCCCGAGTCGCCTTCCTCAGACGAGCCCGGATGAGGCGGACCGAGAAGTCCGAGGACACAAACTGGTCGCATGCGAGCTGCGCCGGGGAAGGACACGGCATCGCGCGTTGCCGGCTGGCGCCGACGCGCGCGGCGGGAGGCACGCCGTGGCCGAGAATACGTTCGACTCGCGATTTCGGACGTGCGTACCCTACGGGTGCCATATTCTGCGGGGTGTAGCGGGCATTTCGGCACGCCGGAGGACGGGCGATGAGCGCAAGTCGAGCTGTGAAAGCAGGTAAGATGCTGCTGCGGGCGGCAGCACTGCTAGGGCTGAGTCTGGGCGGCCCCGGCCTGGGCGGCAATTCGTGGCTCCCGGCGGCCGCGGCCGACGTGCGGGTGTTCGTGACCAGCTCGGCCGACGGGTACGGGCTGGACCTGCTGGGGCCGCAGGGCGACGGAACGGGGACCGACCCAGCCCACGAGAACTGGCCGATCGACCCCTTCCGGCCGACGTATAGCACGGTCGACATCGACGGCGATCATTACGGATACGACTACTACTACGGTTATTACCGGGCCGCCGCGTATCCGCCCATCGACGCGCCGTCGGGCACGCCGGATGACCCGATCCTGATCGACGTCGCGACGGGGGAGATCGGCTACATGTGGTTCCAGTTCCGTGCGGAACCGCGTTACTCGCAGGTGAACGGGTTCATCTGCTCGGTTCGACTGGCCGACGGCGACCCGGCCGAGGACCTCGCGCTGACATACTACGTCCAAAACGATAGTTTTGACAGCGGACTAAAACGCTTCGACGGTCTGGCCCTTCCGCCCGAGTACGAGAACTGGCACGCGAATCCCTTCTGGACCGATCAACTGATCTCGCGCAGCATCCACAACGGTTTCGCAGATGACCCCGTCATGATGTTCGACAGTCAGGCCATCGATGTTCCGCAGCAGCGCGCGACGGGAGTCGCGCTGCTCGGGGCACTCGGGGGCGCGCCGGGCAACGCAGTCTACGAATTCCAGATCGACTACATAGATTACAGCACAGGTGGGCCCCCTGAGCTGGGCGAAAGCTGCTATTTCCGTTTGATTCCGGAGCCGGGAGCCGCCACGTTGCTCTCCTTGGCAATGGTCTTGCGCCGGCGCCGGCGCTGAAAACGTCTATCGGGTCGTCTCGAACACAGTCGCAACGAAGTACCGCGCTCTGAGGGAGGCAAATCATGTACACCCGTTGGGCAGGTCAACGCTTGCTCGCCTGGTGCTCGGTCCTGCTCTGGGCACCGGAGTCAAATGCGCAGCCGTGTACCCCACGTTGGACGAGCCGATTTACCGGCGACGGGCGCGTTGCGACGACGGTGAATGCGCTTCTGGAATTTGAGGGGGATCTCTATGTCGGGGGCTCGTTCGACAGCATCATGAATCGAGATTTGCTCTATGTGGTACGCCTGAGTGGCGCGCGCTGGTCGCCGTTCGGCGCAGGTCTGGGGCATCCAATATACGAGGCGTATTGTCATGCGTTTGCGTCATTCGGTGACCCTCCGAAGTTCTTCGCTGCCAGCGAGATCGGGGTATTCCGGCGGCCCGACGACCCGAATATGCCGATTGATCCGAATGATCCGAATGGCTGGTGGCCGCGGATCGCCGCCACGGATGGTCCCGTACGGGCGCTGGCGGTCTATCAGGGCATGCTCTACGCGGGCGGGGAGTTTACGTGCATCCGCCCCGCGGACCCGAATGACCCAAACGCTCTCTGCGACCCGAACACGCCCGGACACGTCGCCGGTCCGATTGCGCGCTGGGACGGACAGACCTGGTCGGCCGTTGGCGGCGGCGTCGGGCCCGATCCGAACGACGCGAACAGCCCCGCGCCAAGCGTACTTGCGCTGACGGTATTCGAGGACGACGGCGGCGAAGCGCTGTTCGTGGGCGGCACATTCCTGACCGCAGGCGGCGTCAGCACGAACCGCATCGCACGGTGGTGAATCCCGGATCCGAACGATC
>CAZMCT010000095.1:0-15849 GCA_964564785.1 uncultured Planctomycetales bacterium
GTCGGCCGCTACCTGGGTGTGCCACACTTCGGCCGACGAGCCGTCGGCCGCTACGAGATGCCGCGAGTTCGTCTGGCGTGGCAGTTCGGGGAACGCGTCGCCGGCCGCGTCAATCGCAGGTGCTCCCGTAGACGACCATGAACAGGTTGATGTCGGCAAAATTGACTGTTCCGTCTCCGTTGAGATCGGCGTTGAGCCAGTAGTAGCACGGGTAGGCGCACTCGAACGAGGCCTTGCCACCGATTGCCGCGCTGAACGGGTTGATGTCAGCGAAGTTAACGACACAGTCGCTGTTCATGTCGCCGGGAATGCTCGGCCTTCTGCCGACCCGCGGCGCCAGGCGTCCGAGCGGATCACGGATCAGCGTCGCGGGTGCGCCGCAGTCGAGTACAACGTAGTTCGTACTGGAGGGCCCATCAACTTCGACCAAATTCCAGGTGCCGTTCTCCTTCCAGCGGAACTCATTCCCTTCAACTGCGTGACTCTGTCCGATCGCGGGGCGGTCCCCTGGGAGGAAGACGAGGCTGGCGCCCGCCCACGCGCTGGGATCGGGCGTGAGCGTCTCGAGTTGCCAGCCACTACCGTTGTGAGAGGCGTACATCAACTTGAACACAAAAACGTAAATGTGCCGGTAGTACGCGATACTCGGAAGTCCATTAGCGCGGTACGCCAGGTCGTTACCGACGCCGGAGAAGAGCAAAGACGGCTCGCAGGGGTCCGTTCCGGGGTCTACTGTCTCCGTCGACCACGCAGGCGGCTGTGAGAAGCCCAGGTAATCCCAAGGATGAAAGAAGGAGATTGCAGGTTGGCCGGTGACGGGTGAAACCGCAAGGCTGACGTAGTTGTCGTCAGGCCCACCCGACTGAACACAGACTGAGCTCCACTGGCTCGTATTCGGGTCGCGATGGACGTAGGTCGAGCAACCGTCATTTGTCCATGCGATGGCCGGGGACCCGTCGGGAAGAAAGTCGAGTCGCGTACGGATCGCGTCCTCGAGCTGCATTTCGGATAGCCCCGTTACAGCCCAGTCGATCCAGTCTCCGCCAACTCGCTTGGCAAAACGCAGTTGACGATGATATGGCTGCTGGTTATGTCATAGAGAACGTAGCTGACCGCCGGCTCACCTGTCACCGGTGAAAACGACAGATCCGGCGCTCCCGGGATCCACCACTCTTCCGGCGGACAGGCCTGCACGACTTCCTCTGTCCAAGCTCCGCAGTCCAACTGTGAGTACAGCAGCGAGTTTTCGCGCTCGAACGCTACGGCTAGCCAACGGCCGTCAGCGACCGAGAGGCGCGCGACTTCGTGCGACCAGACGATATTCGTCGTATAGAACCCAGGTCCGACAGGTTCGAAGACGAAGGGCTCCTGACCGTGCCCTGCGACCGCAAGCGCGAGAGTCAGCAGAACTGCGGACAATTTTGAGTTGTTCATGGGATACGCTCCTTTCGGAGGCAAGGCCATGCCACATGGCCGCGGGTGTCAAGGCGTGCGAGCGTTCTGTTTGAGCCTGGGCAAGGCTAGGTCCCCAGCGGGCTGCGCTTGGTCTGGGTCATCGTACTGCCAGCGTACAACCTCGCCGCTGCCGCATTTGGGGCACACTGGCGCCACGGGCAGTCGAGCCGGTGCGCTTCCAAACGCTGGGAGCGGTTCTGGAACGAGACGGCTGCGGCACCCTCGGCAAAAGAACCATGGGTAGACCGTGCGCTGGCCCCCTTGTCCCTCCCAAGGTGGGGGAGAGCCGAGCGGGACGCGCAGCGTAACCTCCTTGCCTGTGGCGAGATCGACGCCGCGAGCGGTCCAGTGGGTGGGAAACTGTGCTTCAGCGCTCCCGTGGAAGATCAGTCGCCAGGCCGCAAACACGAGCACGAGCCCGGATCCGGCTATCAACACGGCTTTGCGTGTTTGCGTGCTCATCAGTTGCGGTATTGGGGGTTGGGAAGTTCTTGCCACCAGCCCTGCGGACGGGGATTCGGGGTACCAGTGAACGGATTCGGCGCCCCGGAGCGGTAGTCCAACTCCAGCTCCGGCGGGCGCGCGGGGTTCACAACATATCCCCGTGGATCAGCGATGTTGCCGATGTGCTCCGGATTCAAAGCCGGCCAGCGGTTGCCAGGCCACTTCGGGACACGCCAATCCATGACGGAGCCTCCGTACCAGCTATTATCATGTCGGTTCTGGCGCTCTCCGGGCAGCCAGGTGAACTGGCGCGTCGTATCGACCGCCATCCCGCCGAACACGTTGGTGAAGTCGGCCCAATTTCTCGGCTTGCGGGGCTTCGTGACAGCGACATGTTGATCGTTGAACAACATGTTGCAGCGCCAATCCCGCCCGTGCCGATAGGCCGTCATGTTGGATTCCCACGTGCCGGCGAAATCGAGAGCCGGTTGCTTGCCGATGAACGGCGCGATCAAGGCGTCGGCCCCGATGTTCCCCATCCAGTTCCACCAGCCGTCGGCCGCGAGGACCTGGCGCGAGGTTTCCTTCCAGATGTCCTGCGGCCAGCCATAGCGGAAGATCATGTTTAGGGCGTAGCTGGTCCGGGTGCCCGGCTTGAGGTTCTCGTTCACGCCGAATTTCTCGACCCAGAAGAAGCCCCATTCCGTGGCGCGGAACGCGAGCGGATCGGGCCGCTTGTCCGTGGGGCAGAACGTAAGCTTGATCTCGCCCAGGTAGCGCATGTCGTAGAGCCAATCGACCCAGGTCAGCATGACCCCCTGGGGTGAGTTGTACGCGCCGTCGTCGTGACTCGGCACCTGCCCGTTGTAATCGTTGCGGCACGATTCCAGCGCCAGCCCGATCTGCTTGAGCTGCGTGCCGCACTTGGCCGTCTTGGCCTGCTCGCGGGCGTTCGACAGGCTGGGAAGGAGGATGGAGATGAGCAGCGCGATAATGGCCACCACGACCAGCAGCTCGATGAGGGTGAAACCTTTCATCCTCGCTCGCCTCATTCGAGTGTTCATCTGGACACTCCTCTGGAACGGAACCGCAGATTGTCCGACCCGACGGCCGGGGATCGCGGACAACGTCCGCGCGGCTCGCGAACGGGACGGGACGAGCCGGCCACGGGTCCTTTCTTCATCTTATTGTATATCGAGCGCGTGGGTTACACAAGCGCAACCCGGCAGCGGGAACCGGCCGCAGCGCAACAGCCCGGTGAAAAGGGGACCGGCTCCCCGCCGACCCAGCATCACGCTAGCGGCAAGAGCCACTCCTGCGGTGCCTGTCCCCTTATTCAACGGGCTGCGAAACCGCTCCCCTATCAGACTTTCCGAGAGGGGAGATCAGCCGGAGGTCCCGTCCTCCATGCACCGAGTTCCCGTGTGGTCAATGAGTTACCGCCGGCGGCTTCGGTCCCTCCAGGCTCCGCCAAAGGTACCAGGTCGCGTAGCTGCGGTACGGCCGCCAAGGCTCGCCGGCCGCCGCCAAGGCCGGCCGCGGCAGGGGTTCGGCCGCCCCGGTCAGCCGCGGGAGGGCCGCCCGCAGGCCGAAATCGTCGATCGGCCAGACGTCGGGCCGTTCGAGGCAGAAGATCAGGAGCATTTCGGCGGTCCAGCGGCCGACGCCGGGCAGGGATGTGACGGCGGCGATGACGGCCTCGTCGTCCAGGCGGCGGAGGCCGGCGGCGGTGAGGCGGCGGGAGGCGAAGGCGTCGGCCAGACTGCGGACGTAGCCGACCTTCCTCGTCGAGAGTCCGGCGGCGCGGAGCGCGCGGGGCGGTGCGGCGAGGATGGCGCGGGCGGTGAGACGGCCGCCGCAGGCGGAGCAGAGGCGGCGGTAGATGGCGGCGGCGGCGCTCATGGAGACCTGCTGGTGGACGATGGAGCCGACAAGGGTGCCGAAGGGGTCGGCGGAGAGGGCGGGTCGGAAGGGTCCGACGCGGCGGATGATGGGGGCGAGCTGCGGGTCGGCGCGGAGGTGACGGAGTGCGGCGCGGGTGGTGCGGCGGCGGAGGTCGTCAGGCGAGGACATGGGGCGAATTGTCGGGTGGAGTGGGCGCGGGGTCGAGGGGGCAAGAACGAAGCGCGATGGGCCACTGCTTTCGTGTGCCACGGCCCGGCGCGGCTGCGCCGCGGCGGACCGGGCCACGCGGCCGGCTCACCGCCGGGGGCGGCGGTGCCACAGCGGCCGACGGCTCGTCGGCCGAAGAGAATGCACCCTGCACGGCCGACACGGCAGTGGCACACGGCGCTCGCTCGGAATGACAGCGCCGCCCGTCGTTTCCGCTACGGGTTGAACGAGCGCTGGAAGTTGGCGAAGTCGGCCAGGTCGTCGTCGGCGTCGCCGTCGGCGTCCGCGTTAAGGCAGAAGTGGCCGTTGGCGTAGGCGAAGCCGGGCCCCTGGAGGCAGAAGGCCAGGTAGTTGAAGTCGGTGAAGTCGATGTCGCCGTCCTCGTCCATGTCGCCGGCCGGGGGCTGGCTGCTGCACATCTCGATGTCGAGCCGGGTCAGCGTGCCGGGCAGGACGAGCACGCCCTCGACCGAGACGGGAGCGCAGCCGACGTTGCTGGCGTCCACGTCGTAGAGCGTGCCGCCGGATGCGGCGGGGATGAGTGTGACGACGTAGACGCCATTGCCGTCGGTGACGACGGAGCCGGCGCCGCTGACGGCGACGGTGGCGCCGTCGATGGGGTCGCCGGTGGCGGGGTCGGTGACGCGGCCCCACAAGGTGCCTTCGGTGGCGGTGGCGGGGTTACGCCAGGGCATGGTGGGGGTGGTGGCCGTGCTGGTGAAGAGCTGCTGGGCGACGTAGGTGTACCAGTTCCAGTCGGTCTCGGGCGCGCCGTCCATGTTCTCGTCGGCGGTCGCGTCGTACGAGTAGTTGACCGAGCCGTTGGCGTTGTGGCTGTAGACGTAGGCGAGCTGGTCGATGCTGTCGGCCTTGGGGTTGAGGTAGTTGGCCTGGCCGCAGAACATGTGCCGCTGGTAGCGCCAGTTGACCGCGGCGTTGACCCAGTTGCGGTACCAGGTGTCCTCGGGCGGGTCCCACTCGCGCTTGTAGTTCATGGGGCAGCCGGCGTCGAGCCAGCCGCGTTCCATCCAGTAGCGCCAGTTCTGGAAGAGGTTGTAGGCGTCGGAGTTCTCGAAGCTGCTGGGGGCGTTGCCGGAGCAGATCAGGTCGCAGGTGAAGCGCAACGGCTGGCGCGGGTTGCTGGTGATGGCCGGGATCTCGGCCCGCGTGCGGCGGACGAGCTCGTCGATGGTCTGACGGCGGAAATCGTTCCAGCTCGTGTTGCCGGAGGACGGGGGCGTGCCCTGGTAGCCGGTGAGCGCGCGGAAGCGAGCGAGCGAAGAACCGTCGTAGTTTTCGTCCGCGGGATAGCCCGCGTCGGTCTGCACGTAGCGGATGTAGTCGTAATTGATGCCGTCGATGGCGTAGTTCGTGACCAGCTCGCGGACCACGCTCAGGATGTACTCCTGGGCGGCCGGGCAGCCGGGGTCGAGCGTATACTTGCCGCCGACCGGGGCGGGGCCGTCGCCCATGTCGGCCAGCGGGACCATCAGCCACTCGGGGTGCGCGGCCAGCAGCGCATGGCCGGCCGGCGGCCAGCTCGTGCTAACGCGGTAGGGTACGATCCAGGCGTGGACCTCCAGGCCGGCGGCGTGGCCCTGGCTCACGAGCTGGGCGAGCGGGTCGATGCCGCCGCTGATGTCCGTGGCTTTCGGCACGATGCTGGAGTTCCAGTACGCGCCGTGGCCGCCGCCGACGTTGTCGTGATAGGCCAGGACCTCGGCGATGATCGCGTTGTACCGGCCGGTCGTGGCGCGCGAGATGAGCGAGCTGATCTGCGAGCTGCTCTTGAAGCCCACGCTGAACGCGTCGGCCCAGAAGGCGCGAAACGCGACGGTCCGTTCCCCGCTGTCCGACGGAACCGGTGAGGATTCGGCCCGGGAGGTGCACGCGGCGAACAGCGCCGCGACGATCGACAGCAACAAGAAGCGACGCATAGCGGTCTCCGGAGACTGCGCGGCGGACGGAGGATCTTCGCACGCACCGAATGCGGTGCCGGCCGCAGCTCAGCCTACCTCGGAAGTGGCCGGAGCATCCCAGCGCGGCCGTGGACCGTGTTATTTTACTCCATCGGGGAGTAGCGCGGCCCACTGCGATCGACTGCGGGCCGGGCCGGCGGGGGCCGCAGTTATCTGACCTGCGGGACGCGAGCGGGTGCGTGAGCGCACCCCCGCCCGCGGGCCGGTCGCCGTCTGCCGGCCTTCTCGCCCGCTCACGGCTTCGGTTTCTTACTGGGCCGTGGTGCCGAAGTATTGCTGGAGCACGGCGAAGTCGTTCAGGTCGACGTCGCGGTCGCCGTTGTTGTCCTCATTGAGGCACAGGTGGCCGGGGTTGTAGAGGAAGCCGGGCCCCTTGAAACAGAAGACAAAGATCAGATAGTCGGCCCAGTCGACGTCGCCGTCGTGGTCGTAGTCGAAGGGCAAGGGCCCGGTGGCGCTCTCCAGGTACTCCATGACGGCCTGCATGACGGCCGCCCGGATCGCGGGCGAGCTGATGGCCTCGAACGGGAAGCCGAAGCTGACAGCGTTATAGAGCGTGCCGGTGTACTGGACGGCCGCGATGCCGCCCGAGCCGCCGACGTAATTGAGACACGGGGCGGCGCCGGGGCGGAGCGTGAGGGTGTCCGGCTCGCGGCAGTCGTAGGCGGCGCCGGAAGCGGGGCTGAAATCGAACGCCCCGAGACCTTCGAGGATGCTGCCGGTGGCCGGCGTGACCTGATACGTGCCGGCGTCGTTCCCGCCGTAGCCGAACATGAGCGTGTCCTGGGCGAAGGTGATGCCGTGTCCGACGCTCACGAGGTCATAGGCGAGATCGGCGCCGCTGATGAACAAACCGCCGCCGTTGTTGAGGAAGGTGGTCAGCCGGTTTTGCTCGGTCGCGGTGAGCGTGATGTCCTCGCTGCTCTCCAGCCCGCAGATCCAGACGCAGAGGCCGTAGTCGCCGAGAAGCACACTGCCGTCCACGACGGCCTCGTTGCTGCATGAGACGAAACTGTAGCCGCTCGCGGCCAGGGCCTCGGCGTGTTGGACGACGTAGTCCGCCGAATTGGTGTGGCGCCAGATTTGACGCTCGATGGTCTGGCCGGCGTACGGCGGCGGCTGCGCGAAAGTGAGCAGGGGGTTGATCTGCCGCCGGAGGCGATCGTAGCCGTTGACGACGATGACCTCGGCCAGGCCGGTGGCGGGTCGGCGGACGGCCACCACCTCGCTGGGCATCGACTCGCCGCCGGCGTTGGTGGCGGCCACGCGGAAGTAGCGGGTCTGGCCGACGGGCACTCCGGTGAGCGTGGTGCTGAGCACGTCGCCGAGGATGATCGGGTCGCCGAAGCCGTAGCCGTTGTCGGACTGGTACACGACGTAGCCGGTGGCCGGATCGCCGCGGGCGCCGTCGGAAAGGGGGGCCTGCCAGGAAAGCAGGATGTTGCCGTCGCCGAGGTCCTCGGCCGCGAGGCGGCGCGGCGTGTCGGGGGCGAAACTGAGCGGGACCTGGCTGCCGGGCAGCGTGTGGAGGAAGCGGGTGATGCCGTGGACGCAGGCGCGGGCCACGGCGGCCCGGACGCGGTCGTCGCGCATGAGCTTGGCGTCGGTGTCGTTGTCGTGGAAGGCGACCTCGATCAGGGTGGCGTCGAACTCGTTGCCGTTGTTGAGAGCCGAGATGGCGCCGTACTCGCCGGCGAGCGTCGAGGATTGGCGGTCGTACCAGAGGAACTCGAACTCGTCGTCGACAAGCAGCAGGTCGGCGTCGACTTCGTCGGCGAGGATGGTCGCGAACTGCGTCTGGTTGGTGGTGGGGTTGATGCTGTGAACGAGGCAGAGCTGGCCGCGGGCGGTGCCGTTGAGCGCGTTGGTGTGGAACTCGAGCTGCACGCGTTTCCAGCGGTCGAGCTGGAGATCGTTGGGCTCGACGTTCATCTCGCGGGCCCAGCGGGCCGCGGTGCCGACGTTGTCGCTGCCGTCGGTGTAGCCGTCGAGGTCGAAGATGCCGGGATCGAAGCCGACCGCGTTGTTGCCGAGCTCGGAATGGGCCCAGTAGCGCTGGCCCTCCTCGTCGCGGGGATACCCGCTGACGGAGTTCGGGCCCGGCCGCGAGACGTCGCCCAGCCCGCAACCCCAGCGGATCGCGTCAGCAATGACCGCGCCGGCCGTGTCCGACAGATTCGTGATCTCGACGTAGCCCTCCGTGCCGGCGTCAAACCAGTACTCGCCGAGGAACACCCACCCGTTGCCGACCAGCCGGTGGTCGACCGTGATCTCGGAGATGCCGCCGGTGTGGGCGACGCGATAGGTCTGACGCGTGCGATTGCCGCTGGCGATGGTGAAGGCGTAGACCGGGTAGAAGCCGGCGAGCGGGAGATTCGGCGTGTAACGGGCGGTGGCCGTCTCCGACGTGCTGGCCGACGTCCACTGGTAGATGATGCCCGAGTTGGTCACGCCGTTTTCGTAGTACTTGCTGCTGTCGCCCGGGTTCCACGCGCCGCTGTACGTCACGCCGGGGTCGTCGTTGTCGAGCACCACCTCGTTCGGCTGCCACCCCACGGGGCGGAAGGGGACGACGGTCGCGCCCGCGTTGAACGCGAAATGCACGAAGTAGTTGAGCTGGTCAAGGTTGCCGTAGTCCTCGTTCATGTCGAGCAGCACCGGGCGCTGCAAGTACCAGGCCGTGTCACCCGCGGTCCACCCGTGGCCGCCGGACACGAAGACCGTCACGCCCGAGAGCGCGCCGGTCGGCTGGCGCGCGGCATTCGTGTACCCGCCGCGCGGCACGGGCGGGGCCGGCGGCAGCGGCTCGGGCACTTCGGCCGGCGGCGGCGACACGACGGCCGCGGGCTGAGGCAACTGGAAGCTCTCCAGCGCGCCGTAGGGATCGGCCGCGCTACGCCGCACAAAGAGGCGCAGGCCGCCGAACTCGGGATCCTGGATGAACGGCCCGGCGAAGCAGGCGTAGAGCGCCTCGATGTCGAGGGGCGAAATGTTCCACGAGGCGCTCACGTCCGGCGGAAGCGTCAGATACAGCTCCAGAATGTTGCCGTCGGCCCGTGCGCCATCCAGCACCGTCCCCGCAGGAAGTAGCGGGAGGCCGCGCTCGCCGGTGGTTTCGGCCGCGCGATCGACGGCGACGGGGGTCGGCTGTGGCGAGCGGGCGGCGACGAGTGCGAACGTCAGGGCAACAACGAGATGCAGGGCGGCGCCGGTGAGCAGGCGTGATCGGTGCATGGTGCTTCGTCCCTCGGGACCAGCCGCGAGTGGGCGCAGGCCGAGCGTCTGCCCGGTCCGAAAACCGTGCCCACCGGGATGATCGGCGACTCCAGTGTAATTGGACGAGGGCGGCGGGTTCAAGCAGAAAGGGGCGGGATGGTACGCAAGCCCTGACGCACGAGACACTTGCGCGTCGTTGTGGGGCGTTGCGTCGGTGCCCGACGTCAAGGGCAGTGCCGACACGGCGGTGGCACCCCGCAGACCCTCCACGGCCCTGCGCCGCTGCGCCGCTGCGGACCGTGCCACCCGGCCGGCTCACCGCCGAGGGCGGCGGTGCCACAGCGGCCGACGGCTCGTCGGCCGGGGAGGAACAACCTGTGCTGCCGACACGGCGGTGGCACACGGACAGTGGCACCCGGGCAGTCGCACACCCCCGTGGCACATCTACCGGTCGGACTGGGCCGCCTCGCGGATGTACGGCAGCAGAACGTCCCGCCGTGCCTGCCGCGTGGCACGCTGCTCGTCGGAGCGCCGGCCTTCCCGCGGCTGGCCGGCCGGCTCGAACAACCCGGCGTACGAGAACACGCAGAAATTGCCGAGGTTGGAACGGGCGAGGTCGATCTGCGCGCGGACAGCCGCGGCCGCTTCTTCGGGCGTTTTTCCCGGGTGCCGGCCGAACCAAAGGCCGGGGACCAGAACCACGCGGTCATCGCCAGCCCCAGGCTGGTCGGCGTGCTCCGCCAGCCAGGGTTCGAGCCGCTTCTGAAATTGCTCGGGGTCGTCGGTGTAGTTCATGAGAAACAGCCCGTCGACCAGGCGCTCGCGCATCCAGGTCCGACCGTCCTGGAAGTGCCGCAGGGCGTTTTCCCGGAGGGGGCCGACCGCGGCGGTGAGGGCCGCGTCGGGCCGGGTGCGGCGGAGCATGTCGCGGATCTCGGAGACGAGGAGCGTGACCTGCTCGGTGCGCCACTGGTTCCACGCCTCGGGGTCGTCGTCGGGGGTGCGGCCGGTGGCCTGGTGGAACAGCTCGAGTGTGCGCGGATCGCGGGGATAGTCGGGGATCTGCTCGCCGCGGATGACAGGCTCGTTGGGGAAGCGGATGTAGTCCATGTGGAGGCCGTCGATGTCATAGCGGGCGGCGAGGTCGCGGAAGACCTCGACCAGGTAATCGCGGACTGCGGGTAGGCAGGGGTTGACGCTGACGTACCAGGCGCGGTCGTCGTCGCCGACGGTGTGGACGAGCGGCTGGCGCTGGCCGGCGGCGTCGTACCAGAACCAGTCGGGATGCTTGTTATAAAGCTGTTCGGGATTGTCGGGCGGGCGGCGGCCCTGCCAGGCGGGCATGACGTTGACCCAGGCGTGCAGGGCGAGGCCGCGGGCGTGGGCTTCGCGGCAGGCGAGCGCGAGCGGGTCCCAGCCGGGGTCGCGGCCGCCGAGTTCGTCGGCCCAGGGCTCGAGCTTGGAGGCGTAGAAGGCGGTGCCGTTGCCGCGGACCTGGAAGAGGACGGTGTTGAAGCCGGCGTCGCGGCAGTTGTCGAGGATGGTCGTGACGTCTGCGGGCGAGCGGTAGTCGCTGCGCGTGACCCAGATGGCGCGGACGGGCTCGTTGAGGCGGGCGGTCTGACAGCCGGAGAGGAAGGTCAGCACCGCGGCCCCGATACACAGAGAAGAAACGAAGCGGGAGCACGTGGCCGGCGAGGTGCGCGGCGCAGCGTGCGGGTGGTCGTGTGCGGTTCTCGTCGAGTTCATGCGATGATCTCCAGTGGGCGTTTCGCCCTTACGGGGCTGGCACACTGCCGTCGATTTACCCCACGGGTCCCGCCGTGGGCTACCGTCTTGCGCCGCTCCGCGGCTTGCGTCGGCCCCGGGGGGCCGACGCTGCAAGCTCAAATAGGCCGAACGCGTCGGCTAGCGCGTCGCGGTTCTCTCCTTCGGTTGTCGGTGTCTCGGCGTCTCCGGGGTGACCTCTTTTCGATGGGCGAGGAGATAGCCCCAGATGACGGCCACCACGCTGCCGATCGGGGCGTACCACGGCCACGCCAGCGTCGCGATGCGCGTCGTGCCGTCCATGTTCGTGACGGTCCAATAACCGAAGCGGTTGATGAGCAGCATGCCGGCCAGGCCGAGCACCAGCAGCAGCGTCTGCACCGTGCCCGGCAGCACGCGCGGACCGGCGTCGGCCGGTCGATGGGCCGCGGAGCGCCACAGGTAGACCAGCCAGCCGGCCAGCAGGGCGGCGGCGAAGATCGCGCATACCCAGTGTGAGGCCGCGTTGTGCCAGGCGATCGCGTACACGACCGCGACGGAGAGCGGGGCCGACCACATGTAGCCGCGGCCGTCGATCTCAAACGGCAGGAAGGCCAGCGCGAAGCAGCCCAGCAGCGCTCCGCCCGCGTAGCCCGCGGCCGCCAGCGCGAGCTGGAGGATCGACGGCTCCTTGTGGGCCACTTCGTCGGTGAGATACGCGAGCGTGCACAGCACGACGCCCCAGAACACGATCAACGCCCGGCTGAGCAACAGGTTGCGCCGGTCCTCGCCCGGCGGATCGGCGCCGACCGTGTGGCCGCACTCCGAGCAGCGGTCTTGCGCCCTGCCGCGCAGGTCGTAGCCGCAATTCGTGCACCGGCCGGCCGTGGCGCGGTTCGCGAGCAGGCGTTTGCGCAGCGGCGCGTAGAACGCGCCCATCACCGTCTGGCTGAGGGCTGCGAGCACGCCCATGATCGTGGAGATCGCGGCCGCGGCGGCGGCGGCCATGACAAGCCCCTTGAGCCCGACCGGGATCACCTCGCAGATGAAGATCGGGAAGATGCGATCGCCCTTGGCCTGATAGTTGGCGAGCGCCTCGCCGGTCAGCGGATGCGCCTGGTAGTAGGCATACAGCCCGACGCCCACCAGCGCGACCAGCGTCGTGACGACCTGTCCGAAGGCGCTGCCGATGATCGCCCGCCGGGCTTGGCGCTCGTCGCGGCAGCAGAACATACCCTGCACGAGGAGTTGATCGGTGCCGTAGGAGAACAGCCCGCCCCAGGTGCTGGCGATGACGGCGGTCCAGATGGTGAAGTCGCGCAGGGGGCTGGGGCTGAAATCGAAGAGCGTGAACTTGCCCCAATTCAGCAGGTCGGGCGTGCCGGGTGGGGCAGACTCCTTTGCGAGCCAGCCGGCGCGGAAGATCTCGCCGAGCCCGCCGAGCTCCCACGCGATCACGCCCACGGCCACGAGCGCCCCGACGAGGAACGTCAGGAACAGCGCCACGTTGGTCCAGATGACCGTCGTGATGCCGCCGATGAGCGCCCAGGCAATGGCGATCACCCCGAGCGTGATGGCCCCCCACGCGAGCGCCGGCAGGCCGGTGTGGGCCGCCAGCCAGCCGAGCTGGTCGCCCAGCAGCACCATCATGATCTGGATCGTCAGGTACACGCGGGCCGACTGCCCCAGCATGGCGCCCAGCACGAACAGGGCGCTGGTCATCGTCCGCACGCGCTGGCCGAGCTGGTGGCCCATGTAGTCGTACGGGCTGTAGATCTCGCGCCGGTAATACTGCGGCACCAGCACGTAGCCGACGATGATCCGCGCCAGCAGCGAGCCGAGGTATCCCAGTTGCAGATAGGTCCAGTTGCCGCCCGGCTTGAACACCACGTACGGCACGCTGATGAACGTCACCGCGCTGATCTCGGTCGCGATGATCGAGCCGCTGACCGCGTACCAGGGCAGCTTGCGGCCGCCGAGGAAGAAGTCACGCAGGGTGGCCTGCCGGCCGGACATGAACGTGCCGAGCAGCGTTGTGCCGGCCAGGAAGGCGGCCACGATGAGCCAGTCGATCAGCGTGAACTGCGCACTCAGGCTGGCCAGGAGCACGGCGTCACTCCGTCCGGAAGATCACCACAGAGACACAGAGAGCCCAGAGGGCCGCAAAAGGAGCGAAAGGGAGGAAAAGGAGGCCTTCCTGGTTGGCTTGCCAAGCGTCCATTCTCACGCAACCAACCTGACAATGCCGTCGCGCAAGCGCGGCACGCAGAAGTTGAGCAGCAGGCCGCGGCGGATGCCACCGAGTCGCAAGTACGCCAGCCATTGCGCCTTGTGCAGCGCGGTGATGACCTCCACGGCTTTCAGTACGGCGATCAGCGCATTTTCCACAACGATGTCGAGTCGATGAGCCGCCTCCAGCGTGATCCCCCCCTCACGGACCGGCAGCGGGACTTCGCGCCGGATGGCCAGCCCTGCGTTTGTCAGTTGCCGTGACAGGCAGCGTTCGTAAGCGGACGCGAGCCGTCCGGGTCCGGGGTGCCGGTGCGCCTCGATCGCGCACCCGATCACCTGCGCGCTGCGCGGGTCGCGCTCAGCTGAGCCCTGCATCCGTTCCGGCTCGAACACCGGCCTGGCGGCCTCAATCTCGGTCATCCTCGGTGCACCTCTGTGTGCTCTGTGTCTCTGTGGTTTTCTCGATCTGGAGAATGGGCGACACGTGCCCGCGGGTCGCGGCCAGCAGCCGTTCGGCCTCGGCCCGCTCGACGCCCCGGGCGTGCATCACCAGCGCCGTCTTCACGTGCCCCCCGCTGGCCTCCAGCAGCTTCGCCGCGGGCGCCCGCTCCAGCCCCGTGACCGTCATGATCATCCGCGTACCGCGGTCCACCAGCTTGCGATTCGCCCGCGTGTTCACGTCGACCATCAGATTGCCGTACACCTTGCCGATCCGCACCATGGCCAGCGTCGTGACCATGTTCAGCACCATCTTCGTGGCGGTGCCGGCCTTCAACCGCGTGCTGCCGGTGATCACCTCGGGCCCGACCAGCACGCGGATCTGCACGTCGGCCGCGCTGCCCACGTGCTCGCCCAGGACGCACGCGAAGAACACCGTCTTCGCCCCGCGCTCGCGGGCGCGGCCGATGGCCCCGTGCACGTACGGCGTCGTGCCGCCGGTCGAGATCCCGAACACTACGTCGTGTGGGCCGACATCGAGCTTGTCCATCTCGGCCGCGCCGTCCTCCGGGTGGTCCTCGGCCCCTTCGACCGCGCGTCGCAGGGCGTCCCAGCCGCCGGCAATCACGCCCTGCACCATACGCGGGTCCGATAGAAATGTCGGCGGGCATTCCGACGCATCCAGAACCCCCAGCCGTCCGCTGGTTCCCGCCCCGACATAAATCAGCCGGCCGCCGGCCTCGAACGCGGCCACCACCAGCTCGATCGCGCGGCAGATGTCGGGCTTGGCGGCCGCGACGGCGGCGGCGATCGTCGCGTCTTCGGCGTTCATGACGTCGAAGGCGTCGGGGATGGCGAGCTGGTCGATGTGGGCCGAGCGCGGGTTGCGGAGTTCGGTCATCAGGTGTCCGCGATCCTGCATGGTGCGCGCCGATTCCCGCAATAGACCCCCGAGTCAGCGTAGTGTGCCGCAAGCGGCCGCATTCCGCAATCGCGGGATTGCCCCGGCCGCGGTACGGCGGTAAAGAACACCCGGGAGGTGAGCATGTCGCATCGCGTAGTGTCGTGGCTCGCGGTCGCATCGGTCGCATTCCTCGCGAGTTGCCGTTCGCCACAGGGGCCGCGGCCGGCGCCCGAGCCCGTGCCCGACCCGATGCTGGCGGTGAACACGCTGCGGGACGCGCCGCCGGACTTCGCCGCCCGGCGGATCGAAAGCGGCGACTATCCGATTCCGCCGTGGGCGAAGTTCCTCAAAGGCGTTCGCATCTGCCTGGACCCCGGTCACGGCGGCGACGCCCACCGGCGGGCGTTCAAGCGCGGGCCGACGGGGGTGCGCGAGGCAGAGGTGAACCTGCGCGTGGCCCAGTACTTGCGCGAGCTGCTGACGCGGGCCGGGGCCGAAGTGCGGCTCACGCGTGTCGGCGACGTCGACCTCTCGCTGGCCGAGCGGGCGGGCGTCGCGAACGACTGGCCGGCCGACCTGTTCATTTCGCTGCACCACAACGCGGTGGACCGGCCGACGGCCAACCACACGACCGTGTGGTATCACGGCGGCGTCGATGACCGGCCGTCGAACCTGGACCTGGCCCGCTATCTGTGCGGCGGGCTGTACGACATGCTGCGGTTGCCGGAGATCGCGGATGTGCCGCTCAAGAGCGATCAACTCATGTACCCGGAGGGATTCGGCGTGCTGCGGCACGCACGGGTGACGAGCGCCCTGAGCGAGAGCTCGTTTCACTCGAACCCGGAGGAAGAGCAGCGGCTGCGCGACCCGGAGTACAACCTTCGCGAGGCGTACGGCCTGTTTCTGGGGCTGGCGCGCTACGCGGCCGGCGGGCTGCCGAGCGCGTGGCTGATCGAGCCGGCGGACGGGGTGATCGGCAGCACGTCGGACGGTGAGCTGCTGTTCGAGCTGGACGACGGTCTACGCGGGCGCCGGTCGTGGGGCTGGCAGCGGTCGATGATTCTGGCGGACACGATCGCCGTGCGGCTGGACGGCGAGAAGCTCGCGCACGCGTTCGATCCCGAGACGTATCGATTGACCGTCGAGCTGCCGGACGAGCCGGCGCGGGGCGAGCATGTCGTCGAGGTGCAGTTTCAGAACATGAACAAGAACTCGGTCCTCGAGCCGCGATTCGAGATTGTCGTGGCGCAGGACGATCGGCGGCCGGGTTCATAGCTGGCCGCGCGCGGCGCGCATCGCCGCCACGGCGGCGCCGAGCGCGGG
>CAZMCT010000096.1:0-15744 GCA_964564785.1 uncultured Planctomycetales bacterium
GCCCTGGCCCGCAACCCGACGACCGAAGGGCGGCGGGGGCGGCCCCGTCGCCGGCCTCGATGCGGGCGCGCCACTGCCGCGCCCGCACACCAGCTCCCAGTACGCGGCCTCGTGCACCGCCGCTGGACTGGGCGCCTCGTGCCGGATCTGCCGCGCGCGCTCGCATACGCGCTCGAGGCTCGTGCCGCTCGCTACGGCGAGCTCGAACAACGTCAGGAGTTCGGCGCGGATTGCATCATCGCGGTGTTCTCCGCCCGGATAGAGCGTCTGGTAGAGCTGGACTTGCGTCAGCAGCGCGCGCCGCCGCTCCTGTTCACGCGCGAGCCAGTTCGAATACGGCCCGGTCGGCGCCGTCGGGACGCGCAGGTTGAGCACTTGCTGCCAATGCTCATCCTCCGGCGACCCCTCGGCTGTCCGGCCGCAAACCAGCGCGATCATCACAACCGGAGCACCCGCCCGGCGCCAACCGCTCCGCCACCTCGTGTGCAAGTCGCCCGTCATTACGCGCTCAGAAGAACGACCAGTCCCCCACCCGCAGCACGATCAGGTACAGCACCAGGTTCGTGAACCCGTGCAACAGCACCAGGCACAACACGCTGCGCGTCCAGTAGAACACGCCGTTGAACAGCAGCCAGCAGAGAATGCTCACGCCCCAGTTGTCGGGGTGCTGGAGTGTCGAGAGAGCCGACGTTCCCAGGAATGACGCCCACGTGAACGTCCCCAACGGCACCCGCTCGAAGTGCGTCCAGTCGATCAGCGCCCGCAGCAGGAACGCCCGCCAGAAGAGTTCCTCGACCACGGGCACCGCGACCACCGCCACGACCAGCCGCAACCACCACGTCGCCCAGAACAAGCCCCGCGCGCCCAGCGCGACGCGCGGATCCACCGTCTCCTTCGTACCCGGCATGAGCACGAGCCGACCGCCCAGCCCGAGTTCCTCGAACGCATACTGGCCGACGACCCACCCCCACGCAGCCAGCGCGCCCACGCTGATCGCGATCAACCAGTGCGGCCGACCCCAGCAAGGCAGGTGGTGCCGAAAGATCCAGACCACGCCCAGCGAGGCCGCACCCCGCAGCGCGATCAGCGATGGCTGCCACACTGGCGGCGCGGCATACCCCACGCCCAGTACCGCCAGGTACACCATCAGCGGGGCGAACAGCACGACGTCCGGCCGCCGAGCTCCCAGCCGGTCGGCACGCTGCTGTAAGTCATGCAAATACGGCATGTTATAGATCGCCACCATCCGCACCCGCCGAGCCGGCCGCATTGCGGCCGCGGAGCACTATACCGCCGGCGCAGCACCGTCGAAAGCGTTTCCCCGTCCCTCGGGGCGAGATGCACCAGGTTCCCTTCGCGGGTATCCTGTGCCCGCCCGCGGAGCCTAACGCCCGCCCCGCGCGGCTGTCCAACGAGTGACCGGGATCGGCCGGGAGTGCGGTCGCTCCCCAAGGGCCGGCTGCGGCGCGACGACGACCGCAGGGGCCGACACGCGGCGCAAGAGGGATGACCAGATGCGCACACTACAGCGGATCGGACTGGGGGTCGTGTTGCTGGTCGGCGCAGGCATGGCCGCCGCCCAGGAAGCCGAACAAAACAAGCTGCTGGCCAAACGCGCGGCCGAAGCGGACGCTTACCGCAAGCTGGCGGAGGCCGTGTACGGCCTTCAGATCAACGGTCAAACACGGGTTCGCGACTTCGTGACGGAGTCGGACGACATCCGCAGCGAGGTCGACACGTTCGTGAAGGGGATTCGTCTGGGCCCGCCCACCTGGTTCGAGGACGGCTCGTGCGAGGTCCCCGCCGAGGTCACGGTGCAGAAGGTGATCGAGACGCTGCGTTCCGCCCACGATCGGTACTACAAGGGTGAGGACGTCAAGACCGGCGATTTCGAGTCGATGGCCAGGCGCATCGAAAAGCAGATCCTCCGCGTGACCGGGATGGGTGCGCCGCGGCCGGACCTACCGCCCGACCTGCCGACGGGGGTCGCCGAACTGCTCACGCCGGCGCCGCGCGAGCTGCCCAAGCCGCCGATCCCCGAAATCTGGGTCCGAATCGGACCGCAGGCCCGTATGATGGCTCTCCAGGCCGCTCGCGTCGACGCCCAGCGCCGCCTTGCCGAGCGCATCAAGGGTCTGCGCCTCACCGCCCGCACCCAGGTTCGCGACTTCGTGGCCGCAAGTGACCAGATCACCACCGAACTCAATGCGACGCTGGTCGGGGCCGAGGAAGTGAGTCGCTATCTCCACAGCGACGAGTTGATCGCGGAAGTCACGCTCCGCGTCCCCACCGAGCAGGTCATCACCACCATCAAGCGGTTGCATAGCCGCTACTACAACGGGGACGACGACGATCTACGCGGCCACGACATTGAGGAGATCGTCAAGACCGTCGTCAAGAAGGACTTCGAGGCCACCGGGATGGGCGTGCCCCCGCGCGAGATGATCGAAGCCTGGAATCGTTCGGCCACCATCGCGGCCCCCGACTGGGCCATGCGGCCGCTCGAAGCAACGGGGGAGGGCACCGACCCCGAGCTTTCGACCCCGCAGGGCCGGTTGCGGGCCGCCCGCGCCGCCGAGCTCGACGCGAAACGCAAACTGGCCGAGATCGTTGCCGGGCTGCGGCTCGACGCCCGGACCACGGTCCGCGATCTGACGACGCAGCGCGATGAGCTGGTGGCGCTGGTGGATGCCACGATCGCCGGCGCGATGGTCACCAAGACCGAGTTCACCGCCGATACGGCGCGGGTGACCGTCTCCCTGCCGGGCATGGAGATCTTCGGAGTGGTCAACGACGGGTTGCGGCCGCGCCCCGCGCCGCAGCCCTAACGGCGGGCACAGAGTGCGCGGCCGGTTGCGGCCGGGCCGAAAGGAGTCGAACATGCGCGCATTCGAGAAGGTGGGGCTGGTCGCGTGCGTCGCGGTACTGCTGGTGTTGATCGCGGGCTGCGCGAAACACGAGCACCGCGAGATGACGGTGCACGAAGAACAACATCACGGCGAGGTCGAGCCCACCAGTCCCGGCGAGATGATCGTCGAATAGCGGTGCGGCGGGCCTTCGCCGAGCGGCGTGGGAATAACATGCGGGCGAGCCTGACTGCCGGGGCGAGGGCGATTCTGTTCGGCGCCGCCGCGTTCGTGGTCGCGACGGCCGCGGCGCAGCCTGCGCCCGAGCCGTTGTCGCCCGCGGAGCAGCGCGAACTGGAAACGGTCGCCCTGGCCCGGGCGCGCACGCAGTTGCTCGAGCGTATCTCCGCTATGCCGCTGGGTTCGGAACACACCGTCGCAACCTGGCTGATGCAGGACGTGGACCTCGACCGCGCCCTGCGCTTGTGGGTGCGCAGCCGCCCGCGGCATGGCAACGCCCGCACCTACGGCGACCAGACCTGTGAGGCCGACGTCCGGCTCGAGGCCGCCGACCTCGCCGCTCGGCTCGTCGAGCTCCTCGAGCAGCACCCGCAGAGTGCCGCCCCGCTGCGGCTCACCGCCGAGGGCATCCGCTCCGCCGCCCGCCAGTGGCCGTCCCTACAGGTCACCGGCCGGGCCGAGTTGACGCGCGACGCCGCCCGCGGGCAACCCCCCGGCTGGGAAGACGTCAGCCATGAGGGCCAGGAGTTGGCTCGTGGAGCGGCCACCGCCGACGCGTACGCGGCGCTGCTGTCGGAGGCCGGTCGCCTGAAAATGACGGCCACCCGCCGGCTTGACGAGTTCCTCGGTTCGAGCCCCCCGGTGCGCGACGCGGTCCGAGCCGAATTGCAGCGCGTGGCCAAGACACGCGTCGAATTCGCGCCCGACCAGATCGCGGTCGTCGAAGCACGCATCAGCCTTCGCGACTTGATCAAGATCCTCGTACGTGTCTATCAGGAGGTGTATCGCGGGACCGAATTCGAGGAGACGGACTTCAGCGAGATGGTTCTGTACGCGGGAACCAGTGAGTTGGCGGCAACCGGACTGGCCAGTCCGCCGCTGCAAACACGCCTGCCGCCGCGGCCGCGGACCGTCGACCTGGACGTGCCGGAATGGGCCGCAACCACGCTGACCGCCGTCGGCCGCTACGAGCCGGCCGAGGGCGAAGTGTCGGAGGCCGAGGCACGGCGTGAGGCGGCGCGGCTGGACGGAATCGATCGGCTCTGGCAGCAGCTCGAGAAGCTCGTGATTCAGAAGGACGTGACCGTCGCGGCCTTTCTGTCGTATCACCAGGAGCTCAAGCCCGACGTGGCGGTCTTTCTGGGCGGCGCCCGCGCCGTGGGCAACCCGCGGACCCTCCCGGGCGGAACGGTCGAGGTGCAGGTCGAACTGCCGCTCCGCCGCCTGTGGGAGATCGTCCGCCGTAAGATGCGGCTGGAGGAGGTCGAGCCCCCCGCGGAAGCCACATCGCAGCCCGGCGAGCCGCCGCCGGGGGAGGACAAGTAATGAGAGCCGTGGCGCTGGTGATCGTCGTGTTCTACGCCCCGTGGCTGGCCGCGGCCCAGGAAGCACCGCCGCCGGCCGGCGAAGCCCCGCCCGCCGTCGCCAACACCCCGCCCCCCGTGCCCCCGACCCGCACCGTCCGGGTCACCGCCGAGGGCTTCGACCGCGACGACGCTGTCCGCCAGGGCCTGCGCAAGGCCCTTGAACAGGGCGCCGGCGCGCAGCTCGCCGCCTATTCGCAGGTCGAGAACTTCGCCCTCGCCCGCGACACGATTTACAGCCGCGCCGCCGGAATCGTCACCGATTACCGCGTCCTCGACGGACCCAAGGAGGTCGCCGGCCTCTGGGAGGTCACGCTCGAAGCCACCGTCCGGCCGGACGCCGTCGCCCAAGCCTGGGGCGAGGTGCAAAACGTCCTCGACCAGATCGGTCGGCCGAAAATCATGGTCTGGATCGACGAGACGATCGACGACCGGCCGCAGCCTGACTCGGTCGTCGCCGCGGGCATCGAGGAGATGTTCGTCAAGGCCGGCTTCGACGTGGTGGCCCGGCAGGCCATCGACGACATCCGCAAGCGCGAGGCGGCCGCGGCCAAGGATGAGAAGAACGCCGAGAAGCTCGCCCGCCTCGCCAAGGACGCCGGCGCACACCTGCTGATTCGCGGGTCGGCCAACGCCAACAGCGCCGGCCGGACCGACCCCTACGGCGTGCCCGCGGCGTTCTACAACTGCGACGTGCAGGCTCGCGTGTACTACACGGACACCGGAAAGCTGCTGACCGCGGAGAGCATCCCCGTCACGCGCCGCGGGGCCCGCTCGCACAAGGAGTACAGCCCGCAGGCCGCCCGCGCCGCCCTGCTCGCGGCCACCTTCCCGCGCAACGACGTGCGGCGCGAGCCGGCCCTGGCGCTCAAGCTCTACGAGTCGGTCATGGAGCAGTGGTCTACGGCGATCAGCGCCGGCGGCGACATCGAGCTCGAGGTCGAGTCGCTCGACTTCAAGCAGTATGTGGCCCTCAAGAAGGCCCTGGCCGAGATCCCCCGCGTCCGCTCCGTCGACGGCGACTTCACCAAGAGCACCGGCGTGTTCCGCATCAAGGCCCTGATGCAGGCCCAGACCCTGGCCGAGCGGCTGACCGAGCCGCCGTTCGCGGACTGGCTCGAGGTCGTTGATCTGAAGCCCAACCGCGTGCAGTGCAAGGGTGTAGCGAAGCGGTAACGTCGGACCCCCGCGGCCGATGTTCCGACTCCGTAGCGCCGGTCGCCGCGTGGCGCGGGACCGCGCCTGAACCGCGCGTTGCGGCGGTTCGCGCGATCGCGCGCCCCAAGCATCGGAACGACACGGCGCCGGGTTGCTCTGCCCGCGGGCGTTGCGACCTGGACAAGATCCCAAAGACACTTGCCGCGCGTCCAAAGGGCCATTACCATTCCGTTACCGGATGGGGCCCTTGGCGGAGCACCCCAGCGCGGGGCTCGGCACTGCAGCGGATTTGCGGCGCGCCGCGATCGTTCCGGCATCCTGTGCAAGGCCACTCCCGACGATCGGTGGTGTGCGTGCGCGGTCAGGTCTGAGGCCGTGCAGTGCGTGCGGAGGCGTGTCGATGCTACAACGTCTGCTCAGTATTGTCGCCGGCCTCACAATCGTCGGGCCGGCGCTAGGGACGCCGCATTGGATCGCCTACGAGGGGGACGACTTTCCGGAGAACGAGGGCGGGCGCCGCGGCGGGGGCGGCGAGACCGGGCCCCACCACGGCGGTGCGGAGCGCAGCCTCGAGAACGGCATCTTGACGCTGGACGGTTTGCGGAACGACCAAATCTGGGATTTTTGCGAGATGCAGCGGTCGATTGATCCTGGCCTAGGCGAGAGCTTCCGAGCCGAGTGGCGGGTGCTGGTCGATCCGCGCAGCGACTATCGCGACGTGAACATCGTCATCGCGCGCGACACTCCGCCAGGGCATGTGTACTTGGAATTGGGTCCCGCCTCCCTGTGGCTGCCAGGGGATGACGTGGAGATTGAACTGGAGCCAAGCGCGTACCACGAATTCGTGTTCTCGTCGGAGGACATGGGTCGGTACCACCTTGTCATCGACGGAGCCGTCGAATACGTGAGCAGCTTCGACTCGTATAGCATTCTGAACTCCTTCGTCAATTTCGGGGACGGCGTACAGGGCCAGCGATCGAATTCACAATGGGACTACTTCCGGTTCGGCGTTGTGCCCGAACCAGCGGCCTTCGTGGGCGCGCTGCTTGCGCTCGGTGTGGGCACAGGCTTCACGCGCGCCGCCGCGCGACGGAATTTCACTTTTCGACGTCGTGGAGGAATGCCCGTGTACGTCAAGAAGATCGCAGCCATGATCGGAGGCGCGCTATGGTTCGCGCCAGGCGTCGCCGCCCAAACCAATCGCATCCGGCAGTGGAATCCGAATGTGTCGTCGAGTGCTTACGAGATCAGCCAAGCCGAAAAGACGATCACGATCCCGGATCAACGGAGATCTTCAAGTTCGAGGCCTATATCCTTGAAACCGGCGCCCCCGGGGACATCAACTTGATCAGCACTGACGAGGACGGCGCCGGTCAGGTCCTACTGATGGTGGAAGGCGACCCGGGCATGGGGCACACGCGCGGCGCGGCGAATCTGAGGGGCATCGACCTGCGATACACGACGGCGACGTCCAAGCTCCAGGGCGTCGACGTGCAGAGCGACCTCGGAACTACATACGGAGTTCGCGTCCATCAGGTGTTGAACTATGTAACCGTCGGAGCGACCTGCGGCGGAATATTCGCGGAGACCGGGAGCGCGAGCGCGAATATCCACATCACCGGCAACTGCTACAGCATTTCCTTTTCGGAAGGCACAGCCGGGCCAATCACCGTCGATGGGCTTCTGCTCGGCAACATCACCGGCCGCACGCTCGGCAACGTGACGCTGAACGGCACGGGAACGCACACCGGGAACATCACCGTTGAACAACAGAACTATGGCGGCACTATCTCCATCAACGGAACCTACGGCGGCATGATGTCCTTTACGCCGGCCCTGACGGGTACCGTGAGCTTGCTGGGCAACCTGGCTGGCTCCGTGAAGGTCAACGGCAGCTTGAGCGGCCAGGTTCGGATCAACGGTTCGCTGCTGAATGGATCACAGGCCAACGACGTCTGGGTGACGACGACCATCAGCCCCACTGGCGCGATCGCGGTGGACTACGACGGCTGGGACGCCGGACACGACTGGGCGGTTGGCGCGGTGGTCCGCGTGGGCAGCACGACGTATACGCGGGACAACTGGGTGGCCCCGGTCTACGAAATCACCGGATGTCGTGGCGATTTGAACAATGACGCTGGCGTCGATTTCGCCGATATCAACCCGTTCACTTTGGCGCTGAACGACGCGGCCGGGTACGCAACCGCGTTTCCGGGCTTGGGTGGCAGTAGGGAATGGCACGGCGATGCAAACTGCGACGGTGCTTTCAACTTCGGTGACATCAATCCGTTCGTCAACATCGTCAACGCCGGCGAGTGCTCGGTCAACTGTCTGGGGAGCGACGCGGTGCCCGAGCAGACGCCGGCAACGCTGGCCGCGGCCCTGCACGCCCACGTCTGGCCGGAGTTGCGCGCGGGGCTTCTGGACTTGATTGAGGACTACTTCAACCAGGAGTCGCGCGCGGACCTTCGTTCCTACCGGCAGGCGGTCCACGCGGCACTGGCGGAGGGGTAGGAGAATCGCCCGCGTCGCGCTCGGTCGCGGGCGACCTCCGGACGTGTGACCCGCTCGCGTCCGGCGCTACGGAACGAAGGACTCGCATGCCGCGACATATCTTCCGCCTCGCGCAACGTGCCGCCGGCGTCCTACTGCACCCCACCTCACTTCCCGGCCCGCACGGCATCGGCGACCTCGGGCCCGCCGCCCACGAATTCGTCGATTTCCTCGCCGCGGCCGGCCTGCGCTGGTGGCAGATGCTGCCGCTCGGGCCGCCCGGGCCCGGCCATTCACCCTACAGCGCCCGCTCCGCGTTCGCCGGCAGCCCCCTGCTCATCAGCCTCGACGGCCTCGTCGCGGACGGCTGGCTCACACCTGCCGACGCCCGGCCGCCGCGCGGGCTGCCCGCCGGCCGCGTTGCGTACCCGGCCGTTGCGCGCTACAAGCGGGGCCGACTGCGGCTGGCGTTCGAGGCGTTCACCCAGGCCGGCGGCCCGGCCAGCGCTGCGTACGTCCGCTTCTGCCGCAGCCAGGCCGCGTGGCTCGATGACTATGCGCTCTTCGCCGCGCTGGCCACGGCCCAGCGCAGCACCACCTGGACCGGCTGGCCGACCGAATGGCGCCGGCCGCGGGCTGGTGGCGGACCGCGGCCCGGTCGCGGCTCGGATCACGGACGCGGCTCGGATCAGGGTTTAGCCCGCGCGATCGAGTTCGAGCGCTTCGTCCAGTTCGCGTTCGATCGCCAGTGGACGGCGCTGCACAAGCACGCCCAGGCCCGCGGGGTCGGGCTGATCGGCGACCTGCCGATCTTCGTGGCGCATGAGAGCGCCGACGTTTGGGCCCATCCCGAGCTCTTCGATCTCGACGCCGCCGGCCGGGCCCGCACCGTCTCCGGCGTGCCGCCCGACCTCTTCAGCCGCACCGGCCAGCGCTGGGGCCACCCCCACTACCGCTGGTCGCGCCACGCCGCGACCGGCTTCGCCTGGTGGATCGCGCGCCTCCGGCGGCTCTTCGAGCAGTTCGACGCCGCCCGCATCGACCACTTCCTCGGTTTCAGCCGGGTGTGGGCCGTGCCCGGTCGGGCCCGCACCGCCCGCCGCGGTCGCTGGGTCGCCACGCCCGGCGCCGAGTTGTTCGCGGCCGTGCGGCGGGCGCTGGGGCCGCTCGAGATCATCGCCGAGGACCTCGGTCTGCTCACGCCCGCGGCGGCCGCGCTGCGCGACCGGCTCGGGCTGCCCGGCATGCGGCTGATCCAGTTCGCGTTCGGCGGCGACGCCGGCAGCCGCTATCACCTGCCCCACAATCACCCGCGACGCTGCGCGACCTATCCGGGTACGCACGACAACGACACCGTCGCCGGCTGGCTCGAGTCGCTGCGGGCCGCCGATCGCCGGGCCCGGAGCGACGCGTCGAGCGCATATCGGCGCCTGTTGCGCTACTGCGGGCAGAGCACGGTCAACCACTGGGACGTCATCCGGCTGGTGCTGCAATCGCCCGCCGACCTCGCGATCATCCCCTTGCAGGACCTGCTCGGACTGGGCAGCGCGGCCCGCATGAACACGCCCGCGACCGAGCGCGGCAACTGGGCCTGGCGGCTGACCGACGCCCGGCCGCTCCAGCGCCTCTCGGAGCGCATGCGCGAGCTGCTCGACACCTACGACCGCCTTCCTCCGCCTTGAACCACCGGTCCGAGCCCACAGCGCAGGCAAACGGCCGATCTGGGCCCGGCCCTCGGTCCCCGGCTTTCGGTTCCCGGCCCTCGGCTCTTCGCCCCCGGTTCCTGGCCCCCGGTTCCCGGCCCCAGGTTCCCGGCTTCCCCGTTCCCAGCTTCCCTTGTTTTCTTCGCGGCCCTCGGAAGCCCGGTGCGCATCGGCCGCTAAATGCGCCTAACAAACCAGCTGGGGGACCGACCTCCGGTCGGTCAGTTGACAGGCCGGAGGCCAAGCCCCCAGGGCTCACAGGCTGGCGGCCTGTCCCCCAGGGGTAACAGGCCGGAGGCTTGTGATGCAGGGTTGTCATAGCCGCGCTTAGGGGAACAGCGCGACCCGCCCCACTTGGCGCAGCCAAGGGATATCCGTTCTAGTGCGTGCGTGACCAAACTCTTCCAGACCCTCCTGGACGGCTTGGCGGTCGGCGGCCTGTACGCCCTGATCGCGCTCGGCTACACGATGGTCTACGGCATCCTGCAATTCATCAATTTCGCCCACAGCGACGTCTTCGTCCTCGGCGCGTGGATTTCGTGGGTGGTCGCGGTTCGCGTCCTCCCGGCCCTCGTCGGGTCGGCGGGGGACCTACCTCCGTGGGCCGCCCCGGTGGTGCTGCTGTGCGCGATGGCCGCCTGCGGCTGCACCGGCCTCCTGATCGAGCGCTTCGCCTACAAGCCGCTGCGCAACGCCCCGCGGATCAACGTCCTGATCACGGCCATCGGCGTCTCGCTGCTGCTCCAGAATACCGGCCAGTTGCCCATGATCTTCGGCCCCTATCCCAAGAGCATGCCCCTGCTCGTGCCGGCCCGCGTGCTGGCCGAGGTGGCCGGCGTGCGGATCCACCTGGTCGATGTCGTCGTCCTGGGCGTCGCGGTCGCCCTCATGCTCGCGCTCGAGTGGCTCATCTTCCGCACGCGGATGGGCCGCGCCATGCGGGCCGTCTCCTTCAACACGCAGACCGCCGCGCTCATGGGCGTGAACGTCAACCGCGTGATCTCGTTCACCTTCGTGCTCGGCTCTATGCTCGCCGCCGCCGCCGGGTTCCTCTACTCGATGAAGTACCCGACCGCGCTCAAGCAGTCGGCCGACACCTCGTGGGTGATGCTCGGTCTCACGGCGTTCGTCGCGGCCGTCGTCGGCGGCATCGGTAACGTGCGCGGCGCGATGCTCGGCGGCGTGCTGATCGGTCTGCTCCAGTTTCTCGGGGTCGCCTATCTGGATCCACTGTACCGCGACGTGTATGTGTTCGTGCTGCTGATCCTCGTGCTGCTGGTGCGGCCGACGGGCGTCCTCGGTCGGGCCGTGGTCGAGAAGGTGTGAACGGGAACGTTACGAAGCAACAGGGCCCCTGAAATTGAACGCCGCCCCGCGCAACGATCGCTCCCGGCCGGCCTGGTCGGTCCCACTGCGCAGTGTCCTCCCGTTAGCGGCCGGACTCGGCCTAGCGCTGGCCCTGCAACTGCTCGTGCAGCCCGCGGCCGGCGCCTTTCCGTCCAAGGTCCTGGTGGACATCGGCATCAACGTCATCCTCGCCGTCTCGCTGACGCTGGTGAATGGCTTCACGGGGCAGTTCTCGATCGGCCACGCCGGGTTCATGGCCCTCGGCGGCTACGTCGGCGCGGCCGTCACCTACTACGGCTCGTTCCGGCTCTGGGGCGACGCGGCCTTCCGCGGCGGCGTGCTGAGCTGGACCACCAGCTACGGTGCATTCGTCGGGCCGCTGTTGGCGGCCGGCGACCTGCTGTTCGTGGCGGCCTGCCTGGCGGGCGGGCTGGTGGCCGCCGCGGCCGGTTACGTCGTCGGACTGCCGTCGCTGCGGCTGCGCGGCGACTACCTGGCGATCGTGACGCTGGGGTTCGGCGAGATCGTGCGCGTGATTCTACAGGCGACGCCGCCGCAGCTCTTCACCCCGGCCGAGGTGGCGGCGGCCGGCCCGGGCGCCGCCCTGCACCTGGGCGGCGCTCTGGGGTTCATCAGTCTGCCGTTCTACTCGACGCTGTTCTGGGTCTATGCGTGGGTGGCGCTGCTGATGGTGGTGACGTTCCGGATCAAGCGCTCGAGCTACGGCCGGGCGTTCCTGTCGATCCGCGAGGACGAGATCGCGGCCGAGGCGATGGGCGTGCCGACCACGAAATACAAGGTGCGGGCGTTCGTCCTGTCGGCGTTCTTCGCCGGCGTCGCCGGCGTGCTCTACGCGCACGTGCTCGGCTCGATCAGCGCCGTCGAGCTCGGCTTTCAGAAGTCTTTCGACATCATCATCATGGTCGTCCTCGGCGGAATGGGCTCGATCTCGGGCTCGACCTTCGCCGCCGCCCTGCTCACCGTCCTGCCCGAGGCCCTCCGCACGGCCACCGGCCGCATCAACCTGCTACTTCCACAGGCGTACCAGCTCCCCGACCTGCGCATGGTCATCTACTCGCTGGCCCTGATCGTGATGATGATCCTGCGGCCGCAGGGGCTGTTCGGCCTCGAGGAGCTGTGGGACTTGCGCCGCCGCCGTCGACCCCGTTAACCGCTCCTTCCCGAGCCCGAAGCGCCAGCGCGGGACAATTGCACGCGCCTGACCCGCGCGCCCAGCGTCCCCTCATTGTCCCCCGCTGGCGCTTCGGGCTCGGATGGCCGTGGTCCGTTCCCTGTTCCCTGTTCCCTGTTCCCTGTTCCCGATTCCCTAGGCTCTTCGCCTTCTCCGCGGCCCTCTGCGATCCTCCGCGTCGCGGCGGTATATTGCTCGCGTGGAGACCTTGCTCGAGATTGACCACCTCTCGCTTGCCTTCGGCGGTCTGAAGGCCGTGCAGGACTTCTCGTTGACGCTGGCCCGCGGCGGCCTGCACGGTCTGATCGGCCCCAACGGCGCCGGCAAGACCACCGTCTTCAACCTTCTCACCGGCGTTTACCGGCCGCACGCTGGCACGATCCGGCTGGCCGGCCGCGACCTGCGGGGCCTGCGGCCGCACCAGATCACCCGGGCCGGGATCGCGCGCACGTTTCAGGCCAGCCGGCTGTTCCCGGACCTGTCGGTAATGGACAACGTGCGGATCGGCTGTCAGTTGCGGTCGGATTACGGGCTGCTCGCGACCGTGACCCGCACGCCGCGACACATGGCCGAGGAAAGCGAGATTCAGGACCGCAGCCGGGAATTGCTCGAGACGTTCGGCCTGGCGGCCCGCCACGACGAGCGGGCCCGCAATCTGCCGTACGGCGACCAGCGGCGGCTGGAGATGGCCCGGGCCGTGGCGACCGGGCCGCAGGTGTTGCTGCTCGACGAGCCGGCTGCGGGCATGAACCCGCAGGAGAAGGCGGCCCTCACGGAGCTCATCCGCCGGGTGCGGCGGCAGTTCGCGCTCACCATCCTGCTCATCGAGCACGACATGAGTCTGGTGATGGACATCTGCGAGCAGATTACCGTGCTCGACCACGGCGTGACCATTGCCCGCGGCACCCCGGCCGAAATCCAGGCCGATCCGCGCGTCATCGAGGCCTACCTCGGCACCGCCGCGTAGGGCGGCCCGAGTCGCCCGCCTGCCGACCCCCGCCACGCGGCCTCGACCCCCGCTCGGCCGGCCGGCGGTCACCCCGCGATCCGCAGCAGGAATACGAACCCCAGCACCGTGGCCGGCAGCACTCCGCGCGACATTTCGCGCTCCTGCGGGCGCAGCCTCCGCGCTGGCGGAAACGCGCGATCCCGTGTACTTATCGGAAGACGCGACCCCGAGGTGAGCTGCGCCGCGCGGCCCCGCTGTCCGGTGCAGACCCCCGGATGCGCCTCGCCGCGTCACCGGCCGGCGCGAAAGATGCGAGCCATGCCGTTGCTCGAAGTCCAGAACCTGCACGTCCACTACGGCGCGATTCACGCGCTCCAGGGCATCTGCCTGCGGGTCGACCCCGGCCAGATCGTCACGCTCATCGGCGCCAACGGGGCCGGAAAATCCACCACCCTGCGCACCATCTCCGGTATTCACCGGCCGTCCGCCGGCACCATCCTCTTCGACGGCCGCCCGATCACCGGTCGCCCGCCCCACCGCATCGTGGAACTCGGTATCGCCCACGCCCCCGAAGGCCGCGGTATCTTTGCCAACTTCACCGTAGCCGAGAACCTCGAAATCGGCGCGTTCGCACGCCGCGACCGCGCGGCCATCGCCGCAGATCGCGAGCGGGCGCTCGAGCTCTTTCCCCACCTGCGCGAGCGACTGACGCAAAGCGCCGCGACGCTCTCGGGCGGCGAGCAGCAGATGCTCGCCATCGCCCGCGCCCTGCTCGCCCGCCCGCGGCTGCTGCTGCTCGACGAGCCTTCGCTGGGCCTGGCGCCGCAGATTGTGCAGACCATCTTCCGCATCATCCGCGACATCAACGCGGCCGGCACCACCATTCTGCTGGTCGAGCAGAATGCCCACATGGCGTTGCAGACCGCCCATTACGGCTACGTGCTCGAGGTCGGCCGGGTGGCCCTCGAAGCCCCTGCGGCGGAACTGGCCGCCAGCCCGCAGGTCCGCCAAGCTTACCTCGGCGTGCGGGCCGAGCCGGGGCCCGCCCCCTGAGCGCCGCGCACGCCTTGACGCCCGCGTGCCACCAGCGTACAAGGCCCACAGCATGGCTGATGCCGGTCCCCTTCAGGTCACGGTGATCACGCCCGAGCGGCAGGTGCTCGACTCGCCGGCCGTCGCCGTCGTCGTCCCCGCACACGACGGCGAGCTCGGCGTCCTGCGCGACCGGTCCCCCCTCGTCTGCGAGCTCGGCATCGGCCAGCTCCGCTACACCCACGACGGCCAGACCCGCCGCCTGTTTATCGACGGGGGGTTCGCCGAGGTGCTCGACAATCAGGTCACCGTGCTCACCACCCGGGCGGTGCCCGCCGAGCAGATCACAGCCGAAGTGATCGCAACCGCCGCCCGCGAAGTCGATGCGCTTCAGGGTACCGAGCCCGACACACGCCTCGCCCGCGAGCGCGCCCAGCGCCGCCTGAGCGTCCTGCGCGGCCTCCTCGCCACCTCCTGAGAGGTCTCACGGCCGACCGACTCCCCGACCGAAGTCCGGCCGGCGCTCTCCATGCCGGCGGCGCGGCGAACGGGAATCCGGCCCCGCCGGGCGCCGGTTCGAGCTTCGTGCGCATCCCCACCCGTCGGCAGCCGGCCGCGGACGTGCCGGCCTCAATGCCCTCCGCCCGCCGGCTTCGCCGGCGCCGCGTGCTCCGATTTCGGCGCTGCGGTGTGTCCTTCCGGCTCTTTCGCCGCTGCTGCCGCTGCTTCCGCCCGCGCCGCCGCCAGCCGGGCCTCGGTCGCCTCGCGCCGCTCCCGAAGCCACGAGACCGCGTCCCGCGGCGGGCAGACCAACGGCATGACCCACGGTGCGGCCAGCGACATCAGCAGCGTCACCAACCCGGCGAAGCCGAGGGCCGACCGCCCCGCCGGCGGAACCCACGCGAACGGCCGGTTGATGAGCTCGAGCACCGTGTCCACCAGCATGTACAGCCGCCCCGCCCAACCGCCCAATATCCCGCGCCCGGCCGACCCCGTCGCCGCCGGTTCCGCGGCGGTTACCGGCTTCGGCCGTTTCAAACGAAATAGCCGCCGCACCCAGCTCGGCTTCACCTCGGCTGGAGTCGGCGGCGTGCCGGGGCCCGTCGTGCCCGGCTCGGGCGCCGCCGGACTGTCGGGCGACGGCCGCAGCGGCCGGAACTGCGGCACCTCGACGGGAATCGGCACGACCGGCGGCTCGGCTCTCTCGTCGAGGCTCGGGATTTCGGCGGCCTGTGCGCGCGCTTCGGTCAGTGCCTGCTCGACTTCGGCCTCGCTCACGATCCGGGTTTCCGACATGCGCGCAGCACCTCCGCCCATTTCATCGGCTTCGCCGGCGCGGGCATTGAGTGACGTCCGCGTGCGCGCAGCCGCGGCCCGCGCGGCGCCGGCCGCCGCGCGGCCCGGGTCCGCTGTCGGAAGT
>CAZMCT010000097.1:0-15667 GCA_964564785.1 uncultured Planctomycetales bacterium
TTCTTGATCGCGTCCGGGTTGCGGGCCGCAACCTCCTCGATCTCCACGCCGCCTTCGCTGCTGGCCATCATCACCGGCGTCCGGCGGGCCCGGTCCACCACTACGCCCAGATAGTACTCCTTGGCGATGTCCACTGCGGGAGCCATGAGAATCTTCTTGACTTTCACGCCCGCCGGCCCCGTTTGCTTCGACACCATCGGGTTGGCCAGCATGCGGCCCACGTGCTCGGCCGCATCCTCGGCCGAACCGACGAGTACAACATAGCCCGCCTTGCCCCGTCCGCCGGCGTGCACCTGGGCCTTGATGACAACCGACTCCGACGCCAAGTCGCGGAAGGCCCGCGCCGCCTGCTCGGGCGCATCGATCACTTTGCTCGGCGGCACGGGTATGCCGACCTGCTGCAATAGCGCCCGGGCTTGGTATTCGTGCACCTTCATGTCATGCTCCGTGGCCGGCACGGCCGCAGCCGGCCGCGAGAGTCTAGCCGCTTCGGCCGGCGCGGTCCAAGCGGCGCAGCCGCGTCGGGCGGCGGCTGACTGTGCGATCCCACGGCCCTGCGCCGCTCCGCGGCTACGGACCGTGCCACCCGCGGGCCGACCGCGCCGCCGGCTGGAACGTGGAGCGCAGCCCCGGGATAATGACGGGGCGCTGCGAAAACGGCCCCGCCGCGGCCGCAATCCGGGAGAAGCATGCTCCGCGAGGTCATCGACATCGCGTCGCTGGAGGATTTCGTCCGCGGGCTGGCGCGGGCCGCCAGGTTACGCGTGTGCATCTTCGACCAGGCCGGCGAGCTGATCGCGGCCTCCGCCGGCGACAACTCCTTTGCCCAGCTCACCGGCCACGTCCTGACGCGCCTGCCCGCCGCACTGCACTGGACGCCTGTCCCCGCCCACGATCCGCCCGCGACCGTCGCGTTCGCCGAGAGCCGCGGCATCTGGTACGTCGTGGCACCGGTCTTGGCGGACGACCGCGCCCGCGGCTACGTCGCGCTGGGCGAGTTTCGCGATCCGTTGCCCGCGCCGCCAAGCTGGGACCTGCCCGACGGGCCGCGCACGCCCGACCTGGCCACGCTCCGCAGCGCGTGGGAAAGCCTGCCACTCCTCGACCGCGGCGGCGCCGCCCACCCCGTCGTCACCGCCCGCTGGGCCGCGCGCCAGGTGGCCGAGTGGGTCCGCCGCGAGGCCCGCCTCCTGGCCGCGACCGACGAGATCGCCCTGGTGGGCGACATCGCCGAACTGCTCACCGGCCGGCAGGACTTACAGTCCATTCTCGACCGCATCGTGGCCGAAACGGCCCGCGTCATGAAATGCCCCGCGTGCTCGCTGCGTTTGTACGATCCCAAGACCGAACAACTCACGCTGAAGGCGGTCCACAACCTCTCGTCGGAGTATGTCGGCAAGGGCGCGGTCCTGCGCACCGCCTGCGCCGTCAGCGACGAGGCCCTGCGCGGCAGCGTCGTCGCGGTCGAGGACGTGGCCACCGACCCGCGCGTCCAGTACCCCGAGGCGCTGAAGCGTGAGGGCGTCGTCAGCATGTTGACCGCCGGCCTGCGCCACCGCGACACTCCCGTCGGCGTCATCCGCGTCTACACCCGCCATCGCCGCCGCTTTCGCAAGACCCAGCGCGACCTGCTCTACGCGGTGGCCTGCCAGGCCGCGACCGCGATCGTCAACGCCCAACTGCTCAACGAACGCCTGCACGCTGCCGAGACGCAGCGGCAGCTCGAGTTGGCCGGCGATTTGCAGGCCCGCATGATCCGCATCGCGCCGCCCCGTCACCCGCGGCTTCAGACCGCGCTGGCCTTTCACCCCACCTACGCCGTGGCCGGCGACTTCTGCGACTTCCTCGACCTCGGTGAGAACGGCCTGGGCGCCGTGGTCGCCGACGTCGTGGGCAAGGGCATCCCCGCCTCGCTGCTGATGTCCAGCGTCCGCGGCGCACTGCGGGCCACGGCCGAGTTCTGCCCGCGGCCGGGCGAGATGCTCACGCGCCTCAACCGCCAGCTCTGCCGCGACACGCTCCCGAGCGAGTTCGTCACGCTGATTCTCGCGGTGATCGACGCCCCCGCCCGCCGGCTGACCTACGCCAGCGCCGGACACGAGCCGCCGCTGATCCTGCGCGCCGGCGAAATCCTCTCGCCCGCCGAGTCGAACCTGGTGCTCGGCATCCAGGCCGACGAGTGCTATGCCGAGCACGAGCTCCCGCTCTCCCCGGGCGACCTGCTGCTGCTCTACACCGACGGTGCCATCGAAGCCCGCAACTTCGAAGACGAGGAGTTCGGCCGCGAACGGCTCCGCGAATCGCTCCGCACCTGGGGCCACCTGCCGCCCGATCAGGTGCTCAAGAACATCGTCTGGGACATCCGCCGCTTCGTCGGCCTGGCCGAGCAGTCCGACGACCTCACGCTGGTCGCCGTGCGGGTGAAGAGCTGAACGGTCTGTCCGTGGGATCGGCTTCTGGCCGGTATTTGCCAGCCCGCTGAGAAAGGGGGCTGGCTCGGCGTCAACCCACCATCACGGTAGCGCCAACAGCCGCTCCCGTGGTGCCTGTCCCCTTTTTCAACCGGAGGCCGCCACCGGATTACCCGGGCACCGGACCGGCGGGAAGCCGGAATCACACGATCCGTCCAGTAACCGGCTCGAAGCCCAGACCACACATCTCTTCAGTGCCAGTCGATCCTGATCGACCCGTTCGACGTCTCCGCCACCACCACCGGGCCGCCACCGCGGACCTGGCCGGTGAAGCGCGAGCCGTCCAGCTCGATCCCGGCCCCGGAGATGTCCAGCCGGCCGTTGGTCGTCTTCGCACGCACATCGGCGCCCATGCCGCGCGGCAGCGTCGCGTGAATCGACCCGTTGCTCGTGTGCAGCTCGGCCCCGGCCACCACGTCCGCATCCATCACCAGCCGCAGACTGCCGTTCGAGCTGCGCAGCATCGCCTGCCCCCGCACGCCTTCGGCCACCACCCGCCCGTTGCTGGTGGCGGCCTGCACATCGCCGCGCACCGTCGTCAGCCGGATGCTGCCGTTCGAAGTCTCGGCGTGCACCGGCCCGTCGATCTGCTCGGCTTCGACCCGCCCGTTGCTCGTCCGCAGCTCCACCGGCCCCGCCAGCTTCGCCACCCGGATCGAGGCGTTGCTCGTCTGCACCCGCGCCGCGCAAGGCTGGGGCAGCTCGATCTCGACCTGCGCCGCGACGTCCGCGTTGTGCAGCTCCTCCGGCACACGCAGCTCGACCAGCAGCGTCTCCGGCCGTTCGGCATCGCGGCCGACGTAAACCTCAACCGCATCAAGCAGCCGTTGGGCTTCGCCCACCGTCGCGGCGCCGGCCGTCTCGCAGCCTTTCACCCGCACCTCGTTGACGGCCGCAGAGCGCAGCTCGACCGCGCCGTTTCGCACCTGAACGTCGACCTGCTTGTAGTTCTCCCACGGCACGGTCACCGCGAACTCTCGCGCCAATTGAACCGCACTGCACCCGGTCGCGGCGGCCACGGCCGCGAGCCCCAGCACCGCCAGTCCCAACTTCCGCATCATGTGTGTCTCCTCCGGCCGCCCGCCCAGTTGCGGCGGGCACTCTTGAGGCGTTCCGAGCAGGATAGACCCGCCCGACCGTAGTTTGTATTGTGCCGGCAGCCCAGATTATTGATCCCGTGCCGGTTTTCGGCAGGATCGCCTCGCCTCCATTCCGCCAGCCTGGCCGGGTGGACGGTTCTGGTCGACCGCGCGAGCCGCCCCGTAGGCGTGGGGGGCACTCGGCCGCCGTTCCGCCTCGGCCGCTCGGAAGGTCAATCGCAGTTCACATTGACTTCCTGTCCGAATTGAGACACAATTACTTTGGAACGTCACACTTCGTGGTGCTCTAACGGCGTGAGTGCGTAGACACGCGGGCGCGTCGTGCGGGGGTGATTGGCCTGTGCCCGCGTCGGATACATCGAAGGGGTGCCCAATGCACAGGGCGATCCACGCGGTCGGGGCGACTCTCCTGATTGCGGGAGTAAGCGCTTTCGCGACGTTCATCTCGGGGACTTCTTCCCCTGTCCGTCAACTCCATGGCAACCTGCGGATGTGTACGTTCAAGGTCAGTCCATCCGAAGAAATCGTGGCGGTGGACGACCTGTTTATCGATTGTACGGGGGACATCGTAGTTCAAGGCCCGATTCGCGGCCTGCGCGAGTACGGTCAGCGTACCACCGCAGGCGTCAGTATCCGCCTCCGCTCGGCGACGAAGATCTCGATCGGAGCCGAAGTACGCCCCAGTGATGGGCTAGCCGGTGGGGCCCCCGGTGCGTCGGGTGGCGCGGGGGGAAACCTAGTGCTTGAGGCACCCCAGATCGAAGTCGGCATACCCGTGCTGCGCGGCGGCGATGGCGGAAGCGGCGGGCCGGGAGCTGCCGGCGGCCCCGGCGGCAGCATCACAGTCCGGGGGCTGGTCAGCTGCGCGGATGCGAGCGTCCCGTCAGCCCTTTATGGGGGCGATGGTGGAGCAGGTGGCTGCGGCATGGACGCAGGAATGCGTGGTGAGCGCGGCGGCGCAGGCGGCGCGGGCGGCGATGGCGGCGATGTTCGACTGACGGTTTGGTCTGACGAATCGGGCGGTCAGCGCGCTGCTGGTGAGAGCGGGACGCCCGGGAAGGATGGCACGCCTGGCAACGGCGCGACGCCAACGAATCCGCCGCCAGCCGATCCCTGTACAAACGGCGCCAACGGCCAAAACGGAACTCCAGCAACGGGCGGCAATGGCGGGACGGGCGGCACCGGTGGCTACGGCTGCCCCGGTGGTGTCGGGGGCGCGGGCGGCAATGGCGGGTCCGCCACGGGCGGAAGCGGGGCGAGCGGCGCTGCGGGGGGCTCTTGTTGCAGTCCGCCCGCCCAAGGGGGGAACGGTGGGGCCGGAGGCAGCGGCGCGGACGGGACGGGCGGATACGGTGGCGTCGGGGGCCAAGGCGGAGCGGGAGAGCCTGGTTGCGCGGGCGGCAACGGCGGTAGTGGCGGATCCGGCGGTGGAGGAACCGGCGGAAACGCCGGAAGCGGTGGGAGTGGGGGCAATGGGTCTCCACCTGGCACTGGGGGCGCAGCGGGGCAACGTGCTGGCGTGGGCACGGGGCGCAATGGCGCCTCCGGGGGCGATGGCGGACCGGGTGACCCACCTGGCGCCCCGGGAGGCACTGGCGGCAGCGGTGGTCAGGCAAACGGCGCGCAGGGGAATGCCGGGGTGAACGGCAGCGCCTGTCCCGGCGGGGGACGTTAAACGATTCTGCGCATAACAAGAAGCCCGGCCGCGGGGCCAGGCTTCGGCTGTGTGGGACAGTCAGTTCGGAGGTTCCGAGCCGCGACCGTAAGGGAGCGGACGCTCCCGGTCGCGAAGAACCGCTCCCTCACGGTCGCGGCTCGGCTCGGCGTCGCGGCTCGGATAATCGGTCGCGGCTCGGACTGGACACGTCGCGGCCTAGCCGAACAAGAACGCTCCTGCTCCTACTGGATCTCGACGGTCGCGCCGGCTTCCTCCAGTTCCTTCTTCCATTTTTCGGCGTCCGCCTTGTTGACACCTTCGAGGAGTGTCTTCGGCGCCTCGTCGACCAGGGCCTTGGCTTCCTTCAGCCCCAGGTCGGCCCGGGCCGCGCGGACCACCTTGATCACGGCCAGCTTCTTGTCGCCGCCGCTCTTGATGACCACGTTGAACTCGGTCTTCTCTTCGGCCGCCGGGGCCGCCGCCGCGCCACCACCCGCGGCCGGGCCCGCCACCATAACCGCGCCGCCCGCGGCCGGCTCGATGCCGTATTTGTCCTTGAGATAGTCCGCCAGTTGCTTCGCCTGGATCAGCGTCAGGCCGGCGATCTTGTCGCCCAACCCGCTGATCGCGGCATCGATTGCCGGTGCTTCCGCCATGACACGTCACTCCGCACGACACACCTGCGACCGTCCCGATAGCGGCGGCCCCGCTGGCCGCCTTTAATCCGCTGCGCGGAGCAGTCGGAACGCGTCGAACGCCAGTCGTCAGTTTCCAGCAACCCGCAGCGAGTCCACGATCGTCCGCTGGCTGACTCGCTCGGCGCCCCTCCGATCGCTACTCGGGCGCGGCGGTAGCCGCGGCCGGCGCGGGTTCTTTCTCCAGCTTTTCGATCAGCGCCTTGACGATGCCGGCGATGTTCGACCTGCCGCTCAGCACCGCCGCAACGACGTTGCCGCCCGGCGACAGCATCGCCCCCACGACCCGCCCTTGCAGGTCCCGCTTGCCCGGCATTTTGGCCAGATCCTTGACGCGCGATTCATCCAGGTACTCGCCGTCGAGCACCGCCCCGCGCACCCGCAGGTTCTTCGGCAGCTTCGGCAGCCAGTCCTCGAGCACCTTTGCGACCGCGATGGCCGACTCGCCGCCGGTGACCAGCGCCGCCGGCCCCTCCAGCGCTTCGGCCAGCCGGGCCATCGGACCGCCCCGGCAGGCCCGCTTCAGCAGCGAGGTCTTCACCACCTCCAGCCGCATGTGCTTGGCCCGCAGCTCACGGCGGAAGCTGTTGGTCGTGATGCCGTCCACGCCCACCAGCTCGATCCACACCGCGTTGCCCTGGTTCGCGTAGCGGCTCTCCAGGTCACGCGTGATCATTTCCTTCACCGGCTTGCTCATGGCGCTACTCCGCGGCCCCGGCCGCAATCTCGAGCTGCACGGACGGCGTCATCGTCCCGCTGATGCACACCTTCTTGAGATACTGCCCCTTCGCCGTGGCCGGCTTCATCCGCCGGATGTGCTCGACGAACGCGCTGATGTTCGCCTTCAGGTCCTCTTCCGCAAAGCTCAGCTTACCCACCACCGCGTGCACGTTGCCCCCCGCGTCGTTGCGGAACTCGACCTTGCCCGCCGAATATTCCTTCACCGCCGTCGCGATCTCCGGCGTCACCGTGCCGCTCTTGGGCGAGGGCATCTTGCCCTGCGGGCCCAGCACGCGCCCCAACTTGCCGACCTTGCCCATCAGGGCCGGGTGCGCGATCGCCACGTCGAAGTCCATCCACCCCTTCTGGACCTTGTCGATCAGCTCGTCGGCCCCGGCCTCGATCGCCCCGGCCGCCTTCGCCGCGGCCACATCCCCCTCGGGGCAGAAGGCGATCACCTTCTTCGACACGCCGATCCCCTTTGGCAGCGAGATCGACCCGCGGATCATCTGGTCGGCCTGCTTGGCGTCGATCCCCAGGTGACACACCAAGTCCACCGTCTGGTCGAACTTGGTCTTCTGGAAGGACTTGAGCCGCTTCACCCCCTCATCCAGCGGTACGGCTTGCGGGGCGGTCTTCTCGATATCTTTCCGATAGCGCTTGCTGCGTCGCCGCATGGCAAAGCTCCCACTCTTCGGCCCGTGGTACGGCCACCAGATTTCCGTCACGAAGCGGGAAACCGACCCGCTGCCGACCGGCGCAGCTCCCGCAGGCCGGTCCTGTGTTACCGTGTCGCTCCGCTGTACCGCCCTAATCCGCGATCTCGATGCCCATCGACCGGGCCGTCCCGGCGACGATCCGCATCGCCGCCTCCACGTCGAACGCGTTCAGGTCTTTCATCTTGGTTTCCGCGATCTTCCGCACGTCGGCCGACGTCACCCGCCCGACCTTGTTGCGGTTCGGCTCGCCCGAGCCCTTTTCGACGATCGCCTGGCTGGCGTCCAGCGGCTTGGCCGCCTTCACCAGCAGCACGGCCGCGGGCGGACTCTTGACCAGGAAATCGAACGACTTGTCCTTGTAGATCGTGATTTCGACCGGGCAAGTCATGCCGTCCATGTGCTTGGTCGCGGCGTTGAACTGTTGCACGAACTGCCCGATGTTCACGCCGTGCTGGCCCAAAGCCGGGCCGATCGGGGGCGCGGGGGTCGCCTTGCCGCCCGGGGCCTGGAGCTTGACCTTCGCGATAACCGCTTTCGCCATAACTCGTTCCCGTCCGCGTCCGCGGCCGGCGGCCCACGGCGCGAGTCGTTTACTATATCACCCCGGCCCGCCGCCGTCCAGCACCCGCGGCGCCCTGCCACGCCCCAACTGGAGGCCCCCCCCCCGCCGCCCCGCGCGGCGGACGCTACACGGCCTCGAGCTGCCAGTACTCGATCTCGATCGGCGTCGGGCGGCCGAAAATCGCCACGATCACCCGCACGGTCCCCTTCTGCGTGTTGATCTCGTCCACCGAGCCCTCGAAGTTCTCAAACGGCCCCTCCGTCACCTTCACCTTGTCGCCCTTCTTGAACTGGAGGTTCGCCAGCGTCGGCGACTGCTCGGTGCGGATCGTGGCCGCCAGCATCTTCTCCACGTCGCCCATCGGCATCGGCGAGGGCTTTCCGCCCGACCCGATGAAGTCGCCCACCCCCGTCGTCTCCTTGATGACGAACCACACGTTCTCCGGAATCCGGCCGTCGTCGTCGGTCGACATCTCGACGAATACATAGCCCGGGTACAGATTCCGTTCGTACACCCGGGTCGTCCCGCCCCGCACCCGCTTCTCCGGCAGCTTCGGCACCAGCACCCGCCCCACCCGGGCCTCGAGCTGTTCGATCTTCACCTTCCGCTCCAGCGCTTCCCGGACCTGGTCCTCTTTGTTCGAGGCCACCCGCAGCACGTACCAGTGCATCCCCGGCCGCACCAGTTCGATGCCCGCCGCGGCGAGTTTCGAAGGCTTGGCCGGCGGTCCGTGCGGCGCAGGATGCGCCATCTCGGGAACGGTCGGCGCCTCGGCCACGCTCGGCGGGACGACGGGTTCGTCTTCGGTGGCCATCACGAGTTCCCAAATCCCAGCAGGTGCATCACGTCGATCCGCAGCACGCCGATGCGGCTGAAAAAAATGATGAACAGCAGGTCGACCACGAACAGGACGAGCGCCAGCGCCAGCACCGTGACGATCACCACCTTCGTAGCCCCCCAGACCTCCTTGCGGGTCGACCAGTTGACCTTTTTCATCTCGCCTTCGGTCGCGATCAGGAAATCGACCACGCCCGGGTGCCGGCCGACCAGCCAGAAAATCACGTACGCCAGGCCCAGCAAGAACGCAACCGGAATCAACGTCCGCGCGGCGTAGTTCGCCTCGATGAACTCGATCAGCCGCAGCTTGTCCCACAGGTAGTACGTGCCCCCCAGCGCCAGCAGTCCCGCCCCGACCGCCGTCGCCCAGCGCACATGGATCCCCTGCCCGGGTTTCAGGACGCGAAACGGCGAGCCGCCGGCCGCGGCCCGCGGCGGCGCTGCCACCGGCCGTGGGGTTTCGGCGGATTGCACTTGGTCAGCCATGGTCATGCTCCGGGCCGCGCTCCATCCGGCCCACGGCCCTCGGCCGGCCGCCCCAGCAGGGCGGACCGGCGGGCTCCGGCGGAATCAGGTTCGAGCAGGAGCGGAGGGACTCGAACCCCCAACCTGCTGATTTGGAATCAGCTGCTCTGCCAAATTGAGCTACGCTCCTAAGAAGCCCGACGCGATCAGCATGCGACGCTCGGCGTGCCGTGTTCCGTGTTCCGCCAAACCAGCCGGGCGACGCCGCTCCGCTCGTTCGCTGGTCGCGGCCGCTTACTTCCGTTTGATCTTGTGCGCCGTACGCTTGCGCTCGCGTGGGCAGTATTTGTTCAGCTCCAGCTTCGGCACACCGCCCTGAACATTCACCTCGGTCCGATAGTTCAGGTCGCTGCACTCCTTGCACTGGAGCCAGACCCACTCGCGCTTCTGTGCCTTGGCCATCGAAGAGCTCTCAGCCTTCCGCTCTCAGGTTGCAGCCGGTCCCAGCCGCAGCCTGCCCGGCTGACGGCTGACAACTGAGGGCTACTCCAGGATCTTGGTCACGACGCCCGAGCCGACCGTTCGGCCGCCCTCGCGAATCGCGAACCGCAGCCCGTCCTCCATCGCGATCGGGCTGATGATCTCGACCCGCATCTGGATGTTGTCGCCCGGCATGCACATCTCCGCCTTGCTGCCATCGCGGCTGATCAACTCGGTGATCGCGCCGGTGACGTCGGTGGTGCGGAAATAGAACTGCGGCCGGTAGTTCGGGAAGAAGGGCGTGTGCCGCCCGCCTTCCTCCTTCTTCAGCACGTACACCTCGCCGAGGAACTTGGTGTGCGGCGTGATGCTGGCCGGCTTCGCCAGGCACATGCCGCGCTCCAGGTCCTTCTTCTCGACGCCACGCAGCAGCAGGCCCACGTTGTCGCCGGCAATCCCGCTGTCCAGCGTCTTGTTGAACATCTCGACGCCCGTCACGATCGTCCGCCAGTTCTTCTTGTCGTGCAGGCCGACCACCTCGACCTCGTCGCCGACCTTCACCTGCCCGCGCTCGATGCGGCCCGTGCCCACCGTGCCGCGCCCCTTGATGCTGAACACGTCCTCGACCGGCATGAGGAAGGGCTTGTCCTGTTCACGAACCGGCTCGGGAATGTAGTTGTCCAACGCCTCCATCAGCTCGATGATCGGCTTGTAGCCCGACTCGTTCTTCGCGAACGCCGACTTCAGGCAGTCCGTCGCCGAGCCCCGGATGAAGGGAATCTTGTCCCCGTCGAACTCGTACTTGGTCAGCAGCTCGCGAACCTCCATCTCGACCAGCTCGAGCAGTTCGGGGTCGTCGACCAGGTCCACCTTGTTCAGGAACACCACCAGGTTCGGCACGTTCACCTGCCGCGCCAGCAGCACGTGCTCCCGCGTCTGCGGCATCGGCCCGTCGGCCGCACTGACCACCAGAATCGCCCCATCCATCTGGGCCGCGCCCGTGATCATGTTCTTCACGTAGTCGGCGTGGCCCGGGCAGTCGATGTGCGCATAGTGCCGCTTGTCGCTCTCGTACTCCACGTGCGCCGTCGCGATCGTCAGAATCTTGGTCGGGTCGCGGCGACCGTCCTTTTCCGAGGCTTTCGCGATGTCGTCGTAGGATTTGTATTCGCCCAAGCCGCGCGCCGCCTGAACGGCCGTGATCGCTGCCGTCAGGGTGGTCTTGCCGTGGTCCACGTGCCCGATCGTGCCGACGTTCACGTGCGGTTTGGTTCTCGAGAATACGCCCTTGGCCATCGAAGCTCTCCACTCGTCGCCCGGGGAGTCCAATCCCGGGGTGGCCCCTCTCGGCCACCGTGTCCTATGTCGTTTTTCCCTGTCAGTACGCCCGGTCTCGACGCGACCCGCCAGCGGCAAAAAAGCTGCTGATGGGGATTGAACCCATGACCTCCTCCTTACCAAGGAGGCGCTCTACCACTGAGCTACAGCAGCGTTGTCACGGCAGAGTGAGAGACTGACTGGCCGGACAAGCCCGCCTGCAGACCGGTCCAACGACCGGAATGGAGCATTGTAAATGGCCCACTCCGGTTGTCAAAAGGAAAAATGGTCCTCATTTATCCGCCCCCGAACATTTCGCCTCCTTCCACCTCGTGCAATAATGAATCGGCCGATCGCCGCCGCGTCGGCACCTCTTGTTGACCGAGCCGGGGGCGCGCCATTATCGGCCGCTCGTGCGAGTGCCCTGTCCGCCCGTCGAAAACGGGCGAAAAAGGGGACAGGCACCGCGGCAGTGGCGGTCGGCGCTGCCGTGCGGGTGGGTTGGCGCGGTGCCAGCCCCCTTTTCTCAACGGGTTACTATGCTCCACCCCGAACGCTGGCTCACCGATCTTCCCCACCGCTGCCGAACCCAATGGGAGCATCTACCACTCCGCTGGAAAGCCTGGCGGGAGGGGTTACGGACAGACCCCTCGCTCCTCTGGCACACTCCCACGATCCGCATTGCCGCCCTGCTCATCCTGTTCATCGTCGGCTACGTGGCCGTACGCTGGATCTCACACGCCCTGGTCCCCGGTGGCCCGGCCGCGTTCCAGCCGCCAACCCCCACTGCCACGCTCTACGTCGCCTGCACCAATCCCGATTGCCGGGCGCAATTCACGATCCAGAGGCCGATGAGCTTCAAGGACTGGCCGGTGAAATGCGACCGCTGCGGCCAACGCGCGGTGTACCGCGCTCAGCTTTGCTCCGTGTGCCGGCAATGGTACGCGAAGCCGCCGAGCCCGGCCGGTACGCCGCCGGGCGGGCCCACGAGCGCCACGACCGCAGGTTGCCCTCATTGTGCTGCCCGTCGCGCGCCCGCGACGACGCCGGCCGGCCCCGAGCGCAAGCCGGGCACAGACGACGAGGAAGACCCCTGGTGAAGCGGCCCGCTCCGACCACGTGCGGGCGCGGGCCGCGACGGTCATGTTGGGGCGCGCGGTCGTCGGCCGCGCGCTATGTCTTCTTGGCCGGTGCGGCTTCGGCCGCCGTGGGCTGTGTCGTCGGCTCGGGCTTGGGCGGCTCCTGATAGTTCGTGACGGTCTTGGTGACGCTGACCTTGCCGTCAAACGTCGTCACGCTGCACGAGGACGAGAAGTAGTCGAGCGTCTTGACCACCCGCCCGATCTTCGTCAGGACGCTCATCACGGACACGACCATCGGGTCCTTGGCGGCCTCCGGCGGCATGAACATCTGCATGATGCCGGTGACCGCGAAGGCCTGGCTCAGCTCCTCACCCAAGCGCGAGAGGTCGGTGAACTGCATGGACGTGGCCCGCTCGGGCAGCGGCAGCCCCTCCTTCTTGAAGCGCTCGTTCTGGCTGAAGTTCGGCCGGCTGCCGGCCCCGGACTCCAGGGCCATGGTCACGACCTCGGGCCCGCTGCCGATGAACAGCTTTCCGTCCTTCACACCGTAAACCGGCCGGCCGAACCCCGGCATCATCGCGAACAGCGGCGGCAGGATGACGCGCTTGAAGCCCGGCCCGTCCGCGAGCTTGGCGTCCTCGACGCCGCCCTGCTGGCTGGCGAGCATCTCGTTGAGGGTCGTGGACAGCTTCTCGAGGGCGGCGTTGGCCTTGGCCTCGTCTTTGACGTCCAGGATCCAGGCCCACTCGGGCGCGTAGGTCGAGCCGCTGCGCGTCGCGTTGAACGAGGCCATCGGGCCCGCCAGCCACGACAGCAGGTCTTCCTCCACGCTGAACTTCAGCTCGGTCTGCTGCTGCTCCCACTGGGTGCGCAGCTCCTTGCCGCCCGGGACCTTCTTCTCGATGAAGTCGAGCGCCCCGCGGTAAAGCGTCGCCAGGTCGATGCCGCTGCTGGCCCACACGCCGGTCGCGTCCTTGGGGATGAACTTCAGCGGGTCCTTGATCGGCGGCGTGCCGTACAGCGCCTTGCGCAGCATCAGCGAGCTGGCTTCGTCACGCAGCACGACGACGTTCTCCGACGTCGTCCGCATCCCGTCGGTGCTCGCCACACCCGCGAAGTAGTCCCACACGTCGAACTCGTTCACCAGCGGCAGGAGGAACGCGGTCGGGCTCGGGGCCGTGTCCGTCGCCTGCGTGCTCGGCGGCGGCTCCATCAGCGGCGCCAGCATCTGCACCAGTTGCCGCACCTGCCCCATCAGTCGGGCCGTGTCCACGAAGTAGAAGCTGTCCGTCGGCGGGGGCAGCCGCTTGAGCGCCTGCTGGAACCGCTCGGAGGCTACCAGCGCCCCCTTCGCCTCGCTCTCGCCGCGCAGCAGCGCCAGCGACTGCTCCACCATCTGCTGACCCGCGCCCACCAGCAGCACGTCCTTCTGCCGCGCCAGCGTCAGCCCCATCGGCGGCACCTGGTTCGGCACCGACAGCCGGTGCAGCACCGCGTCCCCGCTGCCTTCGGTCGTCAGCGCCAACTGACCCTCGGGCGCCAGCCCCACCAGATCCTTGAGAATCGCGGCCAGCGCGTCGAAATCTTTGGCCACTCGGTCCGCCGGCGGAATCATCAGCATCACGAAATCGGCCCCGGCCGGAACGTCCACCTTCAGCGCCACCGCGAATTCGCGTTCCGCGAGCGTGCCCCACTCGACCTGGGCCGCCAGGTCCGTGATCTGCTGCCACTGCGTGTCGAAGAACTCGACGTCGCCACCCTCTTGCTGCACCAGGCCGCGGAATATCCGCTTGAGATCCTTGCCGAACCCCTGCTTCTCGATCGCCTCCCAAACCCGCGCGGACTGCGCATTGACGAAGTCCTGCTTCGCGTGGTCCCGGCTGAGAACCGCGATCATCGCATCCGCGGGAATCATCTTCACGAGCCGGAAATCTTCCAGCCCTGCCCCGGCGGCCGGCCAGGCCCCGGCCAGCGCCACAATCGCCAGTGCTCCGGTCAGCCATGCAGGTCGTTTCATCGCTCGCTCTCCTTTCTGACGGCCCCGGTCGTCCAGTCGCGACCGCGGCTGCGCTCTGCTCGGCGCGTCTTCGACCCGCCGCGCCGCGGGCTCCGGCGCGACGCGCCGCCGAGCATATTATCGTCGCACCGTGCGGGCCGTGAGGGGGGCTGTGCGCAAACCCGCGCCGTCGCACAATTTCTGACACCGGGTGAGCCGCGCAGACCGGCCGCCGAAGGCGCAGACGCAGCACGACGCGGAGCGACGGCGAAACCCCCTGCCCCGGAGGGGAACGCGGCCGGCGCGCCCGGCCGCAGCCGTGAACGCTACTCGGTGAGCCGGTTCCGCAGGTATTCGAACGGGTCGCCCGCGCTCTCCGCCGCCGCGCGAAAGACCGCCAGCGAGTCGGCCCAACGGCCGCCGGTCACGTCATGCACCGCCGCAAAAACGTCGAGGTTCAGGTTGTAGCGGCGGTTCGCCAGCATCCACGCGTTGTTCACGGGTAGCTCGGCCAAGTAGCTGAACAGGTCGGGGAAGTGAAGGCCCGGCTGCACATCGCGTGTGAAATGCTCCCGCCCGCGCTCGAAGACCGCGGCTCGCCCGGCGATTTTCTGCGCGCCGCTTCCCGGCCCCGCGTAATACGCCTCGAGGTCCGCGTACAGCTCGACCAGGAACGCGTTGATCGTCTCCCGATCGGCGTAGTACGCCTCCGCCAGCTCGGGCCAACCCGACTCGTCGCCGTAGTACGCCCGCAGGAAATCGATCGCCCCGCGCTGCCCCACGAACGTCGCCAGCGACTCGTTGAACACCGTCTCGCCCGGTCGCCAGATCGTGTTGTGCAGCAGCTCGTGGATGATCGTCTCGATCAGCGACAGCTCGCCGCGCTCGAGCATCGTCGAGCGCACGGGATCCGCAAACACGCCCAGCGTGCTGTAGGCGTCGAGCTCGTAGGTCATCGTGTCGTAGCCGTCCTCAATCAACTGCCGCTCGATCCGCCGCAGGTAGTCCTCGTCGAAGAACGAAAGGTAGGGCACCTCGCCCACGATCGGAAACCTCCACGTGACCGGGACCAGCGCATCGCGCCGCGCCGCCGAGAGGTTGAAGGCCAGCGGGTCGCCCTGCGTGTCGTAGAACAGCGTGTACGAGTCGCCCGCCGTCAGACCGATCGAATCGACCGCGAACTGCCGAACCGCGACGACCAGCTCCAGCTTGGCCTGCTGCTCGTCGGTCAGCCGCCCCGACGCCAGCACGTCCGCGATCGGTTCGACGTTCCCCTGCACCTGCATCTGCCCCTCGAGCAGGTGCATCACATACGGCAGCCCCTCGCCGCACCCCGCGCACAGCGAAACAACGAACGCCCACACGACCAGGAAAACCCGCCGTCCGACCGGCATCCGCCACCTCTCCCGGCGCCGCAACCGCCCGCGCGCAGCTCACCCCTCGATCCGCCGCAATCCTACCGCCCGCGCCGCACCGCCACAACGCGGCCGCCACCATGTCGCGCCCGATCGAAACGGGCGCACCCGCCGCCGCGCGACCGGCCGGGTTTCAGCCGCCGCCGTGCAC
>CAZMCT010000098.1:0-15501 GCA_964564785.1 uncultured Planctomycetales bacterium
CGCTAAACCTTCTGCCTCGCTGGGTGAGGGTAAGGTGGGGGCCTGCGGCGGCGGTTCGCGCCCCAGCATCTTGGCCACCAGCGCCAGCCGCGGCAGCTCGGCCGGGGTGTATTCCCCCACGAGCCGCCCGTTGCGCAGCACCGTGATCCGATCGGCGACCTCGTAGACCTGGTCGAGGAAGTGGGTGATGAAAATGATGCCGAATCCCTCGCTCCGCAGGCGCCGCATGACCCGGAAGAGCTGTGCAACTTCGCCCGCGTCGAGCGAGCTGGTGGGCTCGTCGAGGATCAGCACGCGGGCCTGGATGTCCAGCGCCCGGGCGAGCGCGACGAGCTGCTGAACGGCGATCGAGTAACTCGCCAACGGCTGGTTGACGTCGATCTTCAGCGCGAGCCGGGCGAGGGCCTGCTCGGCTCCGCGGCGGATTGCGCCCCAGCGGATCGCGCCCCAGCGCGTCGGCTGGCGGCCGAGGTAGATGTTCTCCGCGACCGAGAGGTGCGGGATGAGGTTCACTTCCTGATAGACGGCGCTGATGCCGAGCTGCTGCGCGTGCTGGGGCGAGCGCGGCTCGAGCGGCCGGCCGACGAGCGACATCGTGCCCGCGTCGCGCGGGAAGACGCCGGTCAGGACCCTGATGAGCGTGCTCTTGCCCGCCCCGTTTTCGCCCAGCAGGGCGTGGACCTCCCCGGCCCGCAGCGTGAAATCCACCGCGTCGAGAGCCCGCACGCCGGGAAAGACCTTGATGATGCCGCGCAACGCGAGCAGCGGGGCGGGGGCGTCAGCGGCAGGGGCGTGTGCGGCCGGGGGCATTCGTGGAGAATCTACCGCATACGGCCTTTGCCGACAGCGTCTCGAATGCGTGTCATGCCGAACGCCGCTTCGCGGTGCGGAGGAATCTGGCCTCGGCCGGCGAATCGTCTGCACGGCGGTGCGATAGCCCGGCCGAAGGCAGATTCCTCGTCGATCGCCGCGGCGAACTCGCTCGGAATGACGGTGCGCGGGAGGTGACGGCCGGGGCGGAGCCCGGCTACTGCACCGCCGGGGGCGGCGGTGCCACAACGGCCGGGGCGGAGCCCGGCTGCTATTGGCACGGGAGCCAGACCGCCATCTCGCCGCGCTCGCGGTGCGCCCACGCATAGTACGGGATCAGTGTCAGCTCGGTCGAAATCGGCACGCTGCCGCCTGCGGAACCGCCCGCGTCCGGTCGCCGTTCGGCCCGACCGCGAAGAACTGTCACGCCGCCCAGCAACTCCGGCCTGGATACCGGCTCGAGCACCACGCCATCGGCCAGAACCAGATCGCTCAGCCGGCCGCCGTTGTCGACCGCTTCCGCGCAGTACACGAGCGGCCCGCGTTCGAGCGCCACGCGGCCGGCGCACGACGCGATCTGTGGATGAGCCCGCACGCGGTTGACCGGCATCGGCAGCGTGAGCTCGACCACATCACCGGCCTGCCACGGTCGCCGCAGCTCGACGTACCCGCGCTCGGGCGCCACGCGCAGCCGCTGGCCGTTGAGCTGCACGACCGGCGGGTCGGTGGCCGGGGCCACATGCGCGTACAGGTCGCTCGGCACCGGCTTGCCCGTGGCCCAGCCCGGCACGCGGATGCGCAGCGCGAACTCGACCGGCCGCTCGGGCTGCACGCGGATCGTGACCCGGCCGTCCCACGGATATCGCGTCTGCTGCTCGAGCGTGACCTTCGCCCCGGCGACATCGAGCTGCGTCCGGCTCGGCACGAACAGGTTCACGAAGACCATCCCGTCCGCCTGCGCGTACACGTACCCCGGCACCGATTGCAGGAAGCGGGCCACGTTCGGCGGGCAGCAGGCGCACGCGAACCACGCCTGCCGCTCGTGCCGGCCGTCCGACGCCAGCGGGTTGACATAGAAGAAGCGGTCGCCCGTGAGACTCACGCCCGCCAGCATGCCGTTGTACAGCGTGCGCTCCAGCACGTCGATGTACTTACCGTCGCCGTGCCGCAGGAACATCCGCTGGTTCCACAGACAGCTCGCGATGGCCGCGCACGTCTCGCAGTAGGCCTCCTGGTTCGGCAGCTCGTAGTCCGCGCCAAACGCCTCGCCTCCGTGCCGCGCGCCGATTCCCCCCGTGACGTACAACCGCTGGCCGACCATGTTTTCCCAGATGCGGTCGATCGCGGCCGCGTAGGCCGTGTCGCCGGTAAGTGCCGCGACGTCCGCCATCGCGCTGTACAGGTACACCGCCCGCACGGCGTGGCCGATCGCGTGCGACTGCTCGGTCACCGGGATGTGGTCCTGCGCGTACTCCTCATAGCTCGGCCGGCGGTCGTGATTGCGGCCGCGGGCGTCGAGAAAGAACTTCGCCAGCTTCAGGTAGCGTTCCTCGCCCGTCACGCGGTAGAGCTTGACCAGGCCGATCTCGATCTCCTCGTGCCCGGGAGGATCGACGCGCTTTCCGGGGCCGAACTCGCGGTCGACGTGGTCCGCGGACTTGAGCGCGACCTCCAGCAAGCTCCGCTTGCCCGTGGCGAGAAAGTGCGCGACGGCCGCCTCGTACAAATGGCCGACGTTGTAGAGCTCGTGGCTCCAGCGGAGATTGCAGTAGCGCTGTGGGCCGCTCATCTCGGGCGGGTTGGCCGGGTCGGTCGTCCGGGCGGCGTAGAGATAGCCGTCGGGCTCCTGGGTGGCCGCGACCTTCGCAATCAGCTCATCCAGGTACTTGTCGAGCTCCGGGTCCGGGCGCAGCGCCAGCGCGTACGCAGCGCCCTCCATGACCTTGAACACGTCCGAGTCGTTGAACGCGTAGCCCTGATAAGGTGGCGGCAGCTTGTGCGCGGCGCGGAGGAAGTTGTCGATGCGGCCGGTCTGCTCGCACTGGCGGAAGTTGTGCGGAATGGTCGCCGTCCGCCCCGCCTCCAGCCGCGGCAGCCAGAAGCCGTCGGTGACCTGCACGGCCGTGAACGGCACGGGCTGGATCGGGTAATCACGCGGGGGGGCAGCGAGGGCGGTCATGGTCAGGAGGGTTCCAAATCCTGTCATTCCAAGCGAGCGCAGAGCACCGTTATTCCGAAGGGGTTGCCGTGGCGACCGACGAGGAGTCCGGCGCCGAACGGTGTCATTCCGCGGTTGGTTGGTCAGCATGTACACGTAATATGTGCGCACCGGAGGCGTATTCTACTTCGCGGCCAGATTCCTCGTCGATCGCCACGGCGACCTCCTCGGAATGACAGCGCCCGGGCGCTTGTCGGTCGCCCGCGCCTCCTGCCCCCGCGCGTCCTGGCCCCTGCGCCCGCTCGCGCGGCGCCTACTCCACCCGCCATTCCAAGATGCCGCCGGAGTACTGGTCCTGGAGCTGCACCTCCAGCCGCAGGCCGCGGGTCGTCACCGGTTTGAATCGCACTTCGTTGAAGCGGTCGGCCGCGACGCCGTATCCGCCGCCGACGAGCTCGACCGCCTGCCACTCGCCCTCGCCGGTCATCGCGCGCGCCGGCACCTGGTACAGAATCCGCCAACGGGCGGGCACGCGGCATTCGCCCTGGCCGGTGTCGTCGAACCAGTACACCGCGGCCGCCGAAACCGCCCGCGGGGTTTCGAACGTGTATTGCACCCACTCGGTCGTGCCCTTGTGGTCCCACCACGTGAACCGGGGGATGGTGTGGTCGTTCGAGCTGCTCGGCAGCTTGCCGTCGTTGAGCGCGCAGACGTTATCGAAATAGTGCGAGGCCAACGGCGGCTCGCGATAAACCCACTCGTGCGCGTTCGGGCCGGTACTGACCGTCGGAATCGATGCAATCCGCAGCCGCGCGCAGCCCATCGGCACCAGCGTGACCGTCTCTTCCGGCTCGCTCGACTTCGCCGGGCTGGTTTGCAGGTTGCCGACGAGATTCACCTGGGGGTCCAGCTTCCACGCCGTGATCCTGCGGGCCTTCGCCCGGAGCTCGAGCGGCGCCGCCTCGAGCGCGAAGGGCTGACTGCGTCCGTCCCACGGGCGGCGCACCAGCTCGAACGACCGCTCCGGGCTCTTCCCGTCCACAATGAGGCCGTAATTCCATGGCGTCGTCGGGTGCACCTCATACGCCGGCCAGGCGTCCGTCCCGCCGTAGCGCACGTACGCCTCGCCGATCTTCAACGCATACGTCAGCGGCCCGCGATCGACCGAGACACAGTTGTCCTGCGTCTCCCACGTCCGCAGCTTCACCTGCATCGGCAGGCGCAACTCCAACGTGTCGCCGTCTTTCCATTCGCGGCCGATCCTGACGTAGCCCGGTGCGCCGCCCCCCGACGCCGGGAGCGCCTGGTCATTGATCCGGATCTCCGGCGCCCCCGACCAGCCCGGCACGCGCAAAAGCAGCGGGAAGCTCGTCGCGCGCGGGCTGTGGATTGTCAGCTTCACCGTCTCATCGAACGGATATCGCGTCTCCTCGACGATCCGCACCTGCACCCCGCCTGCCACCTTCGCCCGCACCTCGCACGGCGCGTACATCACCGCCGCCAGCCCATCCCCGGCCGTCGCCAGCCACAGGTGTTCCGCGAAATACGGCCAGGCGTGGGCCACGTTGTGCTGGCAGCAGCGGTACGCGTGCGGGTTGTACGACAGCATCTCGCCGCCGTTCTCGATGCCCGGGGCGTGGTTCTTGCTGTCGGCCAGCACCATGTTCGGGCACGTCAGGTAGCGCAGCCCCTTGAGGTCGGCCGTCATCGAAGCGGGCAGCGAGTTGAACGCGACATCCTCGCAGCGGTCGGCCCAGCGCGGGTCGCCGTCGATCTTCAGCAGCATCTCGTACGACAGCATCAGCTCGGCCCAGGTGCACGTCTCCGTACCCTGCCGCGGCCCGCTGTAGCCCGGCCGGCAGTTCTCGTCCGCGCCGTAGCCGCCGCCGGGGACCTGCCCGAACTGCCCCCAGATCTCGTCGATCCGCTCCCAGACGGCGCGGTGGTGCTTCTCGTCCTTCGACTGCTGCCAGTACACGGCCGGGCCGCGGAAGGCCTGCGCGATGTTCACCCCGTGCCAGTTGGCGACTTTCTCCGACCACGGGGCCGTGCGGCGATGGATCTTGTGGCCCAGGTCCAGCAGCCACGGCTCCCCGGTGCGGTTGTAAAGCCAGTAGACGCTGGCGAGGTTGTCCGCCGCCCGCTGCTGCTGCCAGAACGGCACGAGGAAGTCGGCCTCGGGCACCTGCTCGAGCTGCCAGCGGAAGTACTTCGCCATGAACACGAGCACCCGCCGGTCCGGCCGACCCAGGTGCTCGGTGTACTCGTAGTATGACTGGAGCGCGTTGAGCATGATCATGTGCGGCCAGAGGTCCGGCTTGCCCTTCAGGCTGGTCTTGTTCGTGTCCGGGCCGAAATAGCCGCTCTCTTCCTGGCTCGCCAGCGCGCCCTCGATCCAGACCTTCGACTCCGCGATGATCCGCTCGTCGCCGAGCACGTAGCCGAGGTCGCCGAAGCCCTTGAGCCAATAGGGCACCTCTTCCCAGCCGTGGCCACCCTCACCGGTCGGGCTGAGCCAGCCGTTGCCGTCCTTCTTGAGGAACTCGCTGAGCTCGGCGAGCCGGCCGGAAAAGCCGTCGGCTTCGAGTTCGAGCTGGGTGCGGAGCCAGCCCTGCGGGATGACCGCGCCGATCGGCAGCTTCACCAGGGGACTGGGCGTAAGCGGGTCGCGGTTGCCGACGTAGAGAGAATTGGCCGGACTGGTGGGAGGCAGATCGACCGGCACGATGTGCTCCTCTGCGAGAGTCGAGACAAACAGACCCGCGCCCAGCACGACGTGGGCGAGCCGAATGGGGGTCATGGATAGGGCTCCTCGGGGTCTGCCGGGTCGGCAGGCGCCTTTTCCCGCCCGCGTCCGCGGCGCAATGAAACGTATCATGGCAGGGAAATGGTGGATGTCAACCAGAGGGGGGAACAGGGAACGGGGAACAGGGAACAGGGAACAAGGAACAGGGATCGAGGGATCAAGGGCGCGGCGCGCGAGCGCGCAGGGTGCGAAGGCGCGGGGCGCTGGGGCGCGGGGCGCTGGGGCGCGAGGCACGGGGCACGAGGCACGGGGCGCGAGGGCCCTCAAGGAAACGCCCCAGCGCTGTCATTCCGAGAAGCGCAGCGACGAGGAATCTGGCCTCGGACTGAGCAACCCCGCCCCTCGCCGGGCCGCCCCACGCTCCGTCCCGGGCGCAACGCAAGGCCCCCGCCCGTGGCGGGCGGGGGCCTTGATGCGCCGTCCCTTACGTCCGGCTGGCAGCCCGCCCCTTACCTGCGCCGCAGCGCCAGCGCCAGCAGGCCCAGCACGAGCGTGGCCGGCTCAGGGATCGCGAGGATTGCCTCGAATTCCGTCCCGCCGCCAACGGCCGTGAGGTCGACTTCCACATACACGAGCCCGTCCTCGGCCAGCGAGAGCCCGGGACCAATAGCCGTGCTGGCATTGAAGTCGGCCACGGCCCAATCACCGATGCCGTCGCCGTCGACGTCGATCTCGTCGCCGACGGCCAGCAGCCGGGCGGCGGTCGCCAGGTTCGAACCGTCGCCGAGGAACAGCGTCTCGCCAAGGGCGCCGCTACTCGGGCCCCAGATGAACGCGACCTGATCGAGGTTGTTGATGCTGGCCGCGCGGACCCCGCCGCTGCCCAGGATCACGCCGTCGACCGTGTCGCCTTCGCGCAGCGCGATCGTGCTGTTGTATGCGAGATACTCGTCCGTCGCGATCGCGCCGTCCGTGTCGCCCGAGAAGACGTAATTACCGTTGATGTTGATCGACGGCGTGTCAAACGTGGACCAGTTGTCGCCTTGGCCGGTTGGGTTGCCCTCCTGGGCGACAAACCCGCCGTCAACGTACACGTGCTCGTTGGCGGCCACGTTCATGTCCAGAATGTGGATGTGGTGCATGCCGTCGTCGGAGAGCCAATAATCAAAATTGCTGGCCGAGGTCTTGACTGTCTTACCCTCGATCACGTCCCCACCGCCCAGAATGCGGGTGATCGAGTTGGGGTTGGTCGGGTCGCCCGCCTTGAACAGGTGGCGGTTGCTGGTCGACCCGTTCGGCGTCGTCGCTGTGCCACCGATCCAGTAGGCCGAGCCGTCGGGCATCATGATCGGCCGGCTGTTGAAGCTGCTGTACAGCCCCGGCAGGCTGGGGATCGGGTCGGTCTTCTTCAGCAGCACCCCGCCGTGCGTGTAAACCGCGTCATTCCCATCGACCGACGGACTGTAGATGAATCCGCCCGTGTTGGACACCCCCATCGTGCTCTCACCGCCCGTCAGAACCAGCGGCAGGGCCTGGCTCGAGTAGAACACCGGCCCCGTGTTCCACCAGATGAACCGCTCGCTGTTGTCGAGCGAACCGACGAATCCCACCCGGCCGTTGCCGTCCGTGAACGGTGCCTCGACGCCGCTGACCACAGCCGGCCCCAGCGCCTGGCCCTCGTTGACGATCAGCGTCACCGGTACCACCTCGGCGCTGGCGGTCCATGCTCCCGCCAGACCAAGCACCATTGCCCATCGCGAAATCCGCATCTCCATCCTCCTCGATTGTGTGCACCGCTCCGGCGTGCCGCCCGTTAGGGCGCACGCGGCGGTTCGAGCGAACGGCCGCCATCCATTGACCGGGCGCACGCCCGGCCTGACCGGCCAGAGCTGACGACCTCCCCAGCCATCTCCTCCAGAAATTCACTGTAACCCGATCCGTGAAGCGGTTCAAGCAGCGACTCCAGCGCTCGACCGACCCGCTGCTCGCGCCTGTGTCTCGCGCTCGCCCGGTTTGGAAAACAGCCGTTTTTATGTGACGTTCCGGACGGCCGCAGATTCTTTCGACCGAACACGAAAACGGAGCATATCGAGCTAACGCTTTGCAAGACTTGCAGTAATGCGCACTGGCCGCAGCGTCGTAACCGGAGCGATGTCGGCACATTCCTCGGGGGCGCTGGACTTTGGTGCGAGGTGTGGCCTACCAGCTATTGAGTCCACCTTCCGCCTTCAAGGGAGCCGAAGTCGCGAAGGTTTGTTTGGACGCGCGCAGAGTTGGAGGACCGGCCCAGGGGTCGGTCCTCCGTTTTTTTGGGGGGCAGCACCATTGGCTCCCCTTGCGTGGTGCTTGCCCGGGCGGAGGCGCGCTCGTGAACGCGGGCTGCCCTCCGCCCATCATGCGTGTATCGCCTGAGCGTCCTCGCGCGGCGGCCGGTTTTCAGGTTCCACCAGCGACAGCAGCTATCGAACCGACCGTCCCCAGGCCTCGCGCAGCGGCCGATTTTCAGGTTCCAGCAGCTGTGTCCACCGGTTGCCGCTGCGGCCGCGGGCCGTTGTAAAGATTTTTTTGAGGACGCGCTGGACTTCCTGCGAATCGTGGTCCTAACACTTAGTACTCCTCCTCCTCTTGGGGCCGGCAATCGGCCCCTACAAAACTCCTCCTCCTCCTGGGATCCGCCGAACGCGGGTCCCTTTTTTTTCGCCACGGCTGAATACGGTAATCGCCGCCGGCCAGGTGCGGCAGCCGGGGTCGTGCGCGCAAACGGTTGCGGCATCCGGGCCGCGAAAGTCGAGATTGCCGTGCCGAATTGCGGTCGAACTAACGAAATGCTCAATCTGGACTGGACTCCGGGCGGATGGGTGACCTAGAAAACAACAGGGAGTCGCGACTCTCCGACAGCACTCCTAAGACCGTCGCGAGTGCTAAAGCAGGCGAGGACCAGCTTGCGCCGGTCCTCGCCGCAAGTGCACCACCCGGCTCCCCTTTGAGGTGGTGCGACCGTTGGCGGGCGGGCACTCGTCCAAGGCGAGCTGCCCACCGCCACTTTTTTAGGTCACAGTCGCATTGCCCCCGCGCCTTTCCGCTCCAATTACGGGTTCGGGACGCCTCCAGCCTCCCTTTACCACATTCTAACGGCATTCCTCGGGAGGGACAACCGTTCCCGGCCCGAACGCGGATGATTGTTCCCATAATAGTTCGACCCAAACCTCAGTGCAACGAAAAACGGGCGCGTGTACGAATGCGTGTCGTGCTTGAGCCGCGCAAATGTTGAACAAACCGCAAGTTATCCGCGTTGAAAAAGGGGGCAGGCATCGCGGGAGTCAGCGGGGAGTAGGAGCACAGGTTAATCACTTGAACCAGGATCCTGGTTTGGCGTCGAGCCAGCCCCCTTCTTCAACGGGTGGTTAGGGCACAGGCAGATGATCGAGGACGTGCCGAACGACGTGCTCGCTGGTCTTCTCTTCCGCTTCGGCTTCATAACTGACGATCACGCGGTGCCGAAGGACATCGGGTGCGATGTCCTTGACGTCCTGGGGAGTGACGTAACCTCGCCCGGCGAGGAACGCCATGGCTCGCGCGCCGCGGGCGAGATAGATGGTGGCGCGGGGCGAGGCACCGTACTCGATCCATTGCGCGATGGGCAGTTCGAACTCCCGCGGCGTGCGCGTGGCCTGGACGAGGGCGATGATGTAGTCCTTCACCTTCTCGTCCATGTAGATTTCGTCGAGCACGCGCCGGGCCGCGAGGACCTGCTGCGGATCAAGCACGTCGGAGACCTGCGGAGTGCCGCGCTGCGGGGCCATGCGATCGAGAATCTGTCGCTCCTCCTCGCGCGTGGGATAGCTGACCAGCAGCTTCAGCATGAAGCGATCAACCTGGGCTTCGGGCAGCGGATACGTGCCCTCCTGTTCGATCGGGTTTTGCGTGGCGAGCACGAGAAACGGCTCGTCCAGCCGAAACGTCTGCTCGCCGATCGTCACCTGCCGCTCCTGCATGGCCTCGAGCAGCGCGGACTGCACCTTCGCGGGGGCGCGGTTGATCTCGTCGGCCAGGACGATGTTGGCGAAAATCGGGCCGCGCTTCACCGCGAACGTCCCGTCCTGCGGCTGAAATACGAGCGTGCCTACGATGTCGGCCGGCAGCAGGTCGGGGGTGAACTGGATCCGCTGGAACCGCGTGCGAATCGCTCGCGCCAGGCACGCCACGGCCGTGGTCTTCGCCAGGCCGGGCACGCCCTCGAGCAGGATGTGGCCGTCGGCGAGCAGACCGACCAGCATTTTTCGCAGAAGGTTGTCCTGGCCCACGATTACGCGGCGAATCTCAGTAAGTAGGCGATCGAAGTGCTGGCAGTGGCTCCGCACGAGCTCGCCGACCTGCTGCACTTCGGTATGCGTCACGGCCATGATGAGGCTCCCTGGTCTGTGAAGAAGGCAGAAGGTACCGAAAGGGACACAAGGATCAAGGGCGGCGCCACGAACCCGGCGCGCCAGCCGGCCGGCTCACAACGCGCGGCGCTCGGCGGGCGGCGCGGCGGGCTGCGAGTTGGCCGCGGAGTCGTGGCGGCGCAGGATAGCGCGGACGCGTTCGTCGGGCGAGTAGCGGAGCGCGAAGCGGGCGTTGTGAGCCACGATCGGTGCCGGGCTGGCGAGCAGCTCGATCAGCCGGTCGCGGACCGCCGGGTCGGGCGACGAACCGAGTCGGAGGCAGGCAGCCCGCACGAGGTTGTAGTCGCAGGTGGTGAGGCGGAATAGCGCGCCTTCCGTTGGGGGCTGGTGTCGGTCCGTAACCGCGTTCGCAACTGACATGCCCGCCGCGTCACCCGCCCACCTCCAGGCGAAGCTGCACAAGCGGGCGGATTTGTCGTCGCGGCGCTCCCTCGCAAGACAGAGCCGTCGGTCCGTGCTCGCTCGAATCGGCTGCTCGTCGGGCACGCATTCCCAGACGTTCGCGTAGCGGCGGCCGAGCAGCGGCCAGAGCGATTCCTGCTGTGCCCGCAACGGTCGTGCCACCGCCGCGCCGCCGGTCCGTCGCGCACGCCACCAAGCCTGGAGCGCGGAACGGTCGCGCTCGAGGTCGACGCCAGCCGCGGCGCGGTGGTCGAACTCGGCGGGGTACAGGTCACGCAGCCGGCGCGGCGTCGTGCCGGGCGGGATGACGACGGGGCCGAGTCGCCGCCCGCCGGCTTTCGGATCGAAGTGTAGGAGGCCGAAGGTCGTCTCGTAGGCGTTGAGCGTGAGCGGTGGTGGACGGGTGAGCGGGTCGGCGAGCAGCCGGACCAGCGAGGTGTGCAGGAGGACGTTGAGATCGCCGGGTGCGGCGGGGCGCGTCATGGCGGGCTGCTGCATGAGCCAGTCGAGCACGTCGGGGCCCAGGGCCAGGAGCTGGTTGTACGCGTCGGTCCAGACCACGTCGGGGTTGAGCGTCAGGAGCGGCCGGGCGGTCGCGGCGATAGTCCGTGCGCCGGGTGCGGGCTGGGGAGCGGCGCAGCCGCTTAAGAGGAGGAAGAGCGAACAGGCCAGGAAGCGCGAAAGGGGAGCGTTGGGTGTCACTTTGCCCGCCGAGCGCGGCCCGGTTCCACGTCGGTCGCGGTGGGGATCTGCTCGCAACGGCAGGGCGGGGGTTGCTCGGAATGACCAGGGGGGGCCTGCACGGGATGAGAAACGCGCTGCTCGGGATGGCACACAGGTTGTACTCAAACTCCACACCCGGCGGCCGGCGCAGGCGTGACAGCCATGCGATCTCACGCCCTCGCTTTCGCGGTCCGGCCCGCACGCTACAATGCGGCGCTTCCGACCGGTCGGAGGCACGGGAGAGTATATGGAACAGACGCTGATTATCTTCAAGCCGGATGCCATCCACCGCAACTTGGTGGGCCGGATCTTGACGCGGTTCGAGGACAAGGGGCTGCGGATCGTGGCGCTGAAGCTCCAGCAGTCGCCGCGGGCGCAGGTGGAGCAGCACTACGAAGTGCACCGCGAGCGGCCGTTCTACCGCGCGCTAGTGGAGTTCATGACGAGCGGTCCGGTGATCCTGGCCGTGCTGGAAGGTCCGGAGGCGATCGCCGTGGTGCGGAACCTGGTGGGGGCGACGAACGGGCGCAAGGCGGCCCCGGGCACGATCCGCGGGGATTTCGGGCTCGACCAGCAGTACAACCTCGTGCACGCCAGCGACGGGGCGGAGACGGCGCGGAGCGAGATTGCGCTGTTCTTCCGGCCGGAAGAGTTGGTGCGGTACGAGCGGGCGGCGGACCGGTGGGTGGTCAGCGGGTAAAGGGGGAATCGGAATGCAGAACTCGCGATGCTGATGGCTGCATGACGGACGGCGGTTGCAGAGCGCGCGAAGCCGAGGTTTCGGGCTCGAATGGAGATCGGAGATGGCGATGTCACGACGGGACATGCTGGGTTCGGCGGCGGTGGTCGGGGGCTGGATGGTGTTGGGGGGCAAGGCGTTCGCGCAGGACACGAAGGCGGCCGGGGGCGGTGGCGGGGCGCAAGGGCCGTACCAGTTGCCGCCGCTGCCGTACGGCTACGCGGACCTCGAGCCGTTCATGGACGCCCAGACGCTCAAGCTGCACCACGACATCCACCACGCCGGGTACGTGAAGGGGGCGAACGCGGGCGTCGCCGAGCTGGAGCAGATTCGCCAGCAGGGCGGGGACGCGATCCAGCGGGTGCGGGCGGTGACGCAGGCCCTGGCGTTCAACCTCTCGGGGCACGTGCTGCACACGTTGTTCTGGGAGAGCATGAAGAAGGATGGCGGCGGCGACCCGCCGGCCGGCAGCCAGACCGCCAAGCTCATCCAGCGGGACTTCGGCAATTTGGAGGCGTTCCGGGCGCAGTTGGCGGCGGCCGCGGCACAGGTGCAGGGCAGTGGGTGGGCGGTGCTGTGCTGGGAGCCGCTGGCCCGGCGGCTGCTGGTGCTCCAGGCCGAAAAGCACGAGAACCAGGGCGTGTGGGGTGCGGTGCCGCTGCTGGCGCTGGACGTGTGGGAGCACGCGTACTACTTGAAGTACCAGAACAAGCGGACCGAGTTCATCCAGGCGTTCCTGCAACTGGTGAACTGGGACGCGGTCGAGCAGCGGCTCGTGGCCGCTCTCAAGAGCAGCGAGTAGCCGGTCGCGCGCGGAACCTTGCAGCGTCCGCCCCGGGCAGCCCGGCGCGGTGTCGAAGCCGCGGCACCGCTCCGTCTGCGCACCGTCCACCGCGCCCGGATTCGTCGTTCGTCTCCGGCCGACCGCTTTTCGCGTAGCCGCGCGCCGCGCGACCTGCGACTCGCCGGTCGCCACTCACTCCCCCTTGCGCGCTACTCGCCGCTCGCTGCCAAGTTCGCTATTCTCCGCTGCTGATGACTGCTTCCGTCACGAGCGATGGTTCGGCGGTGCTGCGCACCCGCGGTGGCCCGGTCAACGGCACGTCGCTTCCCGTGCTCGTCCTTTGCATGCTGCTGACGATCGCGCCGCTGATCGCCCTTTCGCAGGTGCTGGCCTGGTGGCGGACCGACGTCGTCGACGACCAGATGTTCGGCTATTTCGGCTGGCGGATCGCGAACGGCGCCACCGTCTACCTCGACGTGTGGGACAACAAGCCGCCCGGCATCTACTGGATCAACGCCCTCGGTATGCTGCTCGGGGGCGGCAGCTACTACGGCGTGGTCGCGATGTGCGTCCTCGCGCTGCTGGTTGCGCATACGGCGTTCTTCATCGCCGCCGCCTCGGTCTATCACCGGGGCGCCGCGGCCGTCACGACCATTCTGCTGAGTTTCTATCTCACCCACCCGTTCTACACCGGGGGCACGAACCGCACCGAGACGTTCCTCGTCGCCTGCGAGCTGACCGCGCTGGCCTGCTACCTGCACGGGTGGATCCGTGACCGCGGGTGGAAATGGTACGCGGCCGGAGTGCTGTGCGGTGCGGCGTTCCTTTTCAAACAGGTCGGGCTGGCACTCTGGGGCAGCCTCGGGTTGCACCTGATCATCCTGATGGTCGCGCGGCGCCTGTCGGCCGCGAGCGGCGTGCGGCGCGGGCTGCTGCTGCTCGCGGGTGCGGCTAGCACGGTCGCCGTGGCGGCGGCCGCTCTCGCGGCGCAGGGGGCCCTGGGCGCGGCGTGGTTCGCGACGTTCACGTTCAACGGCGCGTACTTCAGCCAGGGCGTGAGCCAGTTTCCGTACAACTACGTCACGTACATGCTGGAGCGCGACCACATCTACCCGATCCTGCTGCTGCCCCTGCTGATGGCGGCCGCGGCGTGGATTCACGCGGTGCTCTGGGCGCTGCGGCCGGCTTACCGCCCGACCGACATTGCGGCGGCGCTGGCGCCGAAGCGGCCGACGTGCCCGGCGCCGGTGCTGCTGTTCACGCTCTGGCTGGCGGTGGCGTTTTACGGGGCGCTGCTGAGCCCGCACGGGTTCCGGCACTACCTGGTGCCCGTGATTCCGCCGCTGCTGATGATCGCCGGCTATCTGGTGAATGCGCTGCGGGCCGAGATGAAGCTGCTCCGCCGCATGCAGCAGCGGGCGTGGGTGACGGCCGCGTTCGTGGCGATGGCCTACTTCGCGTGGGGGGCGGTGCGGCTGCAATTCGAGGGCTTCGCGCGGGTCTGGGTGGCGCGGATCGACCCGTGGTTGAACCAGGTCGGCACCTACGAGCCGGCGCACTGGGAGGTCGTTGGCGACGCGGTCGCACGCTGGTCGGGGCCGGCGGACCGCATCCACTGCTGGGGTTACATGCCCGGGGTCTATCTCCAGGCCCGGCGGATCAACGCCTCGCGCTTCACCACGACCGAGAAGGTCGGCCAGGTCGGCGCGGGCGCGCGATTCGTGCTCGACGAGCTTGTGCAGACGCTCCGCGACCGGCCGCCCGAGCTGCTGACCATCACCGCCGAAGATTACCTGTGGCTGCACGGCCGCAGCCAGCGCGGCATCCCCACCGACGTCGAGTTGGGCGGCTGGATCGACGAGACGTACACGCTGGTGCAGGAGATTCCGAGGTTCGGGACGGTGTACATCTACAAGCGCCGCGACCTCGTCGACGGCGACGCGGCCACCCGGCCGGCTACCGCGCCCGGCGCGGTGGACGAACGGCTCCGCAACGCCGAGCGCGACCGGCTGCGCGAATAGCGGGAATCCTGTGAGCGCCGATCTGCCGATTGCCCTTGGTGTCGACCTGGTGCACTGCCCGCGCGTTGCCCGTGCCTGGCGCGACCACGGCCCGCGCTTCCTGCAACGGGTTTACACGCCCGCCGAGCAGGCGCACTGCCTGGCCGCCCGCGACCCGGTGCCGCGGCTGGCCGGCCGATTCGCCGTCAAGGAGGCCGTCATGAAGCTGCTCGGCACCGGCTGGCGGGGCGGCATCGAGTGGACGGACATCGAGACGGTGCCCGACCCGCTCGGCCGGCCGCTGGTCGTGCTGCACGGGGCGACCGCCCGGCTGGCCCAGACACTCGGGCTGACGAGAGTCCTGGTCTCGATCTCACATAGCGGCGAGTACGCGATCGCGTCGGTAATCGGCCTGGGATCGGGCTGAAGGCGCGCGAAACGGCTGGCCGGCGGCCGGGGCCGCGGCTATTGTGTGTATGGCAGCGGTACGATCCGCGGTGGAATCGGATGCCCCGCGGCGCTGGTACGCACGACTGCGTTTTCCTCGAGTGCCGTCGATGAGACCCCTGGTCCCGCTCATGAGCCTCGTCGCGCTGGTGCTGACGGGGTGTGCCACCACTACCGGGTCGCGGCTGGGGCCGCCCCCGGACCCTGTGCTGGCCACGCGACCGCCGCGCGTGATCGAGCCCGTGCC